>NZ_JASZYM010000009.1:0-298752 GCF_030317005.1 Variovorax sp. J22R115 | reverse complement strand
GCCCAACTCCGACAACCACTCTGACATCACGTTCCCATGTTGCTGTACATGGGAACGTAGCTTCATGGTCCATGGCGGCCGCCGCAAGGACGTGGTTTATTGAGCGCTTACCAACTTTCGCCGCATAGACCGCGCGCGCGCCACGATCGCGCAACTGCAATCGATCATTGATCGCCGCCTCTCCCTCCTGGGATGGTTCGGCGTCGTCGTCCTGACCAGCCTCGCGAGGCCCGCATGACCCGACGGCTCCTGATGGCCGCGCTGGTCGCGGCCAGCGCAGCCACGTCCGGCTGCGCCCAGCAAAACGCCGCGGTCGGCGGCGCGAACGTCACGAGAGAACTCGGATGAAGCGCCTTGCAATCCTCGCGGCACTCGCCGCGCTCGCGCTGCCCTCGATGGCCGAGACGCTGCTGACGACCCCGAACAAGGCCGGCGGGCTGATCCGGCTCACAGACTCGAAGGGCGACCTCTGCCGCACTGGCGAACTGCAAGCCTATTCGACCGACAAGAAAGAGGGCGGCTCTGCCTTCTTCGGATGCTGGCGGCTCGATGAAGGCGACGCGATGGTCTTCATCCGCTGGTCGAGCGGCCGGGATCTCGCGCTGCCGCTTGGTGCCTTCGAGATGACGCCCGCTGTGATCGAGCGCGTCAAGGCGCTCGACAAGTCCAAGGAGGGCACGTAATGCCCGCCCCAACCGAATGGCAGAGCGCCGACCATCCGACCGTGCCGGGCTTCTACTGCCTGCGCCGATTCCCGCACGCCCACCGCATCGAGTACTTCGGCAATCGCATGAGCGCCGAGCCGCCGATCGAGGCGTTCCTGACGCAAGAGCAGGCGCTGCGCGTTGCCGAGTACGTCAAGAGCCGGCGCGGCGCAGTCGACAACGACCGCGATCTGGACCTCTGAGGCTCCCGGCACTTGCCGCAGCCAGTGCCCGGGCGGCTATGGCCGGGGGTTCCCCTAATTCTGAAAAACCTAATCTGAAAGCCTAATATGCAACACACAAGACCATTGATTGCGAGCGCGATCCTGATGACGCTCGCCGCCTGCGGCGGAGGAGGCTCTGGAGGCTTCGTGCCGGCTCCCGCGCCCTCACCCTCGGCAGCAGCGCCCGCGCCCGCTGTGGAAGCTCCTGCGCCCGCGCCGAGCAACGAGATCACGCCCCCGCCGCCGCCGCCCGGATCGGAGACCGAAGCGCCAGCACCCGCGCCAGCACCCGCGCCAGCACCGGCACCGGCACCGGCACCGAAGGCATGGAAAGATGCCGACTGCTCGCGCGGTCAAGCGAGTCTGCCGGCCTGCTCGATGGACTTCTCGGACAACCATGCATTCGTCGCGGCAACGGACGGCGCTGCGGGGCCACCTTGGGAAAGTAGCGGCGAGCTGGCCGTGAAGCTGACGACCTTCTACAGCGACAAACCCGCCGATGCACCGAGCGCGAACAACGCCGTGACGGGCAACAAGGCCGTCTATGGGCTCTCGTTCCTGCACAAGCTCAAGCTCTCGGAATACCCGGGGATCTCGTTCGAGGCGAAGCTCTTTGCAGCCGATACGCCGCTTTGGGCCAACAGCACGCCGACCGCCGTCGATGACCTCTACGTGACGACCACGATCAGCCCGAACTGCAATGGCCTGTCCTATGTGAATCTGATCACGAGGCTCCGGGAGATGGACGGGGTCGCGACGACGGACGGCTTCACGCGCTACACGGCCACGCCGAGCGAGGTCAAGTGGTATCGCACCGGGACCAAGCCCTACCCGACGAACGGGACGGTCCTGCTCAATGGCGCGAACGGGACCGGCGGCGGCGCGATGTCGCTCGATGCGCTAATCGCAGCCTACCCCGACGCGTGCATCTGGAACTTCCCGAATCCCAAGGCGTCCGCTGGCATGACCCCCGCGCTCGACTTCAATCTCGGCGACTCGACGACGCTCACCTTCAAGAGCGCATTGATCAAGTCGATCAGGATCGGCGACAAGTCCGTCTTCTGACCATGGCGCGCCGGCTCCTGATCCTCGCAGTCCTGCTGCTCGCGGCGGCCTGCGCTGTCGTGGTCTGGCTGGATCCCCGGCCCTTCTGACGGGTCGGGTTTGAAGAGGCCACCCGGGCTCGCTCGGGTGGCTTTTTTCCGTTGCGGGCCGACGCCCAAGTGAAAGACTTGCGAATGGCAGCGAGAGTTGCGTCCTGTCGCTAGTTGCCCGCCCGCCCGCTGCCAACCTCGCAGAACCAGACCTGTGCCATCCACTGGCGGCCCTCCTGCTCGATGCCCGCAAAGGCGAACGTGTCGTTAAAGCAGGACTTTAGAGTTGGCCTGTACAACACGCCAAAGGGGGGCGGGTTGTGCCCAGGCGTGCTCTGGCATAGATAAAGTCGCTCGCGCTCGAACTGCAGCATTCCGCGTACCCACTCCTGGGCGTGGAAATCGACGTCGGGCAACTCCACCCCATGTCGAAAGCGTCGCTTCATCCTGACTCGCATAGGTGAAATTATGCTGTATGAATATCCAGTAGCGATAACATCAAAATGGCGAAATGAGCCATCTGCGTCACATCTCCGTCTACGTCGACGAGCCTGATCCCGGGCAGTACTTCTGGGTGCTGCACGAAAGCACCGAGGACGCTTCGGTGTGGGTCGACGTCCAGTCCAGCGAGCTGTCATTCGCGTCGTGGACCGAAGCCTTCGAGGCCGGTACGGTTGCGCTCTACCGCTTGGCAACTGACGAGCGCATCGGTCCTCGCTCGCCGGGCGAGGACGAAGACGCGGCACCGGTGGGCTGACGCATGGGGACCGAAGCACTGCGAGGCGAGGATCGATTGCATTGGTTGCTTGGGCGTCTGGTCCACGCTTATGCGCGGCTAGACCTCAATATAGGCTTGCAACTGAAATGGCTCGGGCCTTACCGAGGTGTCGAAGTCGAAGACCTGCTATCTGCAAGCGAGCCTTTCAGAAAGCGCGTGAGAAAGCTCCGACCGCTGGTGTTCGAGACATGGGGACACAGCAAATTGGCGGCACGAGAAGCGTTCGAGAAGTGGTTCGAGCGTGTCGAACGCGCTCGGGCCTTGCGCAACGACTATGCGCATGGCCGCTGGGGCCGGGTCAGCATGCGCGAGCCGGACCTGTTCGCGTTCGTTGGACTGTCATGGGAGTTTGATCCTGACAAGATTGCGCCAGAGGTGCGGATCACCTTGGGCGAGCTCGAGGCTCAGGTCAAGGAGATTGAGGCGCTGTCGCGCGACTTCCTGCGATTGCAGAAGAAATTTGAAGCGGAGGGTCGCTGGTCAAAGGCATGGGAAGACGAGCACTCCAGGAAGACGAGCGCAGGAGGCTAGTCCGTTGCAGCGATCTCGTGTCGAGGCCCTTGCGCTTGCGAAGTGCTCCGCCCGCCTGAGGCGAACCTCAATGGGGTCCTGCACGCGCTACTCGGCCGCCGCCGACCCATCCGACAACGCCGGACCGTTCGGACAGCTACGGCTATTCGGTCTTTCCGGGCTTCTTCCCTTTTTCTACAAGCTTGCCGAAACGCTCCATGAGATCTAGTACGGCCGCAGGATCAACCGCCTTGTCGTCGACTCGCGATCCTGATGATGCCTTCTCCGATGTAGTCAGCAGATCTTTGGCGAGAGTGCCTCTCACAGCGTGATCCGGGGCGGCCCATGCGGCGTCGACGGCAACTTGTTGCAGTGCCAAACGTGTCAGGTCGTTTTGATAGGTGTGAATTTCGCCGAGAGTTGCTCTATATAGTCTTAAGAAGAAGAACGAGAACACCTCGACAAAGACGACGACTGTCACCCTGGGCACGTAATGAGACAGCAAAGCAGTCAGATCAACGAATTGGCGTTCATGCCAAAGGACCATGTAGGCCAACAAAAGAATTGCGACGCCAGTCGTTAAGACGCCGAATACTAAGTTCAGGCGTGCGCGTCGTCCCAGTACTTCTACTTCACGGTACATGCGCTGCTGCGCCTGCAAGAACGCTGATCTGATCTGTTGCTCGCGGGCGTTCGCCAAAAGTGTTGGTTCAAACTGCTTTACGAGCGAATCAGCAACTGAAGCCGATAGCGACTCGCGCAGTTCTTGGATTATTCCTTCTCGATTGCCCACTAAGGCGGCCACGTCGGCATTGGAGCGTTCTGTCCAATGAAGCTCCAAGAGAGCCAAGCGATGATTTAGCGCCACCAGGTCGTCGAACACCCTACCGGGACGGCTCGCTTCAATGGTTTCGGCGGGGCCCTTCAAGTAATCTGAGAGAGCGAGCGAAATTGCGAAACCCCACAAGACTGTCGCAAGTCCAATCGGGGGAATGTCATATGGTCTGCCAAAAAAGACGGATAAGTCCGGCCTGACGACGAGGACGACAAACCCCAGAATGGCAACAAAAACTGCAACAACTAGCGGGCGCCGTTGTCGTGCTAAAAAAAGTAGGTACGCTGCGATGCGATTAGGTTTTTCTTGGTCTTGCATCCGTTCATTGTCGTCTCCCTGGCTTCGATCGCTACTCCGGTCCGGGTTCGCCACCGCTCCGCCAGTGCAAACTGCGAGGCGGGTGCCGCGCTATAGAGACATGAGAGAGAGGGCCGCCGTTGTATCCGCGGACTTCGCCTTGGGCGGGGCGAACTTCACGGCCGGTAGCCGTCCCCTTGACTGGCCTCGGCGCCGAGGCGTACAAAGGCGCGGTAGTTCGTTCGATGCCGCCATGCTGCTGCATCGATGCCGATGACGCTCACCACCTTTGGGCGCCCCCATCACAAGGAACTCGTCTCCGTTCGGGCCCGCTGGCGCACCGAAGGAGATCCCAGGCGCGGCAAGGTAAGGCAGGCATATGCACGCGCGCGAAATGCGCGCCATCGCTTTCGCGCGTGCGCTGATTTCCTTCAACCTTATCTTTGCAAAGGAGGTCTCACCATGGACCCCGATCTTTCCGGTTATCTGATCGCACGGGCTTTCGCGCGAGGGCAACGCTGGACGCGTACTGGCATCGGAGGCCCGCGCGTCCGGAGCATGCGTAAGGTGCTGGCCTTGCGCCGCCTTGCCGTGCTGGAGTTCCGCTCGGAGGACGGCGAGGAGGTCGCCGCGCAGTTTGTCCGGGCTATACGAGGCGAGGCCTCGGTGACGCGACGGCAGGCCCGCAACACCTATGGGCAGGCGCTCGGTACGCGCTTGCCATGGGCGCGCGAGATCGAAGCTTTCGTGGATGGCGTGCGCCACGAAATGCGGCAGTAGTTGCAACGGGGCCGGGGCGTTTCCCGGCCCGGCCACAGCCGCGTGGTCATCAATGGTGTGTCCCGGTCGCCTCCGCTGCGTTTGCGGCCCGCGCCACTAGTGACGCTGCGCGCTCCTCGCCGCCTCGGCCGACGAGATCACCGCTGCCACCGATCGCATCGGAGGCGCCTGCCATCGACCGGAGCATGCCGCTCACGACGTCGCTCGCCAACGACGCCTCGTCGGATCCGACACCGGCGTCTTCGAGAGCATCGCCGAGTCTTCCAAGGAGCGTGCTAAAGATCGAGCCTGCGGTCTGCTTGATGCCTTCTTGGTCAGCGGTTCGCCGCAGTTGCGCGGCAAGGTGGCTGGACAGCATGGCAGACCTCCGGGGGTATCACTCACACCGCGTCCATTGTGAACGGGGCGGAGCGAATCGCACTCATCCCAGTCGGACCAGCGGCGAACTCTGTATGACATCCGCCTTGCTATCTACATTGTGGTGCGCGTAGCGGCGCGCCATTTCGAGTCCCCGGTGGCCGAGGATCGCCGAGATCTCATGATCCTTCTTGCCCGAGCGCGCGAGCACGGTGCCCGTCGTGTGGCGCAAGTCATGCAGACGGTGCCCCTCCAGACCGCACGCTGCTAGCAGGCGCTGGAAGGGCTTGTTGATCGTGAAGGGCTGGCCAGGCTTCTTCTTTGATTCGAACAGCAGGGCGCCTGGCTGCGGCGCGCCTGATCGACGGATCTCGTCCACCACTTGCTGCGACAGCACCATCGTCTTCACGTCGCCGTTCTTGGTGAGCCGTGCGGTGGCGGTGGCGGGCATCCGTTTCAGATCCAGATCGCTGCCGCGCAATTGCAGCAGTTCGCCGCGGCGCGCTCCGGTGGCGAGGGCCATCAGGACGTAGAGGTACATCTTTTCCCATGGTGCGATCTTGGCCTGCGCGAGCAGCGCGCGCTGCTCGTCCTCGCTAAACGAGCGGTCGCGCACGTTGTCCACCTCCAGCGAGGCCACCATGCGGGTCGGGGACATGAAGGATTGCGGCAGCAGCTTGCGCTTCTTGGCGTAGCCGTAGATCGTGCCGAGCACCGACTTGTAGCGGTTGATCGTGGCGGGGGCGCGCAGGCCCTGCGAGCGATAGACGGGCTCGCCCGTGTCGGGGTGTCGCCCCGAATAGCGCAGGATGGGTGACGCGGCCATCTCCTCGAGCACGGCCGCGACGTGGTCGCCCGTGATCTGCTCGAGGTTCATGTCGCCCATGCGCTCGACCCACATCGCGAGCGTGGATTGCAGGGCCGGGTCGCGGCCCGTGTAGGCCGCCAAGTAGGCGTCCACGGTGTCGGACAGGGTGTAGCTGCGGGTCTCGCGCGGCCTGAGCGTGACGACGCGCGCACCGTTTGCGCGGGGCGCCGCCGCGGGCTTGGCCGATGCGTCCGGCCGGACGGGCACTCCCCGGGAAAGGAATGCGGTGCTCTGCAAAGTGGCGCCGAAATCGACGGCGCCCGACTGGTTTTCCAGCATGGGTTTACTCCAAAGGTTGAACTACAAGAGCACCGCATTCGTGGTGCCTGCCTTTGTGACGTAAACCCGCGCCAGCATTGAAAAATGGTGGAGAGGAGGAGGATCGAACTCCCGACCTCCGCATTGCGAACGCGGCGCTCTCCCAGCTGAGCTACCCCCCCAACGCAAGGAGAATTCTAACCAGAACCCGGGACTCCGTGCAGCCTTGGCGGCGCATGCCAAGATGCGCGCCTCCCCAACTCCGGAGCAAGAAGAATGGTCTCGTACGATCCCGCCTGGCTGGACCGCATGTACAACAACCGGGCGCGCGTACCGGGTCATCCCGCGTACCTCGAACGCTGGGCGGCGGATTCCGCGTCACTTCGAGCCTCCCTGCCGTGCAGCGTGGACGTGCGCTACGGCGACGAGCCCGGCGAGACGCTCGACGTCTTTCCCGCGCCGGTGGCGGATGCGCCAGTGCTGGTGTTCGTCCATGGCGGCTATTGGCGCTCGCTCGACAAGAGCGATCATTCATTCATCGCCCGGGCGTTCAACGACCGCGGCGTGTGCGTCGTGGTACCCAACTACGCACTGTGCCCGGGCACACCCGAACGGCCGGTCGGCATCGCGGACATCGCGCTGCAGATGGTGCGCGCGCTCGAATGGACCTGGCGCAACGTCGCGTCCCACGGTGGCGATCCCTCGCGCATCACCGTGACCGGCCATTCGGCCGGCGGTCACCTCGCTGCGATGCTGCTGGCTTGCGACTGGAAGGCCGTGGCACCGGATCTGCCGGCGCAACTCGTTCGCAACGCGCTCTCGATTTCCGGCCTCTACGACTTGCGGCCGCTGCAGCATGCGCCCTTCATCGCGGATGCGATCCGGCTGAGCGATGCCGATGCACTGCGCCTGAGTCCGGCGCTCTGGCCGGCGCCGACGCGCGGCCGGCTCTACACGGTCGCTGGTGGCGAGGAGAGCGAGGAGTTCATCCGCCACAACACGCTGATCCGCGAGGTGTGGGGCCCCAAAGTGGTCCCCGTCTGCGAGGTGCTTCCGGGGCTCGACCACTTCGGCGTCGTGGATGCGCTGGCCGACCCCGGCCAGCGGCTGCACGGTCTCGCCGCGCAATTGGTCGACGCCTGAGGCGCGCCGGCGGCCTTACATCAGCAGGTGTTCGCCGGCGTTGTCACCACCCAGCGTGACATAGTTGACCTTGCGGATGTCCATGAGCTTGCGGCCGCCCGCGTAGCTGATGGAGCTCTGGATGTCCTGCTCCATCTCGACCAGCGTGTCGGCGAGCTTGCCCTTGATCGGTTCGAGGATGCGCTTGCCTTCGACATGCTTGTACTCGCCCTTGTTGAAGTCGCTGGCCGAGCCGTAGTACTCCTTGAAGAGCGTGCCGTCGACTTCCACGGTCTGTCCCGGCGATTCCTCGTGGCCTGCGAAGAGCGAACCGATCATCACCATCGATGCGCCGAAGCGGATGCTCTTGGCGATGTCGCCATGGTCGCGGATGCCGCCGTCGGCAATGATCGGCTTGGTCGCCACGCGGGCACACCACTTGAGCGCCGACAACTGCCAGCCGCCGGTGCCGAAGCCGGTCTTGAGCTTGGTGATGCAGACCTTGCCCGGGCCGATGCCGACCTTGGTGGCGTCCGCGCCCCAGTTCTCCAGGTCGATCACGGCCTCCGGCGTGCCGACGTTGCCCGCGATCACGAAGGTTTTGGGCAGCTTCTTCTTGAGGTACGCGATCATGTTCTTCACGGTGTCCGCATGGCCGTGTGCGATGTCGATCGTCACGTATTCGGGCGCCAGGCCGGCGTCGGCCAACTGATCGACCGTGTCGTAGTCCGGCTTCTTGACACCCAGCGAGATCGAGGCGAACGCACCCTTGGCGCGCATGTCCTTCACGAACTGCACGTTATCCAGGTCGAAGCGGTGCATGACGTAGAAGTAGCCGTTCTTCGCGAGCCAGGTGCAGATGGTCTCGTCGACCACCGTCTTCATGTTGGCGGGCACCGTCGGGATGCGGAAGCTGCGTCCGCCGAGGGTGACGCTGGCGTCGCACTCGGAGCGGCTTTCCACCACGCACTTGCGTGGCAGCAGAAGGATGTTGTCGTAGTCGAAGATTTGCATGAGATCCAAGCTCCTTGATAAGGTCGTCGCCGAAGGATTTCGGCGGCGATGGGGCGCTTGGCTTGGAGACCGGATCTGCGGGTGCGCCGTGGCGGCGCGACCGAACCCTGCTGTGCGCAGGCACAAAAAAACCGGACGTCAAGAAACTTGGGCCCGGTGACTGATTCTACCCGCCCGGCCCGGAAAGTGACTTCAGCCGCTTCGTATAACCCCCATACGCAGTGCTTTCTACAATCGACGGATGTTCACCGACCTCGCGGCTGCCGCAGATTCGCCGCTGCTTCAAAACCTCAACCCGGAGCAGCGTGCCGCCGTGACGCTCCCGGCCGGCAATGCACTCATCCTTGCGGGCGCCGGCTCGGGCAAGACACGGGTGTTGACCACCCGCATCGCATGGTTGCTGCAGACCGGCCAGGTATCACCCGGCGGCATCCTGGCTGTCACCTTCACCAACAAGGCCGCCAAGGAAATGATGACGCGGCTGGGCTCGATGCTGCCGGTCAACGTGCGGGGCATGTGGATCGGCACGTTCCACGGTCTGTGCAATCGTTTCCTGCGCGCGCACTGGAAGCTTGCCGGCCTGCCGTCCACCTTCCAGATCCTGGACACCCAGGATCAGCTCTCGGCCATCAAGCGGCTGATGAAGCAGTTCAACGTCGACGACGAGCGTTTTCCGGCCAAGCAGACGCAATGGTTCATTGCCGGCGCCAAGGAAGACGGCCTGCGCCCGCGCGACGTCGAGATCCGGAGCGACGACGACCGCAAGAAGGTCGAGCTCTACCAACTCTACGAGGAACAATGCCAGCGCGAAGGCGTGGTCGATTTCGGCGAGCTGATGCTGCGCAGCTACGAGTTGCTGCGCGACAACGATCCGGTTCGCGAGCACTACCAGCGGCGCTTCCGCCACATCCTCATTGACGAGTTCCAGGACACCAACCGGCTGCAGTACGCGTGGATCAAGATGCTCTCGGGCACGACGACTGACGGCCGCTTCGTGCCGGGCGACAACAGCGTGATCGCGGTCGGCGACGACGACCAGAGCATCTACGCCTTCCGCGGTGCCCGCGTGGGCAACATGGCCGACTTCGTGCGCGAGTTCGATGTTTCGCATCAGATCAAGCTGGAGCAGAACTACCGCAGCTACAGCAACATCCTCGATTCGGCGAACGAGCTGATCAGCCACAACAAGAAGCGTCTCGGCAAGAGCCTGCGCACCGACCAGGGCCCGGGCGAGCCCGTGCGCGTGTACGAGTCGACCAGCGATTTCGCCGAGGCGCAGTGGATGGTCGAGGAAATGCGGCAACTGGTGCGCGACGGGATCGACCGAAAGGAAATGGCCGTGCTCTACCGCAGCAATGCGCAGAGCCGGGTGATCGAAACGGCGCTTTTCATTGCGGCCGTGCCGTACCGCGTGTACGGTGGCTTGCGCTTCTTCGAGCGCGCCGAAATCAAGCACGCCTTGGCTTACCTGCGGCTGCTGGAGAACAAGGACGACGACACGAGTTTCCTTCGCATCGTCAACTTCCCGCCGCGAGGCATCGGTGCGCGCAGCATCGAGCAGCTCCAGGATGCGGCCCGTGCGGCCGGCCGGTCGCTGCACGACGCGGTGAGCGCGGTCGGCGGCAAGGCTGGCGGCAATCTCTCGGCCTTCGTCGCCAAGATCGACGTGCTGCGCGAGCAGACGCAGGGCATGTCGCTGCGCGAGATCATCGAACTGGTTCTCGACCACAGCGGCCTGGTCGAGCACTACAAGGCCGATCGCGAAGGAGCCGACCGCCTGGAGAACCTGGACGAACTGGTCAACGCCGCCGAGAGCTTTGTCACGCAGGAAGGCTTCGGCCGCGACGCGGTGGCGCTGCCCGTCGACGAACTGCGGCAATCACCCGCAAGCCAGGGTCTCGATCCCAATCGCCCCCTCGTCGACGAGGCGCTGGCCCCCGATGCGGAAACCGGCGAGACGCTGAGCCCGCTTGCGGCATTCCTCACGCACGCCGCGCTGGAGTCGGGCGACAACCAGGCACAGGCCGGCCAGGACGCCGTGCAGCTGATGACAGTGCACGCGGCCAAGGGTCTCGAATTCGATTGCGTGTTCATCACCGGCCTGGAGGAGGGCCTGTTCCCGCACGAGAACTCGATGAGCGACCACGAAAGCCTCGAGGAAGAACGCCGGCTGATGTACGTGGCCATCACGCGCGCCCGCAAGCGCCTGTACCTGAGCCACTCGCAGACGCGAATGCTGCACGGCCAGACCCGCAACAACGTCAAGAGCCGCTTTTTCGAGGAACTGCCGGAAAGCGCGCTCAAGTGGTTGACTCCCAAGAACCAGGGATTCACCCCGTCGGCCTTCGGCTACGGCGGCGGCTATGCCACCACGCGCGGCGGCGGGGGCGGCTACAGCAGCAAGGAAACTTTCGCCAGCCCGCCCGTGCCCCCGCAGAAGACCGCACCCTCGCACGGCTTGCGTTCAGGCATGCAGGTGTTCCACAACAAGTTCGGCGAGGGCACCGTGACTGCGCTGGAAGGCAGCGGCGACGACGCCCGCGCGCAAGTGAATTTCCCGCGCCACGGTGTCAAGTGGCTGGCCCTCTCGGTCGCGAAGCTGACGCCGGTCTAGCCGATCCCGGGCCGGCGTAGCCAGCCCCATTGGTGAAACACGGCGGAGCCGGCTTCGCCGGGCCGCCCGTGGTGGCCCCCTGAAAGGGGGTGCCCGAGCCACACGAAGTGGGCGAGGCTGGGGTTACTCCTGGAAACTATCGCGGAACGTGAACCAGGTGCTCGTGAAGAACATGGCGGCCATCACCAGCGCGCCGCCGATCATGACAGCGCCACCCGCGGCCGAAGCGCCTTCCCCGATGCCCATCGCGCCGACCGCAACCAGCAGCGTCGCCAGCAGGCTCAGCACGATGCCGGCGCCAATGAAGACGCCGACCCAGACCAGGCCGAACACGGTAAGCGCGCCGAAGTTCTTGAAGCAGGCGACAAAGCTGAAGAACAGGCTCTTGGCCGGCGGCACGCGATGCCAATGCACCAGCGCCGGCGCATGCCAGAAAGCCAGCGACAACGGCAGGTACAGGCCCATCGCGATCCAGAGCGCGATCTGGAATTCGGTGGTCTCGGCCAGCTCGCGGGTGAGCGGGCCGCCGAGCAGATAGACACGGGCGAACTGGCCGCCATCGGCCAGCGCGGAGATCGCCATGACGCCGAGGAACAGCGCCGCATAGAGCGCACCCAGCACCGCCATGGGCCGCACGTCCGTCCGGATGGCATTCAGCGCGGCCATGAACACCGCTCCCGCCGGCGGCTTTTCCGGCCCCGCCGCCTGCGCGGCAGCTGCCATCAGGCCCAGCGTCATGGTGGGCAGCAGCATCAATGCGAAGGCTGCGCCGATCAGCGGCACCTGCGAGGCGATCGACACCATCGCCATGAAAAAGAAGAACAGCGAAATGAAGGCCAGCGGCTGTCGCGCGAAAGCCTGGAGGCCGGTACGGACCCACAGCACGCCGGTGCGCGCCGGCACGAGGTTGAGTTTCATCGGGTCAGGTCAGGCGGCCAGCGTTTCGGCGCCGCGGTCGAACTCGAAGCTCGCATGGGCACGTTCGCGCAGCACGCGTTCAAAGTGGGTCGGATCATGAGCCTTGAGCATGCTCGCCTCGCGCGGGAGGTGGTAGTCCCACAGCCTCGAAATCCAGAAGCGAAGCGCGGCGGCGCGCAGCATGGCGGGCAGCAAGGCACGCTCGGGGCCGGTCAGGGGGCGCACCGTGCCGTAGGCGGCGAGCAGGGCGTCGGCGCGCGCGGCATCGTGGCGGCCGCTTGCGAGATCGATGGCCCAGTCGTTCAGGCACACGGCCAAGTCGAAAAGCCAAGTGTCGGCGCCCGCGAAGTAGAAATCGAACACGCCGGTCAGCCGTGGCGCATCGGCGCTGGCGTGGGTGTCGAACATGGCGTTGTCCCGGAACAGATCGGCATGCACCGGGCCGCGCGGCAGGGCCGCGTAGGCGGAAGATTCGGCCACGTGGTTCTGGTAGGCCAGTTCGCTGCGCAGCAGCGCGGCTTGCGGGGCTTCCAGGTAGGGCAGGACCACGGGCACAGTGTCGTTCCACCAGGGCAGACCGCGCAGATTCGGCTGAATGCGGGGATAGTTGCGCGCCGCGAGATGCATCCGGGCCAGCAGGCGGCCCAGTTCGGCGCAATGGGCGGCCGTCGGCGCCAGTTCGCTCTTGCCTTTCAGGCGTTGCACGATGGCGGCCGGCTTGCCGGCCACGGTGTGCAGCAGTTCGCAAGGCGCGTTGCCCGGAATGGACAGCGGATGGCCAGTGGGCGGCGGGATTTCCGGGTCGGCCACCGGCCCGGGCACCGGGAGACCGCGTGCCGCGAGGTGCTTCATCAGGCAAAGGTAGTACGGGAGCTGATCGGCACCGAGTCGCTCGAACAGCGTCAGTACGAACTCGCCCGACTCCGTGGTCGCGAAATAGTTGGTGTTCTCGATGCCACCCTCGATGCCCCTCAGATCGGTGAGGGCACCCAGACCGAGCCGACGCACCAGTGCGTCGGCTTCGTCGAATCCGACTTCCGTGAAAACCGCCACTGCGCGCTCAGAACTTGAAGACGTTCCACCAGACCCGTGAACCGTTCTCGCCGGAACTCTGGTCGGATTGCCCTTGATTGCGCATGCGTTCGGTTTCGTTGGGCATCACTTGGTAGGACGGCCCGTTGGCGGGCTTCACGGTGATGCTTTCGGTCTGGCCGCCGACACGGAGTTCGTCGACCGTCGCGTTGCGGTCCTCGACGTGGATACGCTCGATCTTCTGGTTGTGGCGGCCTGCTGCCTTGTCCGGATCCGGCAGCGTCTGGGTGGGCGTCGAGCCCGGTGGCTGCGGATTCTGTGCAAGCACGGCGGCGCTCGGCGCGGCGCAGGCCAGCACCAGCGAAACAAGCCGGGTGCGGCGAACGTGGAGCGTGGAGGAGGACATGAAGAGATTGTAGGTCCGCGTTTCGCGCAGGGGTACTAGAAAGTGAGGAACTTTCGCGCTGCTCGGGGCCCCCGTCCCGGCACGGCAAAATGCCCCGATGACCGACAAGAAAACGCTGCTGCTCGTCGACGGATCGAGCTATCTCTACCGTGCCTTCCATGCGATGCCCGACCTTCGCGCCGTACCGGGGGACAGCAGCAGCCCCGCGACCGGCGCCATCCGAGGAATGATCAACATGATGCAGGCCCTGCGCCGCGAGGTGCGGGCCGACTACGCGGCCTGCATCTTCGATGCGCCGGGCAAGACCTTCCGCGACGACTGGTACCCCGACTACAAGGCGAACCGCTCGCCGATGCCCGACGACCTGCGCAGCCAGGTCGAGCCGATCCACCAGGTGGTCAGGATGCTCGGCTGGCCGGTGCTGTGCGTGCCCGATGTCGAGGCCGACGACGTGATCGGCACGCTCGCGCGCACGGCCGCCAGCCAAGGCATCGAGGTGATCGTGTCCAGCGGCGACAAGGACCTGAGCCAACTGGTGGACGAGCACATCACGATCATCGACACCATGAACGGCAAGAAGCGCGACGTGGCCGGCGTGACGGCCGAATTCGGCGTGCCGCCCAACCTGATGATCGACTACCAGACGCTGGTGGGCGATACGGTCGACAACGTTCCCGGCGTGGAAAAGGTCGGCCCCAAGACGGCCGCCAAATGGCTGCTCCAGTACGGCTCGCTCGACGATCTGATCGCGCATGCCGCCGAGGTCAAGGGCCAGGCCGGCGAGAACCTGCGCAAGGCGCTCGACTGGCTCCCGCAGGGCCGCAGGCTCGTGACCATCCGCACAGATTGCGACCTCGACGGGCACGTGGGCGGCCTGCCTGCGCTCGACGCGATCGCCATCGGCCCGCAGCAGATCGATGGGCTGAAGACCTTCTACGAACAGTACGGTTTCAAGAGCCTCGTGAAGACGCTGGAGGCGCACGAGGTGCAGCCCGAGCTGATCGAGGAAAACAAGAAGCGCAAGGGCCCGGAGGGCGGCACCGGCCTCTTCGACGACCCGAGTTTCGAAGCCGCATCCATGGCGACCAATCTGCTCTACGAGACCGTGATGACGTGGGACGCCTTCGATGCCTGGCTCGCGAAGCTCGAGGCCGCCGAGCTGGTGGCGATCGACACCGAAACGAGCTCGCTTGACGAGATGCGCGCCGAGATCGTCGGCCTGAGCTTCAGCGTGAAACCCGGTGAAGCCGCCTACATCCCGGTCGGCCACAACTATCCCGACGCGCCTGTCCAGTTGCCACGGGACGAGGTGCTCGCGAAGCTCAAGCCATGGCTGCAGAACGGTGCGAAAAAGAAGCTGGGTCAGCACGTCAAGTACGACCGCCATGTGTTCGCCAACCACGGCATCGAGGTGCAGGGCTATGCACACGACACCATGCTGCAGAGCTATGTGCTCGAAGTGCACAAGCCGCACGGGCTCGCCAGCCTGGCAGAGCGGCACCTCGGGCGCACCGGCATCGACTACGAAGACCTGTGCGGCAAGGGGGCGCACCAGATCCCGTTCAGCCAGGTGTCGATCGAAAAGGCGGCCGAGTATTCGTGCGAAGACTCCGATCAGACACTGGACGTGCACCGCGCGCTGTGGCCCCAACTCGAAGCGAACGAGAAGCTGCGATTCATCTACGAGCTGGAGATTGCATCGAGCGAAACGCTCTACCGCGTCGAGCGCAACGGCGTGTTGATCGATGCGCCCACGCTGTCCGCGCAGAGCAAAGAACTCGGCAAGCGCATCATGGCGCTGGAACAGGAGGCCTACGAACTCGCGGGCCAGCCGTTCAATCTCGGATCGCCCAAGCAGATCGGCGAAGTGTTCTTCACCAAGCTCGGCCTGCCGATCGTCAAGAAGACGCCGAGCGGCGCGCCGAGCACCGACGAAGAGGTGCTGGAAAAGCTCGCCGAAGACTTCCCGCTGCCCGCCAAGATCCTGGAACACCGGGGCCTGTCGAAGCTCAAGGGCACCTACACCGACAAGCTCGGCTTGCTGGCCAATCCGCGCAGCGGCCGCGTGCATACGCACTACGCACAAGCCGTGGCCGTGACGGGGCGGCTGTCGAGCAACGATCCGAACCTGCAGAACATCCCGATCCGTACCCCCGAAGGCCGCCGCGTGCGCGAAGCCTTCGTGGCGCCGGCCGGCAGCGTGATCGCGAGTTCGGACTACTCGCAGATCGAGTTGCGCATCATGGCCCACATCAGCGGCGACGAGTCGCTGCTGCGCGCCTTCACGGAAGGCATCGACGTGCACCGCGCGACGGCAGGCGAAGTCTTCGGCGTCGCGGTGGACCAGGTGTCGAACGAGCAGCGCCGCTATGCGAAGGTCATCAATTTCGGCCTGATCTACGGCATGAGCAGCTTCGGGCTCGCGCGCAACCTGGGCATCGAGACCAAGGCCGCCGCCTCGTATATCGAGCGCTACTTCGCGCGCTATCCGGGCGTGAAGCAGTACATGGACGAGACGAAGGCGCTCGCCAAGCAGAAGGGTTACGTGGAGACCGTCTTCGGCCGCCGCCTCTACCTGCCCGAGATCAACTCGCCGAACGGCCCGCGCCGCGGCGGTGCCGAACGCGCCGCGATCAACGCACCGATGCAGGGCACCGCGGCCGATCTCATCAAGCTCAGCATGGTCAAGGTGCAGGAGGTGCTCGACGCCGAGAAGCGCGGCACGAAGATGATCATGCAGGTGCATGACGAACTGGTGTTCGAAGTGCCTGAGGATGAGGTCGAGTGGGTGCGCACTGAGATTCCGCGGCTCATGGCCGGCGTGGCGGAGCTCAAGGTGCCGTTGCTGGCCGAGATCGGCTTTGGGCCCAATTGGGACAAAGCACACTAGCTGAGCTCGCCCCCAGGCTGCGCGCACTTCGTGTCGCTTCGCCTACCCCCTGACCGGGGGCAATACCGGCGGCCCGGCGGAGCCGGTTCCGCGGTATTTCTGGAATCTGTCTTTTGAATGTTGAGGAGAGTTTGGGACTCATGAACACTGCTATTGCCACGGGCCGAAAGGTCTTTTTGATTGCTGCGCTTGCGGCGGGTTGTGCTTGCGCTTTTGCTGCACCTGATCAGCGCATTGCTTCGCTTGCTGCGAAGGAGAAGCCGGCGTTGCTGGAGACGCTGAATCAGCTGGTGTCGATCGAATCCGGCAGTCGTGACCTTGAAGGTCTCGACAAGATTGCCAACCTGATCGCCGACAAGTTCAAGGCGCTCGGTGGACAGGTCGAGCTCATCGATCCTTCGGCCGATGCCTATCGGATGGAGGACACACCTGAGAAGATCGGGAAGGTGGTGCGCGCGACTTTCAGGGGAACGGGCACCAAGAAGATCATGCTGATCGCGCACATGGACACCGTGTACCAGATCGGCATGCTGAACAAGCAGCCCTTCCGCGTCGAGGGCGACAAGGCCTATGGCCTCGGGATTGCGGACGACAAGCAGGGGATCGCGGTCATCGCGCACACGATCGCGTTGCTGAAGGCGATGGACTTCAAGGAGTACGGCACGCTGACGGTGCTCATCAATGGCGACGAGGAAATCAGCTCTCCCGGCGCTCGCACGCTTATCACGCGCCTGGGCGGGGAGCACGATGTCGTGATGTCGTTCGAGGGCTCATCGGTCAAGGAAGACAAGCTCTCGCTCGCCACCGCGGGCATCGCCTCGGTGACGCTCAACGTGACGGGCAAGGCCTCCCATGCGGGCTCCGCGCCCGAACTCGGCGTGAATGCGCTGTACGAACTGTCGCACCAGATCCTGCAGATGCGCGACCTGTCCGATCCGGCGACGGGCCTGAAGATGAACTGGACCGTCTCCCGTTCGGGTTCCAACCGAAATGTGATTCCGGCGACAGCCACGGCGGGCGCTGACGTGCGGGTGCTGAAGGTCAGCGACTACGACCGCATCGAGCAGCAGATCCAGGAGCGCGTCAAGAAGCAACTCATTCCGCAGGCCAAGGTCGAGATGAAGTTCGAGCGCCGCCGCCCGCCACTGGAAGCCACGGATGCTTCGCGTGCACTGGCGCTCCACGCGCAGCAGATCTACAAGCAACTCGGCAAGGAACTGGGTGCGGACGACAAGGTTGCCGGCGGCGGTACCGATGCCGCCTTCGCCGCGCTCAAGACCCATGCGGCCGTGGTCGAGCGCTTCGGGCTGCAGGGCTTTGGCGCGCATTCTGCCGACGCCGAGTACGTGCTGGTGGACTCCATCGAGCCGCGTCTCTACCTCGCGGCGCAGCTCATCATGGACATCTCGCGTGGCAAGGTGTCGGCGCGGCCGGCTCCCTGAGGCAACGGCGGTCCAACTCCTTCTGCGATGCGCCTTCGCCACATCGAGGTCTTCAACGCCATCATGCTCACGGGGAGCGTGAGCGCGGCGGCGCGGCTCATCAACATCACGCAGCCGGCGGTCAGCCGGACCTTGCAGCATGCGGAGATCCAGCTCGGGTTCTCGCTGTTCCAGCGTGCCAAGGGGCGGCTGACGCCGACCACCGAGGCGCTGGCGCTGTATCCGCACATCGAGCGGCTGTTCGCGCAACTCGACGAAGTGCAGAGGCTTGCAGCCAATCTGCGAATGGGAAGCGATGCGGGGGAGTTGCGCATCCTCTCTGTACTGGCGCTGAGCTATGAGGTACTGCCGCGCGCGCTCAAGCGTTTTCGGGGGGAGCATCCGGGCATCGCAGTGACAGTCGAGTCGCTGCATTCGCCGCAGATCATGTCGGCGCTGCTGCTGCAGGAGGCGGATGTCGGTTTCGCGTTCAGTACGGCAGTGCACCCGTCACTCACCCAGGAGTCGGTTGCCGACAGCCGCATGGTGTGCATCGCGCCCAAGGGAATGCTGTCGCGCGCGCTGTTGCGCAATGGATCGGTGGCGCTGCACGACCTGGTGAACTTGCCGGTAGTGGGGCTGGACAGCCGCGATCCGGTCGGGACCAGCCTGAGCCAGGCCTGCCGGCAGGCCGGGGTTGGATTTCAGCAGGCGGTGGTGACCGTGCAGACGTACCATGCGGCGCTGGCGATGGCACACCACGGACTGGGCGTTGCGCTGGTCGATGGGTGTACTGCGAATTCTGCGGATCGCGACAAGGTGGATGTGCTGACGCTGGAGCCGCACATTCCCGTGCCGATTCGTGCGCTGCGATTTGCCGGGAGGCCGGATTCAGTGGCCGTGCGGAGCATCACGCGGTTCATGCGGGAGGCTATTGAAGAGATGAGTTGATGGGTTGGGGGTGGCGTCGTCGGGCGGTGTGCCCTGTGCCGGCCGACGACGCCGGCTGTGATTTGCGCGCAGGAAAAAGACGTTAGACGCGTACATGACCGTCGCACACCCCTGAGCCCGGTAGGTGGTGCGGGCTGGGCGACCCTTCTACGCCGCCGAAGCGAGCACTGCAGGGCAGCCCGAAGGGCCGGTGCAGCGGGGTCGACCGGCCCGCACCGCCTACCGGGCGCCCGCCCCAACGGCAACGCCATCGAGCTCGCGCGCCACCCTCTGCGCCGACCCAAAAGCCAGCGTGAAGCCCAACGCCCCATGCCCGGTATTGAAGAGCATGTTGTCGGGAGCAGCACCAAGCCGACCGACGATGGGCACTCCCGTCGGCGTAGCCGGCCGCATTCCCGTCCAGGGATGCAATTCATCCAGACGACTGGCATCCGGAAACACGGCGCGCGTAGCCTCCGCCAGCGTCTCGATGCGCGTGGCCGGGATGCTCGCATCGTGCCCGACCAGTTCGGCCATGCCCGCCACCCGCAGCCGCGATCCGATGCGGGCAAACACCACCTTGCGAGCACTGTCCGTGACGTTCACCTGAGGCGCGGCGCCCGGCGTCGGATCGACATCGACCGTGATGCTGTAGCCCTTGAGCGGATAGACCGGCAAATAGGCGCCCAACCGACGCCCGAGTCGGTGCGAAGCCGAGCCCAATGCCATCACGAAGGCATCCCCTTCCACGTCGCCCGCTGCGGTCTGCACTGCCGCGACCCGGCCGCCGCGCACGTCGAAGCCATGGATCTCCGTATCGAGCATGAAGCGCGCACCTCGCGCGCGCAGGGCATTCAACAGCTCCGTGCACACCTTGAGACAGTCCGCGGCGCACTCGCTCGGCGTGTGGATCGCGCCGGCCATCTGCCCGCGGTAACTGGCCAGCGCCGGTTCGAGTGCGACGCATTCATCAGGGGTGACCAGGCGCTGTTCGCTGCCCAGCGTGCGCTGCAGTTCGAGCTGCCGGCGCGCGCCTTCGAGCGACGATGCGCTGGCATAGAGAACCAGCTTGCCTGTCGCCGAAAAGTCGCAATCGGGCGAAATGTCCGCACGCATTTCCTCGAACGCGGCACGGCTCTGCGCGGCCATGGCGAGAAGGCGAGCCGTGGTGTCGCGCGAGGTCTCCGCATTGCAGGCCGCCAGAAAGGCCATGCCCCAGCGCCACTGCAGCGGATCGAGCTGCGGTCGCAGCTTGAGTGGGGAGGAGGGCGAGAGCAGCAGCTTGGGCAACTGCTTCCAGATCGCCGGATCCGCCAGCGGCTGCACGTAGGAATAGCTCAGCTGAGCACCGTTGCCGCCGCTCGCGCCGGCGCCCGGGGCGGCGCGGTCGATCACGCTCACCTCGTGGCCGTCGCGGTTCAGCTGCCACGCGGTGGCCAAGCCCACGATGCCGGCACCCAGCACGCACACGCGCATGGCGCTTCCTCTTCTGAAGTTCGAATGCGCCGACTCTAGGCGGGGTGCGCTCCATCGGGAAATGCCAAAAGCATCGCGGCCCATAGCCAAAGCTCATGGGACCACGAATCCATAACATTTGGTCATGGGCTTGGGCGCAAAAGGAATTGTGACGGGCGGGCGAATGCTTCCTACACTTCGTTTCACTTCAAATCCACCGAAAGGGCTCGCATGAAACTATCCGCATTGATGGCAGCCGTCCTGGTCTCTGCCGCCGTCACGGGCGCACAAGCCGCCGACACCCTGGCCAAGATCGCCGAATCCGGCAAGATCACGCTGGCCTATCGGGAGTCGTCGGTGCCCTTCAGCTACCTCGACGGTCCGAACAAGCCGGTCGGCTTCTCGGTCGAGCTGTCGAATGCGGTGGTGGACGCGGTCAAGAAGAAACTCAACAAGCCCAATCTGGAAGTGGCGCTGATGGCGGTGACCTCGCAGAACCGTATCCCGCTGATCACCAATGGCACCATCGATCTGGAGTGTGGCTCCACCACCAACAACACCGCCCGCGGCAAGGACGTGGCCTTCGCCATCAACCACTTCTACACGGGCACGCGGCTGCTCGTGAAGAAGTCTTCGGGGATCAAGAACTACGGCGACCTCGGGAAGAAGACCGTGGCCAGCACCACCGGCACCACCAATGCGCTGGTCATGCGCAAGTACAACACCGAGAAGAACCTCGACATGGACATCGTGCTCGGCAAGGATCACGCCGACGCTTTCCTGCTCGTGGAAAGCGACCGCGCCGTGGCCTTCGCGATGGACGACATCCTTCTGTTCGGCCTTATCGCCAACGCCAAGAGTCCGGGCGACTTCGAAGTGGTGGGCGATGCGCTGCAGGTCGAGCCCTACGGCTGCATGCTGGCGAAGGACGACCCGGCCTTCAAGAAGGTGGTGGACGACACCATCGTCGGTCTCATGAAGAGCGGCGAATTCGAGAAGATGTATACCAAGTGGTTCATGCAGCCGATCCCGCCCAAGGGCATGCCGCTGAACCTGCCGATGAGCCCGCAGTTGCGCGAGAACATCAAGTCGCCGAGCGACAAGCCAGCGACGTAGGCACCCCCCAGGCTTGCCCACTTCGTGTGGCCGCCAACCCCCTTGCGGGGCCAACACCTGCGGACCGGCGGAGCCGGATCCGTGGTGTTTCTGGAAGGGGCTGTGAAGGGGCTGGCGAATTGAGGCGCAATTCATGACACAAGTAGTTGGCATCCTCGGTGGCATGGGGCCGGCAGCGGGCGCGGATTTCGTGCGCCTGTTCGTCGATGCTTGTGCGCGGCGGATGCGGGCGCGCGGCGAGACGGTGCGGGACCAGGGCTTTCCGGAGCACTGGCTGGCGCAGGTGCCGGTGCCGGATCGCAGCGGTGCGCTCGAGTCGGAAGGGCTGGGTGCGCATCAGCCGCTGGAGCCGATGTTGCAGGCATTGGGGCGGCTGGCGGCGCTGGGCAGCCGGGCGGTCGCGATTGCCTGCAATACGGCGCATGCGTGGCACGCCACCTTGCAGGAGCGCTTTCCGCAGGTCGAGGTGTTGCACGTCGCGCGCGAGGTGTCGGCGCATCTGGCGGCGCAGGGCGTTCGGGACGTGGCGTTGATGGCGACCGAAGGCACCTACCGCATCGGCCTGTACGAGCAGGCGATGGCGGACGCCGGCATGGCCTGCCACCTGCCGCTTGCAGAGGAACGTCGGATGCTCATGCGTGGCATCTACGACGGCGTGAAGGCGGGTGACATGCCGTTGGCGCAGGCCTGCTTCAGCGAGGTCGCACTGCAACTCGCGCGGCGTCATGGATCGGTGGCCATCGTCATGGGATGCACCGAGATTCCCCTCGGGCTCGAGGGCTCGGCGTCGGTCGGTGGGCTGAGACTGGTCGACCCGGCGCAGGTTCTTGCGTCCGCGCTCGCGGCGCGCGCCTACGACGGGGTTTCGGCGCCAGCCGCACGCGTCCTCGCCTGATCGCCTACATTGCGGCCTGCGCTTCGCACGCCAGCCTTTGTCCGTCGATTTCACAGGAGTTCGCCCGTATGACTCGTTCCGAGAACGCTTCCGATCTGCAAGCCGATTTCGATTCGCTCCGCCCCGGCGACAGCACCGAGCAGGGCGCGACGCGCCGCACGGCGCTCAAGGCCGCCATCGGGGTGGGTTATGCGGCGGCCACCTTGCCGATCGCGGCGCAAACCGTCGTCAAGACGTCCGACGAGGGCCTCAAGGCCGGCCCCGTCAAGTACACGGTGAACGGCTTCGAGGTGCCGGCCTATGCCGCCGCGCCGGCCGGCAAGACCGGCTTGCCGGTGGTGCTCGTGGTCCAGGAGATCTTCGGTGTGCACGAATACATCGCCGACACCTGCCGCCGCTTCGCCAAGGCCGGCTACCTGGCCATTGCGCCCGAGCTTTACGCGCGTCAGGGCGATCCGAAGGGGTATACCGACATCCCGAAACTGCAGGCCGACATCGTCAGCAAGGTGCCCGATGCGCAGGTCATGGCCGACCTCGACGGCGCGCTCAAGTACGCGGCTGCGAACGGCGGCGACGTTCAGGAAGCGGCCATCACGGGCTTTTGCTGGGGCGGACGCATCGTCTGGCTCTATGCGGCCACGGGCAAGGTCAAGGCCGGCGCGGCCTGGTACGGCCGGCTCATCGGGCAGCCTTCGGAGCTGACGCCCCGGCATCCCATCGACGTCGCCGCCAACCTGCAGGCGCCGGTGCTGGGCCTGTACGGCGGCAAGGACCAGGGGATTCCGCTTGACACGGTTGATAAGATGAAAGCCGCCCTGGCAACCGGTTCACCGGCTGCCAAGGCTTCGCAGTTCGTCGTGTATCCCGAAGCGGGCCATGCGTTCCATGCCGACAACCGGTCCAGCTACGTCAAAGAGGCGGCCGAAGACGGATGGAAGCGCGCCCTGGCCTGGTTCAAAGCCAACGGTGTGGCCTAGCCACATCCGCTAGCCGCTTTCAATCGAAAGCCGTCCGATGGACGGCTTTTGTTTTTGCCACCATTGCGCAAGCAGTCATGAATTTGTTAGCCATCATCGCCGCGACCCTTGTCGCCGGCATCGGAAGTGTCTGGATCGCCGCGCTGCTGCTGCGCGTGGGCGTGCGTAGCGGGGCCGGCGGCGTGAATCCGCAGCATTTGCTGAGCCTCGCCGCGGGCGCGCTGTTGGCGACCGCCTTCATGCACCTGCTGCCCGAAGCCTTCGAGAGCCACATCGCGCCGGCCGTGCTGTTCGGCGTGCTGTTGTTCGGACTGGTTTTCTTTTTTCTGCTCGACAAGGCAGAGTTGTGGCACCACGGGCACGAGCATCATCATGGCGAGCACGTCGACGAACCTGGGCACAGCCGAGCCAATCCGCACGATCAAGGCCATCACCACCTTCACGTTCACGCCCACGACCACGACCACGACCACGACCATGCGCATGCGCACGACGCCAAGGGCGGCGGCTGGGCCGTGCTCACCGGCGACAGCGTTCACTGCTTCGGCGACGGCATCCTGATCGCCTCGGCCTTCGTCGCGGACATGCGCCTGGGCCTGGTGGCTGCGATCGCCGTGCTCGCGCACGAGGTGCCTCACCACATCGGTGACCTGGTCGTGCTGCGCCAGAGTTCGTCCAACCAGCGCGTGGCGCTCGTCAAGGTCTCATTGGCCGGGACGATGACCGCGCTTGGCGGCCTGGTGGGCTGGTGGCTGGTCGACCAGCTGCATGGGTGGCTCCCCTATTTCCTGGTGCTGGCGGCCAGCAGCTTCGTCTACGTGGCGCTGGCCGACTTGATCCCGCAGCTGCAGAAGCGGCTGCCGGCGCGGCAGACGGCCTTGCAGATCGTGTGGCTGGCGATCGGCATCCTGCTCGTCACGCTCGTGAGCCGGTTCGCGCATGCCGACCATGACCATGCGCACGGCGGCGTTGCCGATCCGGACCACGCGCACGGGGCGTCCGACCACAAGCACTGAGTGGACACCCGCGGCACTTTCTGACACGCTTGTTGCCCCTTCGCCGAAGTGGCTGATTCGGCTGGGACCCACACTCGGGGTGCATCATGCAAACATCAGTCAGCCAGGAGTCCGATCATGATCAGCGCCGACCCCCCTCTGCGTCCCGGAGAAGCCGCAGACGAACCCGAGATCGACGAAGCCGAAGACACATTGCCCGAGGACGACGAGGCGTTCGAAGAAGATGACGCCGAAGCGACCGATGAGCTGTCCGAAGAAACCGGCATCGACCTGACCGATGCCAGTGAACTCGATGCCGACAACGTGCCGGCGGACGAGGAGTTTGACCGCGTGATTCAGGCCCCGGATTGACCAAGCTTACCCCCAGGCTTGCCTCACTTCGTGTGGCCGCCCACCCCCTGCCGGGGGCAATGCCTGCGGCCCGGCAAAGCCGGTTCCGCGGCATTCCCGGAATGGCGCGGGTCTAGTCCTCCAGCGTGAAGCCTGCCTTGATCGTCACCTGCCAATGGGCGACCTTGCCGTCGATCACATGGCCGCGCGTTTCGGTCACTTCGAACCACTGGATGTTGCGCACGGATTCGCTGGCTTTGGCGATGGCGCGCAGCACGGCATCGTCGCTGCTCGTCGGCGACGAGCCTGTGAGTTCGAGGAGCTTGTAGACGTGATTGGACATGGGGGCCTCCTGTCGCAGGGGGACGCGCGAATTGCGCGTGCCTCGCCGCGCGCCATGTTGGCACGGCATGGGCGTTCAGCACTCCTAGTTGAAACCCGGGGATTGCTTGTCCATGTCCCGCACCTGCCTGTGGCGGCACGGGCGTGCAATATGCTTCCCGCAACTTCAATACTCGAAATGATGGTCAAGCGTCGATGAACCCTTCATCTGCAGTCATTCGGATCGACCTCGACGATCTCTCGGGCCCGGAGATTCGTGCGTTGCTACAAGCCCATCTGCGCAACATGCACGAGCTTTCGCCGCCCTGCAGCGTTCACGCGTTGGACATCGACAAACTGCGACAGCCCGATGTCACGTTCTGGACGGCGTGGGGAGGCAATGAACTGCTCGGATGCGGCGCGCTTCGGGAGCTTTCGCCGAAACATGGCGAGGTCAAGTCGATGCGAACCTCGGATGCCCATCGGGGACAAGGGGTCGCACGCGCCGTGCTCCATCGCATCATCGAGGAAGCGCGGACGCGTTCCTACGATCGATTGAGTCTGGAGACGGGCCGGATAAAGGCGTTCGAGCCGGCGCAGAAGCTCTACGAGTCGTTCGGGTTCACGCGCTGCGCTCCCTTCGGCAACTACGTCAATGATCCCCACAGCGTCTTCATGACGAGGTCGCTGTAGCGGAGGTTGTCGGTTACTTCGCGCCGCCGGTGTACTTGGTGACGCTGTCGGCTGTGACGTGGTAGCCGCTCACGCCCATCATCGAATCGTTGCGCAGGGTCTGCAGCTTGCCGGTGACCCACACGGTGTCCATGGCGCGGAATTTCGCGCCTTGCTTCGGGCGCACGTGCAGGATCTGGTTGGCCGGCGGCGGCGGTGTGTGGATGCAGGCGCCGAAGTAGGGCACCAGCAGGAACTCGGTGACTTCGCCCTTGTTCTCTTCGAGCGGCACGATGAAGCCGGGGATCTTCACCTCGACGCCGTTCATCGCGGCGTTGGTCGGCGCGTTGTTCGAGGCGTCCTGGAGCTTCATAAGCATCTCGTTGGCGCGCGGGTCGCTGTCGTCGAGCTTGCTCAGGTCCATGCCCTTGAGTTCCTTCATCGGGTCCCAGTCTTTGGGCACTAGTTCTTCCCACGAGATGACGCGAGGCTGGCCGGGTGCGGCCTTGGCGTCGGCGGGCTTGCCACCGAGCGGGTTGGTCGGGGAGGTGGCCTGTGGCGAGGGCTCGGCGGCCCATGCGCTGCCGGCGATGACGACCGCGAGAAGGAAGGAAACGGGAAGGCGCAATGTCATGTTCAGATCCTTGGAGAGAGGCCATCGGCGAGTGAAAGCCGGTAGGCGCGGATGCCCGGCAGCAGGCTGGCGACCCAGCCGGCCACGACGAGGGCCGCGAGCAGCGTCCATTCGTTCAGTGTAGGTTCGGACAAGTGCAGCGCCAGTCCGAACTGCGATTGAAGCCAGGGGGAAAGCAGGGTGACACCCAGCACGGCAAAGACGACGCCGATCGCCACGCCCAGCAGCGTGACCAGCGCGCCTTCGAGCGCCAGCAGCGCGAGCACGTGGCGCAGGCTGGCGCCGACAGCGCGCAGCACGGCCAGCTCGCGGCGCCGCTCGTTGAGGCTGGCCATCACCACCGACACCAGCCCTGCGAGGCTGACGAGTGCGACCAGCGCCGACATCAGCAGCAGCGCGTTCTCGCCGACGCCGATCACGCCCCACAGCTCGTCGAGCGCCACGCCCGGGAGGATGGCCATCAGCGGCTCGTTCGCATAGGTGGAGACCCAGCGCTGCACTGCGAACACGGCGGCGCGGTTCTTCAGGCCGACCAGCGCGGCGGTCACGTTCTTGGGCGCGAGGTCGAACTTGCGAACTTGTTCCGCCGGGATCTTGACGCCCGGCATCGGGGCGCCGCCCATCCATTCGAGGTGGATGGCTTCCATGGCTGGGAGCCCGATGTGCACCGTGCGGTCGACCGGCGTGCCGGTGCGCGCCAGCACACCCACCACGGTGAAAGGCTTGTCGGCATGCTCGGACACGTTCAGCTCGCCGCTCCCGTGGGCCAGCGTGATCTTCTGGCCGACGTGATAGCCCAGCTTGTCGGCCACCTCGGCGCCGACCATGGCATCGAAGAGTTCGCCGAAGGGCTTGCCCTCGCGCATCCGGAGCGGCTGGCGGTTGCCGTAGTGGAAGTGCTCGAAGTAGGCGGGCGTGGTGGCCAGCACCGAGAAGCCGCGGTGCGAGTCGCCCAGCGACAGCGGCACGACCCAGTCGACGCCAGGGTGCGCGGCAAGCGCCTGCACGCTCTTCCACTGCACGTTGTTGGTGGCGGCGCCGATGCGAAACACGGAATAGAGAAGCAACTGCGTCGAGCCGGTGCGCGCGCCGACGATCAGGTCGGTTCCCGACACCGAGGACGAGAAGTTCTCGCGCAGTTCGGTACGGATGCGCTCGACGCCGAGCAGCAGAAAGGTCGATAGCGCGATCGACAGCAGGGTGAGAGCGAGGGTGAAGCGGCGGTTCCACGCGCTGCGCCACGCGATGCCAAAGAGGGCGCTCATGCCAGCTCCCCCGAAGCCGCACGATTGATCTCGGGCAACAGTACATGGCGCGAGAAGCGTTCGGCGATGCGCTGGTCATGGCTCACGAACACGAGCGCGCTGTGGTTCGTCCGGCAAGCCGACAGCAGCACGTCGAGGAAGGCTTCGCGGCGGTCCTCGTCGAGCGCCGAGGTCGGTTCGTCGGCAATCACGATTTCGGGATGACCGACGAGCGCACGCGCGGCGGCCACGCGCTGTTGCTGGCCGACCGACAGCTGCATCGCCTGGCGCTGCCACAGGCTGGCATCCAGGCCCATCTGCGCGAGCAGCTCTTCAGCCTGCGCCCGCGCCGTGCCATCGCGCGACGCCCGTTCCATGCGCCGCGCCGAGAAGCGGCAGGGCAGCAGCACGTTGTCGAGCACGCTGAGGTACGGCAGCAGGTTGAACTGCTGGAAGATGTAGCCCACATGCGCGACGCGCGATCGGTCGCGCGCGGCTCCCGAGAGTGCGGCCCAATCGTGTCCGAGCAGGGTGATGCGGCCCGCGTCGGCCACCAGCACGCCGGCCAGCAGCGACAGCAGCGTGCTCTTTCCGCAGCCGCTGGGGCCATGCAGGAAGACGGCCTCGCCGGCCGAAATGTCGAGCCGTTCGATGTCGATGCAGGGCGTTTGGGCGCCGGGCCAGGCGAAGCGCAGCGATTCGGCGGAAAGGACGAGCGTCACGAGCGAATCACTTGGTCCAGGTCAGTCGCGTGGCCGGCCGTTTCAGCGTGCGCTTGAACTGGCCCTGCGGCGAAACGATCTGGGCCTCAATCTGGCGTGGACCCTTGAAGACATTGAAGAGATCGATGTCGATGAATTTCGCCGCACCGGCGTTGGTGCAGTTGAACGCGATGGTGGCGTCGAGGTCGGCGTGGCCTTCGGTGGCAGTGGCGTCTGGCTTGCCCAAGCCCAGCGCGGCGGAGCGCAGCGTCACCGGACCGAGCTTGCAATTGGCGGTGGGATCGATCTTGAAGAGATGATCCGCTGCGCGAAGCTGTGCGACGGCATCGACGACGGCTTTTTTCTCGGCATCGGTGCGCGGCGCGCGTTCGAAGCCGACGAAGTTGTCGAGCGGCGATCCCATCTCGATCACGACGGTGGGGCCTTCGACGACGACGTCGAGCTTGATCTGGCCATGCACGTGGGCGTGCTGGGTCTGAGCCGAGGCGGCGAGAGGAAATGCGGTGAGTGCGAAGAAAGCGGTCAGTGCGAGGGTCGAGAGCGGCCTGCTCGTCAGGATCATGGTTGTGCGCCTTGCCGGGTCGGCAGCCCCGGCGTGTTGCTCCACTCGCTCCAGCTGCCGGCATAGAGCGCGGTCGGCCCGAGACCTGCGATCTGCATGGCGAGCAGGTTGGGCAACGCGCTCACGCCGCTGCCGCACTGGTGGACGACCGTGGTGGGATCCCGGCCCGCCAACAGTGCTTCGAATTCGGCGCGCAACTGCGCGGCCGGCTTGAACTTCCCGTCGGGGCCGAGGTTCTCGGTAAAGGGCCGGTTGAGGGCCCCCGGGATGTGACCTGCGATCGGGTCCAGAGGTTCCACCTCGCCGCGATATCTTGCCGCCGCGCGCGCGTCGATCAGCGTCTGGCCGGCTTGCTCGAGACGCGCGGCCACGGTCTTGGTGTCGGTGAGCGAGAGCAGAGGCTTGTCGGCGACGAAATTCGACTGGAAGTGCGATGGCTCCTCGCGACCGGTGACTGCACCGCCCGCCGCCTGCCAGGCCTGCAGGCCGCCATCGAGCACGGCCACGGCATCGTGGCCCATCCACTTGAGCATCCACCAGAGCCGGCCGCAATAGTTGGCGCCGTTGCGGTCGTACACCACCGCCTGCATGTTGTTGGCAAAGCCCACGCTCGACAGCCAGGCCGCGAACTTCTCACGGCTCGGCAGCGGGTGGCGGCCGCCCGAGGCGGGAGGGCCTTCGTCCTGCGCCACGACGACGCCGTGGGCGCCGGCCACGCCGTGCTTCGCGCTGAGGTCGGTATCGAGGTTGGCGTACACCGCGCCAGGCATGTGCGCCGCCCGGTACTGCTGTGCGCCGGATTCGGGCTTCATCAGGTCGAAGGTGCAGTCGAAGATCATCAACGGCAGGTCGCTGGCCTGCAAGGCGATGAGCTCTTCGGCGGAAATCAGCGTCGTGTACATGCGAACTCCTTCAATGTTCCTCGGCCGGTGCCTTCGGCAACGACCGCTGGCGCAGCACCGTGGCCGCGATGCCGCTCGCGACGATCAGCGCCATGCCGGCCCAGCCCGCGGCATCGATGCGATCCCCGAACAGCAGCACGCTGTACATCGCGGCAAAGACGATGCCCGAATACTGGAGATTGGCAACCAGCAGCGTACCGCTTTCGGTCTTGGCGCTGGCATAAGCGCGCGTCATGCAAAGCTGGCCGAGTGCCGCCAGAACGCCGACGGGCAGCAGCCAGAGCGCGTGCGACCACGTCCAGTTCGACCATGGGGTGGATTCGCCCAGCAACGTTCCGAGGCCGCCCGCCACGGCCGAGCCGACCGCGAAATAGAACACCGTGCGCGCTTCGGGTTCTCCGAGCCTCGAAAGTGCCACCACCTGCATGTATGCAAAGGCGGCCGTGAGGCCGGACAGCAGCCCCATCAGACCCGCGAATCCCTGGTTGTCGCCGACGGTGGGCTTGAGCATCAGCACGACGCCGCCGAAGCCCGCGAGCACCGTGAGGACCAGCGGGCCTTGCAGCGGCGGGCGCGACACGCTGCCGTCGCGTCCGGGAACTGGCACCCAGGCGAGCAGGGCGCCGCCGACCAGGAAGGCGGCGATCCAGACGCTGCTCATGTAGTTGAGCGTCATCGCGGTGGCGAGCGGCATGTGCGCGATCGCGAAGAACCACGCGCCAAGGGACACGACGCCAATCAGGCTGCGCCATGCGTGCATGCCGGGGTATCGGGTGGCGAGCGTGACGCCGCGGCTGCGCGCGAGCACCCAGAGGAACACGATGCCGATCAGGCCGCGATAGAGGACCAACTCGGCGCTGGAAAACCAGGCCGAAGCAATCTTCACGCACACGCCCATCGTGGCGAAGATCAGTGCGCCCAGCACCATCCAGAGCGCTTGCATCAGGAGCTCACCCCCAGGCTTCGCGCACTTCGTGTCGCTTCGCCATCCCCCTTGCAGGGGGCAACACCAGCGGCCCGGCAGAGCCGGTTCCGCGGTGTTTCTGGCACAGCGGGTGTGGGGGGCATCGATCGCATCAGGACGACATCTCGCGGCGGTACCACTCGTGGAACTGCTGCATGCCATCTTCCATCGGGCTTTGGTACGGGCCGCTTTCGTCGTCGCCGCGCAGCATCAGGGCGCGGCGGCCGGCATCCATGCGTTCCGCGATCTCGTCGTCTTCCACGCAGGTTTCCATGTAGGCGGCCTGTTGCGCTTCGACGAACTCGCGTTCGAACGCGACGATCTCCTCGGGATAGAAGAACTCGACCATGTTGAGCGTCTTCTGCGGGCCGATGGGGTGCAGCGTGGAGACGGTCAGCACGTGCGGATACCACTCGACCATCACGTGCGGGTAGTAGGTGAGCCAGATCGCGCCGTACTTCGGCGGCTTGCCTTCGCGGTACTTCAGGAGCTGTTCCTGCCACTTCTGGTACACCGGGCTGCCCGCGCGGCCGAGCCGGTTGGCGACACCCACCGTCTGCACCGAGTGATGACGGCCGAATTCCCAGCGCAGGTCGTCGCAGGTGACGAAGCTGCCCAGTCCTGGATGGAAGGGGCCGACGTGGTAATCCTCCAGGTACACCTCGATGAAGGTCTTCCAGTTGTAGTTGCACTCGTGCAACTCGACGCGGTCGAGCGCATAGCCCTCGAAGTCGAGATCCGCGCGGGCGCCGATGTTCGCGAGGTCGGATGCGACGTCACGACCCTTGCCCGTGCCGTTCTTCTCGAACAGCAGGCCGTTCCACTCGGTCAGCGGGTAGTTGTGCAGACTGAGGCAGGGGTCCTGCTCGAAGTGCGGCGCCCCGATCAGCGTGCCTGTGGTGCGCGGGTCCGCAGCGGCGTACGTCCAGCGATGCAGGGGGCAGACGATGTTGCCGCCGGCCTGTGTGTCGAGCTGGCCGCGGTCCTGGAGGATCAGGGCCTGGCGATGGCGGCAGACGTTGGAGATCAGTTCCACGCCCTTGGGCGTGTGGACGAGCGCACGACCCTGATGCTCCTGCGGCAAGGTGTGGAAGTTGCCCGGTTCAGGCACCGCGAGACGATGGCCGACGTAGCGCGGCCCCGCCGCGAAGAGCGTTTGCAGCTCGCGGGCATAGAGCGCCTCATCGAAGTACGCGGAAACCGGGAGTTGGCTGGAAGCCTGCTGCAGTTGAAGACTTAAATCAGACATGGGTGACCTGACCAAGCTCCCCACAGGGAGAAAGATAGAACGGAAGGCTGCCGTCAAAGGTGCGGGACGGCCCGAAGATTGCGCCGGCAGCTGCCGGCCAGGGAGCCGCGGATTGTACCCCGGAGAAATTTTTCCCCCCACGCCCTCGATCCGGCAAGTGCCAGGGCTGCCACGGAACCGGCTCTGCCGGGCCGAAGGCAGCGCCCCCGGAAGGGGGTGGGCGGCCACACGAAGTGGGCAAGCCTGGGGGTGAACTTAAAATCCCATGTTTCACCACGATCCGCCCCGCATGCCCAAGGTGCCTTCCTCCTCCCCGTCGGCCTCGCCAGACGCGCCCGGTACCGGCGCGCTGCCAGCGAGCTACGAAGCCGGGCTCCAGGAACTCGAACAACTCGTGACCGAACTCGAGTCGGGTCAATTGCCGCTCGACCAGCTGCTCGGCAGCTACCAGCGGGGCGCGGCGCTGCTCGCGTTCTGCCGCGACAAGCTGCAGGCGGTCGAAGACCAGATCAAGGTGCTCGATGCGGGCAGCCTCAAGGTCTGGGCGGCCGAATGACGGTCGCCGACACCTTGCGCTGGGACGCCGCCCGCCTTGCCGCGTGGAGTGAGCCGAAGCTGTCCAGTGTCGAAGCCGCATTGTCCGAATGGGTCGGTGTCGACGCACCTGTGGAACTCGGCGACGCGATGCGCTACGCGGTGCTCGACGGTGGCAAGCGGCTGCGACCGATGCTGGTTTTTGCCGCGAGCGAAGCCGTCGGCGGCCACGCCGAAGCGGCCTTGCGCGCGGCATGCTCGGTTGAATTGATCCACGCCTATTCGCTCGTGCACGACGACTTGCCGTGCATGGACAACGACGTGCTGCGTCGCGGCAAGCCGACCGTGCACGTGAAGTTCGGCGAAGCCGATGCGCTGCTGGCCGGCGATGCCCTGCAGGCGCTGGCTTTCGAACTGCTCACGCCCGATGGCGACGCCATCGCGCCCGCCGTTCAGGCCAACCTGTGCCGCCTTCTGGCACGCGCCGCTGGCAGCCAGGGCATGGCGGGGGGGCAGGCGATCGATCTGGCGAGCGTCGGCCTTGCGCTCGATGAAGCGCAACTGCGCGAAATGCATCGGCTCAAGACCGGCGCCCTGCTGCAGGGCAGCGTGGAAATGGGCGCGACCTGCGGCAATGCGCTCGCGCCCCACGTCCTTGATGCACTGCGGGAGTACGGCGCGGCCATGGGCCTCGCCTTCCAGGTGGTGGATGACATCCTCGACGTCATCGCCGATTCGGAAACGCTCGGCAAGACGGCCGGCAAGGACGCCGCGAGCGACAAGCCCACCTATGTGTCCCTGCTCGGCCTCGACGGCGCCCGCGCCCAGGCCCGCGAACTGTTGGCCGAGGCGCTCGCCGCGCTGGACCGCAGCACACTGGCCGATACCGGCGCACTGCGCGCGCTGGCCCACATGGTCGTCGATCGCGATCGATAGACAACAACAACATCCCATGGCTCCGTTGCTTCCAACCATCCACGACCCTTCCGTCCTGCGACACTTCGACCGCGCCCAGCTCAAGCAGCTGGCCGACGAAGTGCGGACCTGCGTGCTCGACAACGTGTCGCGCACCGGCGGGCACCTGAGCTCGAACCTCGGCACGGTGGAGCTCACGGTCGCGCTGCACCATGTGTTCAACACCCCGCACGACCGGCTGGTGTGGGACGTGGGCCACCAGACCTATCCGCACAAGATCCTCACCGGCAGGCGCGAGCGCATGCCCACCCTGCGGCAGCTCGGCGGCATCTCCGGATTCCCGCAGCGTACCGAGAGCGAGTACGACACCTTCGGCACCGCCCATTCGTCGACCAGCATCTCGGCCGCGCTGGGCATGGCGATGGCTGCGCGGCAGAAGGGCGAAGACCGTCATTCCGTCGCGATCATCGGCGACGGCGCATTGACTGCAGGCATGGCCTTCGAGGCACTGAACAACGCGGGCGTGTGCGACGACTGCAAGCTGCTCGTGATCCTGAACGACAACGACATGTCGATCAGCCCGCCGGTCGGTGCGCTCAACCGCTATCTTGCACAGTTGATGAGCGGCAACTTCTACGCCGCTGCCAAGAACGTCGGCAAGAGCGTGCTGCGTGCGGCGCCGCCGCTCTTCGAGCTGGCCAAGCGCTTCGAGCAGCATGCCAAAGGCATGGTGGTGCCGGCCACGCTGTTCGAGCAGTTCGGCTTCAACTACGTCGGGCCGATCGACGGGCACGACCTCGATTCGCTGGTGCCCACGCTCGAGAACCTCAAGCATCTGCAGGGTCCGCAGTTCCTGCACGTGGTCACGAAGAAGGGTCAGGGCTACAAGCTGGCCGAGGCCGACCCGGTGGCCTATCACGGCCCCACCAAGTTCGATCCGGCCGTCGGCCTCGTCAAGCCGGCGACCGCACCCAAGCAGACCTTCACCCAAGTCTTCGGCACATGGCTGTGCGACATGGCCGCGCAGGACGGCCGCCTGGTCGGCATCACGCCGGCCATGCGCGAGGGCTCGGGGCTCGTCGAATTCGAACAGCGCTTTCCCGGTCGCTACTACGACGTGGGCATTGCCGAGCAGCACTCCGTGACCTTCGCGGCCGGACTCGCATGCGAAGGTCTCAAGCCAGTGGTGGCAATCTACTCGACCTTCCTGCAGCGCGCGTATGACCAGCTCATCCACGACGTCGCGATCCAGAACCTGCCGGTGGTCTTCGCGCTCGATCGCGCCGGCCTCGTGGGGGCCGATGGCGCGACGCATGCCGGCGCGTACGACATCCCTTTCCTGCGCTGCATTCCGAACATGAGCGTGGCATGCCCGGCGGACGAGGCCGAATGCCGTCAGCTGCTGACCACGGCCTACGAGCAGAACCATCCGGTCGCGGTGCGCTATCCGCGCGGCGCCGGTGCCGGCGTCACGCCGCATCTCACGCTCGAGGCGCTGCCCTTCGGCAAGGGCGAGATTCGCCGCGAGGGCCAGCGGATCGCGATCCTGGCGTTCGGCACCTTGCTCTATCCGGCACTGCAGGCGGCCGAGGCGCTGGATGCCACGGTCGTGAACATGCGTTGGGCCAAGCCGCTCGACATCGACCTGCTGTTGAAAGTTGCGGGTACGCACGATGCCATCGTGTCGGTGGAAGAGGGCGCCATCATGGGCGGCGCGGGCAGCGCGGTGCTGGAGGCCTTGCAGTCCGCCGGCATCCAGAAGCCTGTGCTGCAACTCGGCTTGCCCGATCGCTTCATCGAGCATGGCGACCCGAGCAAGCTCCTGGCCGGTATCGGACTCGATGCAATCGGCATCGAACAGTCGATTCGGCAACGCTTCGATCGCGTCGCCGCAGGGAAAACCCCCCCCGGCGCCTTGTAAGCGTTTTTTACAATCGTTGTCGACTCAAAAAGTCAGCAACGCGGCCACAAGCCGCGTTCTCGTTTTCTAAAAGCACTCGGAGTGAATTCAATGGATCGTCGTTCCCTCATCAAAAACGCCGGCATTGCCGGCGTCCTCGCTGCCGGCATCGCGCCGGCAGTTCACGCGCAGGCAGCCGTCCGCTGGCGCCTGGCATCGAGCTTCCCCAAGTCCCTCGACACCATTTTCGGAACGGCTGAAACGTTCTCCAAGAGCGTCAGCGACATGACCGGCGGCAAGTTCCAGATCTCCGTGCATGCCGGCGGCGAACTGATGCCCGCTTTCGGCGTGGTGGATGGCGTGCAGAACGCATCGGTCGAAATGGCGCACACCGCGCCTTACTACTTCTACGGCAAGGACCCGACCTTCTGCCTCGGCTGCGCAGTGCCCTTTGGCCTCAACACCCGCCAAATGAACGCGTGGATGTATGAAGGCAATGGCCTGAAGCTGATGCGCGACTTCTACGCCAAGTACAACATCTACAACCTGCCGGGCGGCAACACCGGCGCGCAGATGGGCGGCTGGTTCCGCAAGGAAATCAAATCGGTCGCCGACCTGAAGGGCCTGAAGTTCCGCACCAACCCGTTCGCGGGCCGCGTGCTCGAACCCTTCGGCGTGATTCCCCAATCGATCCCCGGCGCCGACCTGTACCCGGCGCTCGAAAAGGGCACGCTGGACGCGCTCGAATGGGTTGGCCCGTATGACGACCAGAAGCTCGGCTTCAACAAGGTCGCACCGTTCTACTACTACCCTGGCTGGTGGGAGGGCGGCCCGCAGCTGGACTTCTACATCAACACCAAGGCCTGGGAAGGCCTGTCGGCCGAGTACAAGGCGATCGTCACCGCGGCAGCCGCGCAGGCCAACATCGGCATGACGGCGAAGTACGATGCACGCAATCCCGTCGCGCTGAAGCAGCTCGTCGGTTCCGGCACGAAGCTGCGTCCCTTCACGCAGGACGTGATGAACGCGGCCTTCAAGTCGGCCCAGCAGATCTACTCCGACCTCAACGGCAGCAATCCCGAGTGGAAGAAAGTCTACGGCGACTACTCGAAGTTCCTGGCCGACCAGAACGCCTGGTTCCGCTTCACCGAAGGCACCTTCGACCGCTTCATGCAGCAACAAAAGCTGTGAGCGGGGCCGGCTCAGGCCGGCTCCCCAAAGCAAAAAGCCCCGCTGGCAACAGCGGGGCTTTTTTCATGGGCGCGCTGATCGAAGCTCAGGGCTTGGCGTTCGGGAAGCTGCGCGCCGCAACGCGCTCGGCAAAGCCCGTCAGCAGGCGCGCATCGGCCGAATGGATCCACGTGACGGCGCCATTGCGACGGCGCACCAGCAGGCGCGGCGCAATGATTCGTTCAAGCCAGCGCCAGTGCACGAGCTTGAGATGGGCCACGTCGGCCGCGTGCTCGCGCTTGTTCCACAGCCATGTCTGCGTGAGCACGTCGCCATCCAGGCGCGTGCGGCTGCTGACAATCCAGTAGCCCATCCAAGCAATGCACAGCGCAGCCAACCCGAAAAGCACGATGCTGCTGACGGACCACGACGCACCACTGAGCGCAGGCAGGCTCCAGATGCCGAAGCCGATCAGATCGACCACGAGGATGACCGCCAGGACCCGCACGAAGGGCGGATAGGCGGGGCTCTCGAGCGCGGCCGGGGTTTCCTCGATCTCGCCCGGCGCGCCGGTTTCTCCTGCCTCGGTGGCGCTCACTGCTTGGTGCCGGCGTCCGGCGCCGGGCTGGCCGGCGCGGCCTCTTCCGGCGCGGCCTGCTTCTGGTTGCCGAACGGATCTTCCATGTTCATGCCGCTGTTGTCCGAACCTTGCGATTCGGCCGGCATTTCAAGCTGCACCTTGTCCACGTCGACCACGACCTTCTTTTCGAGGAAGACAGTGACGGTCTGCGGAAAGAAGATGACGATCGCCACGAGCAGCAGCTGCAACCCGACCCACGGAATGGCGCCGAGGTAGATGTCGCGTGACTCGATCTTTCGCGGCAGCGCGCCGTTCTTGAACAGCGTGTCGGCAATGCCGCGCAGATAGAACAGCGCGAAGCCGAAGGGCGGGTGCATGAACGAGGTCTGCATGTTCACGCACAGCAGCACGCCGAACCAGACCATGTCGATGCCGAGCTTGGCAGCGACCGGGCCCAGCATCGGCAGGATGATGAAGGCGATCTCGAAGAAGTCGAGGAAAAAGGCCAGGAAGAAAACGAAGATGTTGACGACGATCAGGAAGCCGATCTGTCCGCCCGGCAGGCCCGAGAGCAAGTGTTCGATCCACTTCGCGCCGTCCACGCCCTGGAACACCAGCGAGAACATCCGCGAGCCGATCAAGATGAAGACCACCATGGCCGTCAGGCGCATGGTGCCGTCCATTGCGTCTCGGAGCATCGGCCAGTTGAGGCGGCGATGGATCGCCGCGAGAATCAGCGAGCCCACGGCGCCCATGGCGCCGGCTTCGGTCGGCGTGGCGATCGCGTGGTCCATGAAGGGCAGGCCGCCCATCGAACCGAGCACTGCGAAGATCAGGATGGCCGACGGGATGATGCCGCGCAGGCACTTGCCCCACAGCGCCCAGCCGGTGAGCGTGCGCGCCGAAGCCGGCACGCCCGGAACGTAGCTCGGACGGATGCGCGAGATCAGGAAGGTGTAGACCGCGAAGATCAGCACCTGCAGGATCGACGGGCCCCACGCGCCCTTGTACATCTGGCCCACGTCGGTGCCGAGCTGGTCGGCCATGACGATGAGCACCAGCGATGGCGGCACGAGCTGCGTGATGGTGCCGGAGGCGGCCAGCACGCCCGTCGAGTACCGCATGTTGTAGCCGTAACGCATCATCACGGGCAGCGAGATCATCGCCATCGCGATCACCTGGCCGGCCACGGTGCCGGTGATGGCGCCGAGGATGAAGCCGACGATGATCACCGAGTAGCCCAGGCCGCCGCGGATCGGACCGAAGAGTTGGCCCATCGAATCGAGCATGTCTTCGGCCAGCCCGCATTTCTCGAGCACCGCGCCCATCAGCGTGAAGAAGGGAATCGCCAGCAGCGTCTCGTTGGACAGGATGCCGAACACATTGAGCGGCAGGTTGGCCATGAAGCCGGCCGGGAACCAGCCCATCTCGATCGCGAAGAAACCGCTGAACAGGCCGAGTGCGGCGAGAGAGAACGCGACCGGGAACCCGATCAGCATGATCACGACCAGCCCCGCGAACATGATCGGGGCGAAGTTTTCCATTTCCATTTTTCTTATCCTGCGAAGCGGTGCGAGAGGCGGGCGTTGCTTGTGAGGAGGGCACTCATTGCACGGGCTTCTCGTAGTGCGTGTCCATCTCGATCAGGCCACGCAGGTAGGCAATGCGCTTGATGATTTCGGCCACGCCTTGCAGGAACATCGCGCCGAAGCCCAGGGGCATCATCAACGCCGCGGGCCAGCGGATGAGGCCGCCGATGTTCCCCGAGATCTCGCCTGTGCGCAGCATGTTGAGGAAGAAAGGGAAGGTGAGCCAGAACAGCAGGCCCATCACGGGCAGCAGGAAGAACACCAGGCCGAACAAGTCGACGTAGACGGGGCCGTTGCGCTTGAGCTTGCCGTAGATGATGTCGACGCGAACGTGTTCATTGAGCTTGAGCACCAGCGGGGCACCGAGCATGACAGTGGCGGCGAACAGATACCACTGAATCTCGAGCCACGCGTTGTTGCTGAGGTCCAGGCCATAGCGGATGACGGCGTTGCCGGCGGAGATGACCGAAGCGGCCAGCACGGCCCAGGCGGCGACCTTGCCGAGCTTGGCGCTGATCCAGTCCATGACGAGCGCGAATTTGAGGAATGCTGACAACGTTTTGTCTCCCTGCGGGATGAATGCGGTGGCGCCGGGTCGTTTGGCGCAAAGTTGACAATGGTAACGCTCTGTAGCGCCTGCTCTTCCCTGTGCTCGTGCCCGGGTTTACCCCGAGGCGGATTGCACGGCGCCAACGCGGTCGATGCGCCTCGCCATAATGGCCGATGCCCTCGAGCCCGCCGTCATCGACGCCGTTCAGCACGCCCGGCCTGCCGCATTCCATCGACTCGCCGGACATGCGTCGCGCGGGTCGCGAACTGCTTTCGCTGGCGCTGATCGACGCGCGCAACCACACGCTGCATCTTCTGTCGCTCTACGAGCAGGCGCTCGGCTCAGCGGCGCTGGCCGTGCCCCGGGTCGAGGGAGTCGATCCGCCCGTATGGCTGGCCGGCCACATCGGCTGGTTCGCGGAGTGGTGGATTGCGCGCAACACGCAGCGCGCGTTCGGTACGGAATGCCCGGTGCGGCCCACGCGCCTGGCCGCGATCGAGCCAGATGCCGACGCATGGTGGAACCCGCTGCAGATCGACGTGCACGAGCGTTGGTCGCCCGAGATGCCCGATCTGACGCAGACCAAAGCCTATTTGCTCGAAACGCTGGAGAGCACGCTCGAACTGCTCGAGCACGCGGCCGAAACCGATGCCGGCTTGTACTTCTACCGGCTCGCCCTGTTTCATGAAGATTTGCGCGGCGAGCAACTGGTCGTCATGGCGCAGACGCTCGGCTTGCCGTTGGGCGTCGAACTGCCGCCGGCCGCGGTCACGCGGGAGCCGCTGCTGGTGCCTGCGACGCCGTGGGAACTCGGGCTGCCCGACTCGGGGTTCGTCTTCGCGCAGGAGCGCGGCTTGCAGCGGGTCGATGTGCCGGAGTTCGAGATCGATGCCCAGCCCGTGACCTGGGACCAGTACGTGGAGTTCGTCGATGACGGTGGCTACGATCGGGCCGAACTGTGGCGGCCCGAGGGACTGCAATGGCTCGAAAGCCAGACCGAAGGGCGACGCGGGCCGCGACACGTGGAGCAGATCGGCGCGGCGCGCCACGGCACCGGCGGCTCGGTGCTGCAGCAGCATTTCGGCCGGACCGTGCGCGCGGCGGGCAACCAGAGCGCCGTGCACGTGAGCTGGTGGGAAGCGGACGCATGGGCGCGCTGGGCCGGGCGCCGGATCGCCACCGAAGTCGAGTGGGAGATTGCCGCGCACACCCTGGGACGCCGTGGCTTCCGGTGGGCCGATGTGCACGAATGGACCGCTGGCACCTTGCAGCCCTGGGAGGGCTTTGCGCCGGACCCGTGGAGCGAAGGCACCGAGTTCGATCCTCAGCCTGCTTTTGGAAAGGCTCGTGTGCTGCGCGGCGCATCGTTCGCGACGCGCGCACGGCTGCGTTCGCCGAAGCGCCGGGGCTTTGCATCGCCCGCGCGCGACGACGGATTCTTCGGCTTCAGGACCTGTTCGCTTTGATGCTGGCTACCCGGCCTTCTTCGGCTTGAAATTCCACCACGGCAGCAGCGCGCTCAGCGATTGCACCTCGCCGCTGCTTGCGCTTTCGTAGCCCGGCAACGTGCCCAGCCGATGCTGCCAGGCAGCACCGTGCAACAACTTGAGCAGCGCTTCGATCGCCGGTTGGTCGAGTGCCGACTTGAGGCAGGCCAGGTGGTAGCGCTCGTTCACCAGCGGCACGAAGCCAAGACCCGCAGTGCGTGCCGCGGATTCGAGCCCAAGCCCCGCATCGGCCTGGCCGGCCGCGACCGCATGTGCGACGGCTGCATGCGAAGGCTCATCCCTCGCGTACCCGTCGACCGCATCGGCGTCGAGCCCATCGCGAGCCAGCAGCTCGTCGAGCAGAACGCGTGTACCCGTGCCGAGCGCCCGGTTCACGTAGCGCGCCCGGCGCGCAATGACATCCGGGAGGCCGTTCAACTGCAGTGGATTGCCGGACGCGACGATCAGGCCCTGCGTGCGCCGTGCGAATCCGATGATCTTGTGCAGGCCGGGCTTCAGCAGCGGCTTGTAGGTGCGCTGCGCGATCGAGCCGATCGGCGGCCGCTCGATGGTGTGAAAGCCCGCCATCACGCACCGGCCCTGGTTGAGCGCGCTGATCGCATCCACGCTGCCGGTGAACCGGATGTCCAGTTGCAGTTGGGCCGTCGCGGCCGCATGGGCGCGCAGGAGGACGAGCGCGTCATCGTGGCTTGCATGCAGGCTCAGCACATGCGTGCGGTCATCGAATGCAAGCGCAAACGCGCGTTCGAGATCGGCGTGCAGCGCTTCGATCTGTGGCGCCAGCCGCGCCTGGGCCTGGCGCTCGGCCCACAACAGTTTGTCGCCGAACTCGGACAACTGCGCCGATCGTCCCTGGTCGCCCGTCACCAGTGGATGGCCCAGCGTCTGTTCCCAGCGCTTCAGTTCGCCCCACACGTGCCGGTAGGAGAAGCCGAGCGCACGCGCGGCAGCCGAGATCGAGCCGTGCTCGCGCACTGCGTGCAGCAGTTCCATGAGCGGATTGCGGATCAGCGCACGGCCACTGCGGCGCGGCGCGATGGCATAGGAGAGTTCGATCTGTTGCACAAGGAGTGGGGGGCGTGTGAATGGCGCGAAGGATTATGCAGACGCGGCCGTCTACCTATGCAAGAGATTGCATAGGTAGCGCGTCGATGCTTGCCCATACTGCGTGCGCTTTTCTGAACCACCCCTTGAATGAACACCTTTGCCGATAGCGTTGCCGCTGCTGGACACCTCGTTGTCTCGGGCGATCCCGTTTTGCTCGCCATCGTCGGCCGGTCGCTCGCAGTCAGCGCCACTGCCTGCCTGCTGGCCTGCGGCTTCGGCTTGCTGCTGGGGGCATGGCTCGCGGTGAGCCGGTTCGCCGGCCGGGGCTTGCTGCTCACGCTGCTCAATACCTTGCTGGCGCTTCCCTCGGTGGTCGTGGGGCTGGTGATCTACCTGTTGTTGTCGCGCTCGGGGCCGCTCGGTTTCCTGGGCTGGCTCTTCAGCTTCAAGGCCATGGTGCTCGCCCAGACGATCCTCGTGCTCCCGGTGGTCACGGCCCTCACGCGCCAGACCATCGAGGACGCCGACCGCGCGCACGGCGAGCAACTGCGATCGCTCGGCGCCGGTGCTTTCGCGCGCGCGCTGCTGCTCGTGTGGGACGAACGCTATGCGCTGGTCACCGTGGTGATCGCCGCCTTCGGCCGTGCAGTTTCGGAGGTCGGCGCGGTGATGATCGTCGGCGGCAATATCGACGGCTTCACGCGGGTGATGACCACGGCCATTGCGCTGGAAACCAGCAAGGGTGACCTGCCCCTGGCGCTCGCACTCGGACTCGTGCTGCTGGGTGTGGTGCTGGTGCTCAACTTCGCCATATCGGCCCTGCGCGGCTGGCGCGAGCGGGTCGACGGCGGCGCTGCCGATGCGTCCGCGGTGCGGCATCTGGAGGTGGCTTCGTGAGCGGGACGGGTGACGGCTCGGCGAACGACGAGGCGCTCTTCAGCCTGCGCGGCGTCGATGTGCAATTCGGCCGCGTACGGGCGCTGGCCGGCGCCACCTTGTCGATCCATCCCGGCGAGCGTGTCGCGCTGATCGGCGCCAACGGCAGCGGCAAGAGCACTCTGCTGCGCGTGTTGCATGGTCTCGTGCCGCATGCCCGCGGCGCAGTCGTCAGCAGGGTGCCGCGCCGCGCGCAGGCGATGCTGTTCCAGCGGCCGCACATGCTGCGCGCGAGCGTGCGCAACAACGTCGCGCTCGCCCTGTGGCTGCACGGCGCGCGCTGGCGTCATGCACGACAGGAGGCCGTCGATGCGCTCGGGAGGGTCGGGCTCGCCGACCTCGCGGGGCGCAACGCGCGCACGCTGTCGGGCGGTCAGCAGCAGCGCATGGCGCTCGCAAGAGCCTGGGTGCTGCATCCTGACGTGCTGTTCCTGGATGAGCCGACGGCCAGCCTGGACCCTACCGCCAAGCGCGAGGTCGAGGCATTGATTGCCGATGCTGCGCAGGGCCGCACGCTGGTCTTTGCCAGCCACAACCTCGGCCAGGTCAAACGGCTTGCGAGCCGCGTGATCTATCTGGAGCACGGCCGCGTACTCGCCGATCTCCCGGCACACGATTTCTTCAGTGGACCCCTGCCAGAGGAAGCCCGTCTTTTTGTCAAAGGAGAGTTGGTATGAGCTATTTCAATCTGCCCAAGAGGGCGCGTTCTGCGCTTGGCGCGATCGTCCTCACGGCGGGTACGCTGGCTGCACATGCCGAGACCATCACGATGGCCTCGACCACGTCGACCGAGCAGTCGGGCCTGTTCGCCCACCTGCTGCCGGCGTTCAAGCAAGCCAGCAACATCGACGTCAAGGTGGTTGCCGTTGGCACCGGCCAGGCGATCGACATGGCAAAGCGCGGCGATGCGGATGTGCTCTTCGTGCACGACACGGCTGCGGAGGAGAAGTTCGTCGCCGAGGGATTCGCGGCCCAGCGTTTCCCCGTCATGTACAACGACTTCGTGCTCGTGGGCCCGAAGGCCGACCCGGCCGGCGTGAAGGGCAACGACATCGTCGCCGCGCTGAAGAAGATCGCCGCGACCAACTCACCCTTCGTCTCGCGCGGCGACAAGAGCGGCACGGACGCCGCCGAGCGCCGGCTGTGGTCGCAGACCGGCATCGTCGAAACGGGCCAGCCCGTACCCAACGAAAAGAAAGGCACGGGCTACAAGGAATGCGGCTGCGGCATGGGCCCGGCGCTCAATATCGCGGCATCGAGCGGTGCCTACGTGCTGAGCGATCGCGGAACCTGGCTGAGCTTCAAGAACCGTGCGGATCTGGCGGTGCTGGTCGAAGGCGACAAGCGCCTGTTCAACCAATACGGGGTGATGGTCGTGAGCCCGACGAAGTTTCCACAACTCAACAGCGCGGGCGCGCAGAAGTTCGTGGATTGGGTGATCTCGCCAGCCGGGCAGTCGACCATCGCGAGCTACAAGATCGGCGGCGAGCAGTTGTTTTTCCCCAATGCCACCAAGTAAGGTGCTGGGTGCCGCGGTGCTCGCTTCAGGTCTGATCACAGGCGCGGACGGGGCTCAGACAGCGTCACCCGACGCGACCGTGTCGGTCTTCGCGGCCGGCAGCCTGCGTCGGCCGATCACGCAGGCGGCGCAGGCCTTCGAGAAGGCGAACCCGGGCACCCGTATCGCACTGACCTTCGGCGCGTCGGGCCTGCTGCGCGATCGCATCGCTGCGGGCGAGCGCGTCGATGTGTTCGCATCGGCCAACATGGCGCATCCGCAATCGCTGGCTGCGGGCGGCAATTGGGGGTCGACCGTGGCCTTTGCGCGCAATGCGCTGTGTGCGCTCGCTCGGCCCGGCCTCAAGGTGACGCGCGACACGCTGGTCCGACTGCTCCTCGATCCGTCGATCAGGCTCGGCACCTCGACGCCGAAGGCCGACCCCTCGGGCGACTACGCCTTCGAACTTTTCGAGAAAGTGGAGCGCAGCGGCGCTGCGCCTGCCGGGTCCGCCAAGTCATTGGCCGACAAGGCGCTGCAATTGACCGGCGGGCCGAATTCACCTGCGCCACCTGCGGGACGCAACGTATACGGCATGCTGGTCGCGAGCGGCCAGGCCGACGTCTTCCTGACCTATTGCACGAACGCGGTGCTGGCTGTCAACGAGGAACCGGGCCTGCAGATGATCGACGTTCCGCCCGCGATCAATGTGAGTGCGGATTACGGGCTTGCCGTGCGAAGTGGTGCGCCCCAGCCGGCGCAGGCCTTTGCGGATGATCTGCGCAGCGGCACCGGGCAGCAGGCCTTGCGCCGGGCCGGATTCCTGGCGCCCTGAACCGCGCTTTCAATCGAGCGCGCGGTCACCCCTGACTACGAGTTGCTGGCTCGGTTGTGCCGCGGCGCTTGCCCACACGGCGCAAAGCAGGATCAGGCGAATGGCAAGTTGAAAGACGCGCATCGGGCAACTCCAGGATGGCGGTTCATCGGTCCATCGGAAGGTACAGGCTTTCCTTGACTTCTTCCATCACGATGTAGCTGCGCGACTCCGCCGTGACCGGCAGCTTCTTCAACAGGTCGCCCAAGAGGTTGCGGTAGTCGCTCATGGCGCGCAGCCGCGCCTTGATGAGGTAGTCGAAGCCGCCGGACACCAGATGGCATTCCATCACTTCCGGCACGTGCAGCAACTCCTTGCGCACCTTGTCGAAGACGTCGCCCGACTTGGACGACAGCGTGATCTCGACGAACACCAGCAGCGTCTTGCCGATCGCCTGCGGATCGATTCGGGCGTGGTAGCCCGTGATCACGCCGTCACGCTCCATGCGCCGAACGCGCTCCGAGCAGGGGGAGGTCGAAAGCCCGATCTGCTCGGCCAGGTCGGTCATGGAAATGCGTCCCTGGCGTTGGAGGATGTCGAGGATTTTTCGGTCGGTGCGGTCGAGATCGATAATTTCACTCCTTCGGGGCCTGTTGGCCTCAAAAATCAGCAAGAACCACTGAGCATGGAGCACATTTCAGTGGAGTTTATGGCGATCCGAAGAATACGCTTGAATCCTTTCCTGCATGCAAAGGGTTTCGCGATGAAAGTGATCGTTTTGGGTGGCGGAGTCATCGGTGTCACGACCGCTTACTACCTGGCCCGCGCTGGCGCCGAGGTGACGCTGGTCGACCGTCAGGATGGCCCCGCGCAGGAAACGAGCTTTGCCAACGCCGGGCAGGTGTCGCCCGGTTATTCGACCCCGTGGGCCGCGCCCGGCATCCCCTTGAAGGCGCTGAAGTGGATGTTCCAGAAGCACGCGCCGCTGTCGATCCGGCCGGACGGCACGCTGTTCCAGTTGCGCTGGATGGCCGCCATGCTGAAGAACTGCTCGCCCGAGCGCTACGCGGTCAACAAGGAACGCATGATGCGGGTGGCCGAATACAGCCGCGATTGCCTGCGTGAGCTTCGTGCCGAAACTGGCATCCGCTATGAGCACCGCACACAGGGCACGCTGCAGCTGTTTCGTACGCAGGCGCAGTTGGACGCCGTGCAGCGCGACGTCGCGGTCCTGCAGGAGTGCGGCGTTCCCTATCAATTGCTCGATCGCACGCAACTCGCCACGGTCGAGCCGGCGTTGGCTCACACGGGCGATATGCTGGCCGGCGGCCTGCGTTTGCCGAACGATGAGACGGGCGACTGCAACCTGTTCACGCGCGGGCTGGCGGACATCGCTCGCGGCCTCGGCGTGAACTTCCGCTTCGAGCAGTCGGTCGATGGCCTCATCACCGAAGGCGGTCGCATTGCCGGCGTTCGTCTGGGTGGCGCGTCTCGCGAGGTGCTGAGGGCCGACCGTTACGTGCTCGCCTTCGGCAGCTATTCGCGCGACTTCATCGCGCCGTTGGGCCTGGACATCCCGGTGTACCCGGTCAAGGGCTATTCGCTGACGGTGCCGTTGATCGACCCATCGGCGGCGCCACAATCGACCGTCCTCGACGAAACCTACAAAGTCGCTGTCACGCGTTTCGACGACCGCATCCGCGTCGGTGGCATGGCCGAACTGGGCGGCTTCGACCTTCGCCTGAACCCGCGCCGGCGCGAAACGCTGGAGCGCGTGATCACCGATCTGTTCCCTTGCGGCGACCTGCCGCGTGCCACGTTCTGGACGGGCCTGCGACCGATGACGCCGGACAGCACGCCCATCGTCGGCGCGACGCCGTACGCCAACCTGTACCTCAACACCGGCCACGGCACGCTGGGTTGGACCATGGCGTGCGGGTCGGGCAAGGTGGTGGCGGACCAAGTGATGGGACGTCGGCCGGACATTCGCACGGATGGGCTGTCCGTCGATCGTTATCTGGCGCCGAGTTCGGGTCCTCGCGGTACTGCTCGGCCGGCGGGCGTTCCTGCTTGAACTGAGGTTGGTGGGCAGCGTCGTCGGGCGGTGTGCCTTGTGCCGGCCGACGTCACCGGGCGCCCGCCCCAAAGGAACAAGCGCCCAACCGTCAGAGCCTATGCCAAAGCCGCAGCAGAAACCTGCCGGATCCCCATCGCCTTCAACGTATCCGCGACGGCGGCTACAGCTCCCGGAATCCCCGCATCGCCAAAGTGCCCCATGCATCCGACGCGGAAGGTTTCCACCTGCGTCAGCTTGCCCGGATAGAGGATGTACCCACGCTTCTTGACCTCTTGGTAGAAGGTCTTGAAGTCGTACTTCGGATCGTCTGGCGCGTGAAAGGTCACGATGATCGGCGCCTGGATCGCAGGATCGAGATAGGTGCGGAAGCCGAGCGCCGCGAGACCCGAAATCAGAGCCTTGCAATTGCGCGCATACCGACCGCCACGCGCTTCCAGGCCGCCTTCCTCGAAGTACTGCGTGATCGCCTCGTCGAGCGCCGCGACCACGTGCGTCGGCGGCGTGAAACGCCACTGTGTCGTCTTGCCCATGTAGACCCACTGGTCGTACAGATCCATCGCGAGCGAATGACAGTGACCTTCGCACTTCTCGAGAGTGCTGCGCTTGATGACCACGAAGCCCATCCCCGGCACGCCTTCGAGACACTTGCCAGAGGCTGCGACGACCGCATCGAAGGGCGTCTTGCGCGCATCGATCTCCAGCGCGCCAAAAGAACTCATCGCATCGACGATCAACCCGCGGCCATGCTTGGCCACGACCAGCGCAACCTCGTGCAGCGGATTGAGCACGCCCGTTCCGGTCTCGCAGTGCACCAGCGCAACGTGCGTGATCGTCGGATCGGCCGCCAGCACGCGATCCACATCCGCCGCTGTCACCTGCTTGTCCTCCGTGTAGTCGATCGTCGTCAATTTGCGCCCCAGCACCTTGCAGATGCGCGCAATGCGCTGGCAGTACGCGCCGTTGTTCGGCACCAGCACATGGCCACCGCGCGGAACCACCGTGCCGATGGCTGCCTCGACCGAGAAAGTGCCGCTGCCTTGCAATGGGACGCATTCGTGCGTGCCCTCGCCGTGGACGATGCGCAGCACCTGCTGGCGAATGCGTGCAGTGATCTGGTTGAAATCCGAATCCCATGAACCCCAGTCGCGCAGCATGGCCGCCCGCGTGCGGTCGGACGTCGTCAACGGGCCGGGTGTGAGGAGGATCGGGTGGGAGGCTTGACTCATGGTGTCTCCAGGTGAGGGAAGGTCAGCAGGAATGAGGATGAAGATCAGGCACGCCGCAAGTTGCGCCACGCCTGGGTGCGGGTCAGCATCACTCGCGTGAGCAGCGAATAGGCGATGCAGACGACGGTCGAGGTCGCCACGATCAGGCTCGCCAGCGCCGCCGCGGGGCCGATGTCGCCGGCCTCGTCCAGATGCATGATCGCGACGGAAGCCAGGATCGTCTCCGGCGAATACAGGAAGATCGCGCACGACAGGCTCGCCATCGAGACCACGAAGAAATAGCGGCCGATGTCCAGGATGGCCGGCAGGCACACGGGCACCGTCACGCGGATGAAGGTCTTGAAGAACGGCACCTTCAGCGAGGCCGACACTGCCTCGAATTCGTTGTCGATCTGCTTCAGCGCCGTCACCGCAGTGAGGTGGCTCGACGTGTAGTAGTGGACGATGGTGGACACGATCAGGATCGCCATCGTCTGGTACATGAAGTTGAGTGGGTTGGCCGGATGGTTGAAGAACATCACGTAGCCCAGGCCCAGTACCAGGCCCGGCACGGCCATCGACAGGACGGCCATCAGGTGCATCGTGCGGCGCATCAGGTCGATGTTGCGCGTCTTCTCGATCAGGTAGGCGCCCACGAAGACGATCAGCGAGCCAGCGACCGCGGTGGAGATCGCCAGGATCAGGCTGTTGGTGTAGGCCGCCGCCATGTCGCTCTCGACCAGCGCAAAGTGATAGTGCTTGAGCGTGAACGAGAGGTCGTACGGCCAGAGCTTGATCAGCGAGGTGTAGACCGCCATGCCGATCGTGGCCAGCAGCAGCAGGCATACCACCGTGCAGAACAGCGCCAGCAGTGTGTCGCCCAGCCGGCTCGGCTTCGGGCTGTAGGGCACCGAACGGGCCGTGAGCTGCGCTTTGAGCTTGCGCCGCACCGTGTAGTCGATCGCGAACGAGATCAGGGAAGGCACCAGCAACAGCATGCCGACCACCGCACCCATCGAGAAGTTGTGCTGCCCGACCACCTGCTTGAACACATCCACCGACAGCACGTTGAAGTTGCCGCCGATCACCTTGGGCGCGCCGAAGTCGCTGACCACGTACGTGAAGACGACAGTCGCCGCGCTGATCAGGCCGTACTTGCACGAGGGCAGCGTGATCGTCGTGAACTGGCGCCAGGCGGGCGTGCGCAACGCCGTGGCCGCTTCGTACAGCCGCCCGTCGGCGAGCGACAGAGCGGTGACGAGGATCATGAGCGCGTGCGGAAAGGTGTTGTAGACCTCCGCCAGGATGATCCCCGGCGCGCCGTAGATCGATGCGCCGCCGAGCAGGAACTTGAGCGCGCCCTGGTTGCCGAACCACTGCACGAAAGAGATGGCCGACAGCAGCGAAGGAGCCAGCAGCGGAATCAGCGCGATCAGCCGGAACGTGGCCTTGAACGGCGTCGGCAGGCAGGTGCGTGTGAGCGCATAGGCGCAGACGAAGGCCGTCGGCACCGAGATCAGCACGACCACCGTCGAGACCCAGATCGAGTTCCACGCTGCCCGCATCAGGCTCGGCGTCTGGAAGTAGGTGATGAAGTGCGCGAGGCCGACGAAGCGGCCTTCCTTGTCCAGCACGGCGTTGATCAGGATCGTGAAGAGCGGCGCGATCAGGAACACGAAAAGCATCGCCATCACGAGAAGCAGCACGCCGCGCGCGATGAGTTCGTCGCGGCTCCAGCGCATGCCGGGACGACCGAGCCACGCGGCGCGGACAGGGTGGGCGTGTGCCAGTGTGTTCATCTCTTAGAGGTCCTCTCGCAAAAGGCCCGGATGCGGTTCGCGCGCAGCGCGATGTCGATGTGATTGCCTTCGCGGATGTCGAGGTCGTGGAGTTGGTTGAGCGAGAAGTGCAGGCCGAGCGTCTGGCCGTGCAGTGCGTCGGCGGTCACCTCCGCAATGCAAAGGCCACCGAGGAACTCGACCTTGGTGACCAGTGCGTTGAGCCGATTGGGCGTGTCGGGGCCGAGGTGCTCGGCAACGCGGTCTTCCGGGCGCAGGTAGAGATTCACCGCATCGCCAGGTTCGAAGCCCGTATCGCAGGCGTCGCACTGCAGTTCCATGTCGCCGACGCGGAAGAGATTGCCGCCCAGTGCGTGACCGCGCAGCACATTGACCTTGCCGACGAAGTCAGCGACGAAAGGTGTGGCAGGCCGCTCGTAGATTTCCATCGGCGTGCCGACCTGCTCGATGACGCCGTGGTTCATGACCACGATGCGGTCGGCCATCGACAAGGCTTCTTCCTGGTCGTGCGTGACCATGATGGTCGTGATGCCGACCTGCTTCTGTAGCCGGCGGATTTCACCGCGCAGGCGAATCCGCTCCAGCGCGTCGAGCGCCGACAGCGGCTCGTCCAGCAGCAGCAGGCCAGGGCGCGTGGCGAGGGCACGCGCAAGCGCGACGCGCTGCTGCTGGCCACCCGAGAGCTGGCTCGGATACTTCTGGCCCGAGGTCGGCAGGCCGACCAGCGCGAGGAGCTCTTCGACGCGCGCCTTGATCTCGGCCTTCTTCGCCTTGCCGTTGACCAGGCCGTAGCCCACGTTGTCCGCAATCGTGAGATTGGGGAAGAGGGCGTAGGACTGGAACACGATGCCGTAGTCGCGCTTGTCGGGCGGCAGCCACGAGACATCGCGTCCGTTCTGCAGGATCTGCCCGGAGGTCTGCGCCTCGAGGCCCGCGATGATGCGCAGCAGCGTGGTCTTGCCGCAGCCGGAGGGACCGAGGAAGCACAGCATCTCGCCGGGCTTCACGCGCAGGTGCACGTCGCGCAGGGCGCTGAAGGACTCGAAGTCCTTGCGGATGCCGACGACCTCGAGGGCGGCGGTCTTTTGTTGCAGTTCGTCTGCGATGAACTTGGCGGCGGTCATATCCATTGAGAGCAACTCCGGAACACATGAGATGCGTATCCCTGCCAGAAACACCGCGGAACCGGCTTTGCCGGGCCGCTGGTGTTGCCCCCGGCAGGGGGTGGGCGGCTACACGAAGTGAGCCAACCTGGGGGCGAGCCTAGTTACTTTTCGCTTCTGCCTTGCCTTCGTAGCGCTTGCTCCATTCGGCCAGGATGCGCTCGCGGTTCTTGGCTGACCAGTTCAGGTCGTTCTTGGCCAGCAGCTTTTCGTAGTTTTCCGGGATGCCTTCCAGCTTCTTCGCCACGCCGGGGTAGGCGACGATGGCCCACCAGTTGGAGGTGACCTGGTTGGCCTCCTTGCTGGCCATCCAGTCCGCCAGGCGCTTGGCCTGCTCCATCTTCTTGGTGGTCTTCATGACGCCGGTGGCCTCGATGTCCCAGCCCAGGCCTTCCTTGGGGAAGACCAGTTCGACCGGCGCGCCCGACTTCTTCACCTGGTGTGCCCGGAACTCGAAGGAGATGCCAATCGGGAATTCCCCGGCCCCGGCCTGCTTGCAGGGCTTGGAGCCCGAATGCACGTATTGCGCGATGTTTTCATGGAGGGCATCCATGTACTTCCAGCCCTCGGGCTCGCCCCACATCTGCAGCCACGCGGCCACGTCGAGATAGCCGGTGCCGCTGGAAGCCGGGTGCGGCATCACGATCGCGCCCTTGTAGATGGGCTTCGTGAGGTCCTTCCAGCTCTCGGGCTTCGGCAAGCCGCGCTTCTGGGCTTCGACCGTGTTGAAGCAGATCGTCGCGGCCCAGACGTCCATGCCGACCCAGGCGGGCGGGCTCTTGCTGTCCGAATAGGCGGGCGTCAGCGCCTTGAAGCCCTTCGGCTCATACGCGGCGAGCATGCCTTCCTGGTCAAGGAGGGCGAGGCTGCTGGCTGCGACGCCGGCCACCACATCGGCCTGGGGATTGGCTTTTTCGGCCAGCAGCTTGGCGGTCACGATGCCGGTGGAGTCGCGAACCCACTTCACTTCGATGTCCGGATTGGCCTTTTCGAAGCCGTCCTTGTAGAGCTTCATCGCATCGGTTTCGAGGGCGGTGTAGACGAGAAGTGGCGTCCGTTGCTGGGCCAGCGCGGCACCCGTGGCAAAGGCAAGCATGGCGGCGCACAGGGCGATCGCGAGAGGACGCGCGCTCTTTCGTGTGTTCATCGTTTTCTCCGGTAGAGAGGGGGTTGGACTGATCACTGCCCAAGCTCTTGACTGGCTTCGGTGGGCTCAATGTAGGTTGTCGATTGGAGACTGTCAATAAAAAATTGTTGACAGTTGGCAATTCGAAGCGAAAAATGCGCTGCATGCAAACGAACAAGTCGACCGCCGCCCTAGCTTTTCTGCAATCCAGTTCCCTGCCGATGCTGGTGCAAGAGGAGATCGAGCGACTCATCATGACGGGCGAGTTGGCGGTCGGGAGCCGCATCAACGAGAGTGAACTCTCGCTGCGCTTCAACACCAGCCGCGGCCCGATCAGGGAGGCCTTGCGGGCGCTGGAAGAAGCGGGCCTGGTGCGCAACGAAAAGAACCGCGGCGTGTTCGTGCGCGAGATCGCCTTCGAGGAAGCCGACGAGATCTACGAACTTCGCGAGGCGCTGGAAGAAATCATCGGCCGCCGCGTGACGCGCGCCATCGCGCCTGATGCGCTCGAGCGCCTCAAGGCCATGCTCGATCCCATGAAATCCGCCGCCCAGGCGGAGGACCTGGAGCAGTACGCGCAGCTCAATCTGCAGTTCCACGAGATCCTGCTCGACACCGCGGGCAGCCAGAAGCTGACCGAGACCTACAAGCGCCTGATCAAGGAGCTGTCCCTGTTTCGCATGCGCGCCCTCGATGGCGGCGGCGGCCTGCGCGTGTCGGTCGATGAACACCGCGAGATCGTCGAGGCCATCGCTTCCGGCGATGCCGACCGTGCTGGCCGCGTGATGCGCGAGCACGTCGCGGGCAGCCGCGCTCGAATGCACAAGGCCCTGGGCCGCTCTGATACCGCGCAAATCGTGCCAATCACTCACTCACCTACCAAGGAAGCTTGAAATGACAACGGAGACCATCGAAGTCAACGCCAGGAACTACCGCTGGATGAGCCGGCCCGTGGTCGTTGTGTGCGTGGACGGCTGCGAGCCCGCCTATCTCGACGCCGCCGTGGCAGCAGGCGTTGCCCCGTACCTCGCGCGCATGATGAAGACGGGCGCCAATCTGCTGGCGGACTGCGTGGTGCCTTCGTTCACCAACCCCAACAACCTGTCGATCGTCACGGGCGCGCCCCCGGCCGTGCATGGCATCTGCGGCAACTACTTCTTCGACCGCGAACTCGGCGAGGAAGTCATGATGAACGACCCCAAGTACCTGCGCGCCGGCACCGTGCTGGCCGCGTTCGCGGACGCGGGCGCCAAGGTGGCCGTGGTCACGGCCAAGGACAAGCTGCGCAAGCTCCTCGGCAACCACATGAAGGGCATCTGCTTCTCGTCCGAGAAGGCCGACCAGGTGACGCTGGTCGAGAACGGGATCGACAACGTGCTCGATCTCGTCCGCATGCCGGTGCCGTCTGTGTACAGCGCCGAACTGTCCGAATTCGTGTTCGCTGCCGGCGTCAAGCTGATGGAGACGCGCCGCCCCGACCTGATGTACCTGTCGACCACCGACTACGTACAGCACAAGGCAGCGCCCGGCAGCGCCGCCGCGAACTCGTTCTACGCAATGATGGACCGCTACCTCGCGCAGCTCGACGAGCTCGGCGCCACCATCGTGCTCACTGCCGACCACGGCATGAATGACAAGCACGACAGCGACGGCAAGCCCAACGTGATCTATCTGCAGGATGTGCTGGACGGCTGGTATGGCGTCGACAAGGCGCGCGTCATCCTCCCGATCACCGACCCCTACGTGGTGCACCACGGCGCGCTCGGGTCCTTCGCGACGGTGTATGCGCCCGACGAGGCCACCGCTGCGCAATGGATCCTTCGCATCAAGGAGGTCCCGGGCATGGAGTCGGTACTCTCCCGCGCCGAAGCCGCCAAGCGCTTCGAGCTGCCGCCGGACCGCATCGGCGACATCGTCGTCGTCAGCGAGCGCAACACCGTGATCGGCACCTCCGCCAGCCGACATGATCTTTCGGCACTCGAAGTGCCGCTGCGCTCGCACGGCGGTGTGTCGGAGCAGCGCGTGCCGCTGATCTGCAACCGGCCCGTCAACGGTATCGCGAGCGGCCGACGCTTGCGCAACTTCGACGCTCTCGATCTCGCGCTGAACCACGCCCAGTAACGTCGCACGGAAGCACCACGATGAGCCAGCCCATGCCGAAGCCAGCCGACATCCACTGCGAAGCCCTGCGCATTGCCGGCGAGCGCGTCTATCGCGACGAGGTGATCGAGGTCACCTATCCGTACACGGGGGAGGTGGTCGCCACCGTGCCCAAGGCGACGCTGGACGACGTGCGCCGCGCCTACCGCATTGCACGCGACTACAAGCCGACGCTGACCCGCTACGAACGCTACAAGATCCTGATGCGTGCCGGCGAGATCATCGCCTCGCGCCTCGACGAGATCTCGCGCACGATCACGCTCGAGTCCGGCCTCTGCCGCAAGGACTCGCTGTACGAAGTCGGCCGCGCCTCCGATGTGCTGCTCTTCGCCGCGAACCAGGCGCTGGTCGATGACGGCCAGGTTTTTTCCTGCGACCTGACGCACCACGGCAAGAGCCGCAAGGTCTACACGCTGCGCGAGCCGCTGCTGGGTGTCATCACGGCGATCACGCCCTTCAACCATCCGCTGAACCAGGTGATTCACAAGGTGGCGCCGGCCATTGCGACCAACAACCGCATCGTGCTCAAGCCGAGCGAGAAGACGCCGCTGACCGCCTTTGTCCTCGCCGACATCCTGTATGAGGCGGGCCTGCCGCCGGAGATGCTCTCGGTCATCACCGGCGATCCGCGCGAGATCGCCGACGAGATGCTGACGAACCCTGACGTCGATCTCGTCACCTTCACCGGCGGCGTCGCGATCGGCAAGTACATCGCGGGCAAGGCCACCTACAAGCGACAGATCCTCGAACTGGGCGGCAACGACCCCATCATCGTGATGGAAGACGCCGACATCGAGGAGGCCGCCACACTCGCCGCCAGCGGCTCGTACAAGAACTCGGGCCAGCGGTGCACGGCCATCAAGCGCATGCTCGTGCACGAGGCCGTGGCGGACCGGTTCGTCGAACTGCTGGTGCAGAAAACCAAGGCCCTGAAGTATGGCGACCCCATGGATCCGACCATGGACATGGGCACGGTGATCGACGAAGCCGCTGCGATCCAGTTCGAGTCGGTGGTCAACGAAGCCATCGCTGGGGGAGCCAAGCTGCTCTGCGGCAACGTGCGCCGTGGCGCGCTGTATTCGCCGACCGTGCTCGACCGCGTCGACCCGGAGATGACGGTGGCCAAGCACGAGACCTTCGGCCCGGTCTCGCCGGTCATCCGCTTCGGCAGCATCGAGGAGGCGATCCGCATCTCCAACGGCACGGCCTATGGCCTGTCGTCGTCTGTGTGCACCAATCGGCTCGACTACATCACGCGCTTCATCCGAGAACTCAACGTCGGCAGTGTCAACGTGCGCGAGGTGCCGGGCTACCGGCTCGAACTCACGCCTTTCGGCGGCATCAAGGACTCGGGCCTGGGCTACAAGGAAGGCGTGCTCGAGGCGATGAAGAGCTTCACCAACAGCAAAACCTACTCGCTCCCCTGGTAGCCATGAGCCTCACCATTTCCGACATCGTCGGTCTGTTCGAGTCGAAGGGCCACGCCCAGTACGACGGCGAGCCCGTGACGCAACTCGAGCATGCGCTGCAGTCTGCCCATCTGGCGGAGCAGGAGGGTGCCGACAGCGCCCTGATCACGGCCTCGCTGTTGCACGACCTCGGTCATCTACTGCACGACTTCGGTGGCACGCCGACGCAGCAGGGGCTGGACGATCTGCACCAGTACCGCTGCCTGCCCTTTCTTCGTCCATTGTTCGGACCGGCAACTCTGGAGCCGATCCGGCTGCACGTGAACGCCAAGCGATTCCTGTGCGCCCGGGAGGTCGGCTATCTCGAATCGCTGTCAGCCGATTCGAAGCGCAGCCTGGCGCTGCAAGGCGGTGTGTTCGACGACGCGCAGGCCAAGGCTTTTGAGGCCTTGGCTTTCGCCAGCGACGCGGTCCGCCTGCGTCGTTGGGACGACACGGCCAAGTCCGCCGCTGCCGCGGTGCCGGATCTGGCGCACTTCGTTCGCCACATGGAAACCTGCGCAGCCGATCATCGGCGTGCAGCCGTAGCGGCCTAGACCGACATGCGTCCGTTCTGGATCGAGCAGGCGCTCTTCAACGACGGCGATCTCGCGCCGGCCTTGCAAGGTGCGCAGCGCGCCGATGTCTGCATCGTCGGAGGCGGCTTCACCGGGCTCTGGACGGCGATCCAGGCCAAGCAGCAAGACCCTTCGCTGGACATCGCGATCGTCGAGAGCGATCTCTGCGGAGCGGGCGCCAGCGGGCGCAACGGCGGCTGCCTTCTCACGTGGTCGGCCAAGTTCTTCACATTGCGCCGACTCTTCGGCGAAGCCGAGGCAATCCGTTTGGTGAAGGCCTCGGAAGCGGTGGTGGACCATATCGCCGGCTTCTGCCGCGCGCACGGCATCGACGCCGAACTGCGCCAGGACGGCACGCTCTACACCGCGACCTCGCAGGCACAGATCGGCACGCTCGATCCGGTGATGCAGGCACTGGAGGACTGCGGCATCAAGTCCTACTACGCGCTGCCACCCCAAGAAGTGGCGCGCCGGTCCGGTTCGGCGCGGAACCTCGCCGGCGTGTATTCGCCGATCGCCGCGACCGTGCATCCCGGCAAGCTGGTTCGTGGCCTGCGCCGCGCGGCGCTTGCGATGGGAATCCGGATCTACGAGCGCAGCCCGATGCTCGACTTCAGCACCGGCCATCCCGTCACCGTGCGCACGCCCTGCGGCAGCATCGAGGCGAAGAAGCTGGTGCTGGCGATCAATGCATGGATGGCGAGCACCTTCCCGCAGTTCGAACGCACCATCGCGGTCGTGTCGAGCGACATGGTGATCACCGAGCGATGCCCGCAACTGCTTCGGCAGAGCGGTCTGGTCGACGGTGTCTCGGTGCTGGACTCGCGCACTTTCGTCTACTACTACCGCAGCACGGTCGACGGGCGGATCATGCTGGGCAAGGGCGGCAATACGTTTTCGTGGGGAGGCCGCATCGCACCGGTCTTTGACCAGAGGTCGCCCTACGAGGCAGAACTGACGCAGGCATTGCGTTCGTTTTTCCCGGCATTGCGCGACACGCCGATCACGGCGAGTTGGAACGGGCCATCGGACCGTTCCGTCACAGGCTTCCCCTTCTTCGGCAAGCTCGATGGTGCCCCGCACATCTACTACGGCTTCGGCTACTCGGGCAATGGCGTCGGGCCGAGCTACATGGGCGGCCAGATTCTTTCGTCCATGCTGCTCGATCAGGACAACGCATGGACCCGGAGCCCGCTGACGAAAGGACCGCTCGGCCACTTTCCGCCGGAGCCGATCCGCTATGTCGGCTCCATCGTGGTTCGCAATGCGATCCGCCGCAAGGAGCGTGCTGAAGACGAGAACAGGCAGCCGTGGCTCGTCGATCGGATGCTCAGCAAATTCGCGAACGCAGCCGGGAAATCCGACAAAGCATGATCCCGGGTCGCGGGGACATGACCTCCCAGGTCATCGACCCGCGGCGCTGTCATGGCGACCATTCATTCACCCCGCGCTGTTGCGGGTCGTGAACACTGAAAGGAATCGCCATGAACACCGCCACTCCCGATGCCGACCATGTCGCCGAGCACTACATTGCCGTCTGGAACGAGACCGACGAAAGCCGCCGGCTGAAGCTGCTCGAAACCCACTGGGCTGACGATGCGCACTACGTCGATCCCATCATGCAGGGCAGCGGCCGCACGCAGATCAGCGCGCTGGTCGGCGGCGTGCACCAGCGCTACCCCGGTTTCCGCTTCGCACTGAAGGGCCGGCCCGACGGCCACGGCGATCAGCTGCGCTTCTCATGGACCCTCGGCCCGAGCGGATCGGAAGACCTGATCGAAGGAACCGACTTCGTGCAACTCGAGGCAGGCAAGCTGCGCTCGGTGACGGGTTTCCTCGACAAGGTGCCGACCGGCGCCTGAGGCGCCTGATGCAAGGCGCAGGCAGTCGGGCTAGCGCTCGGCAGCTTGCGCCTGTTCGAGCTCCCGCCGGATCAGCGAAGCGCTTTCCGGCCGGACCACCCGGCCCACCTCCTTGCCATCCCGCATGAAGACCAGCGTCGGCCACAGCTTGATGCGAAACGACCGACCCAGAGGCCGCCCGCTCCCATCCTCGATCTTCAGATGCCGCAAGGGCGCCGCGCCGGACAAGGCTTCAGCGATCAGCGGTTGCGCCATCTTGCAGAAGCCGCACCAATCAGTACCGAACTCGACCACCGTGAGGCCGGGAAGCGCGTCGACCTCCGCGCGCGAAGGCGCAACCGTCGCATAAGTTTCATTCATCGCAAGATTCTGCGCGACCGCCAACAATCGCGCTCGGCAGGCCGGCGAAGCCCGGCCCCCTCGTGAAACACCGCGGAACCGGCTCCGCCGGGCCGCAGGTATTGCCCCCGGCAGAGGGTCGGCGAAGCGACACGAAGTGCGCGAAGCCTGGGGCGAGCCTAGCTGATCAGCCTTCCATTGGCACTCATCACCGCCACATCCACGAACTGGTTGCCCTCGCGGTTCCTCGGCCCGAAATTGATCTTCACGCCGCCCAGATCGAAGCCCTCTATCCGCTCGAGTCCGGCCAGCACGGCCGCACGCGACGGCGACGGGCCTGCGCGGCGCAAGCCCTCGGCGAGCACAGACGCATCCATATAGCCTTCCAGGCTCGGCAGCGAAAAATCCTTGGCGCCGCTCGCCAGCATGTCGGCCTGGTAGCGACGCACGATCTCGAACTTGGTCGCGAAAGGCGAGGGCACGACGATCGCGAAGCCCAGCCCATGTGCCAGGTCGCCCATCGCACCCAGCGAACCCGCCGTGATCGACAGACCGTAGGCGCTGCTCTTGCCGCCCGCGGCGCGGAATGCGCGCACGAAGGCGGGCGCGGTGCCGGCCAGTCCGATGATGACGATCTGCGGCTTCGCCTCGGCGATCTGCTTGGCCGCGGGCTCGACTTCCATGCTGGTGGTGCTCGGCGTGCTGGCGATCACCGCCGGCTCGAGCTTGGCCTTCGCCAGCGAAGCCTTGAACCCGGCGAGCAAGGACTGCCCGAGCGGGTCGTTCGAATAGACGATGCCGATGCGCGACTGGCCGAGCACGGCTGCGGTCGCGATGAGCTTGTCGATTTCCTGGTCGTAGTTGGCGCGCACCCAGAAGGTGTTGGGCGCGGCCTTCTTGCGCAGCGACACCGTGCCGGTGTTGGGGCCGACCACCGCCATGCCGGGAACCGCGTCGCTCACTTCCGCCGTCTGGCGCGTGCCCAGCGGATGGATCATGGCGAGCACCGAGTTGTCGGCATAGAAGGCGAGCGCATTCGACTTGGCGACGTCGGGCTTGAACTGGTCGTCGGCCAGCACGAGCTCGACCTTGGTGCCATTGATGCCGCCCGCACGGTTGAGTGCATTGAAATACGCGGACGACCCGAGGAACAGGCCCGTGCCGTTGGCTTTCTCGACGCTGCTGTTGTCGAAGGTGGCGCCGATTCGGATGGATCGGGCCTGCGCAAACACCGGCAGTCCCATGCTGGCCGCCGCGGCGACGCCGGTCATGCGTGTCAGGACTTGGCGTCTCGTCGGCTTGGGGGACAAGGTGAAGGTACGGGCCTCTGATGCGCTCATGGTCAAACGTCCAGTCATGCCGCCAATCCGGCGTGCAGGTAGTTATAGACAAACGATAACAATAGCAACTAAATGTAAATGAGCCGCGCACAGAAGGAAAGTGCCGTGTGGCGAACGGCACGAATGAAAGCGTGAGATTTCCGGCACCCACCCGCCGGTCAGAAGGGCGCTCAGGAATTCGAGCGCGGGCTCTGCGACAGCTTGCGATAGACGGTCGCGCGGCTGATGCCCAGTGCGCGCGCTGCCTCCGTCACGTTGCCGCGCGCGTCGTCTACCGCCTTGCGAATCAACGCGGTCTGGACGTCGCGCAGGCGCGGCCGGTTCGTGCCCGCAGCGTGGGCCGATGCCGGCACGGGCTGGTCGACTAGCTGTGGCCGGGCCTGCACGCGCAGCCCCGACCAGAGCGGCACTTCGAGCACCGCATCTCCGCGCCGTGCCGCGTCGAACAGCATCTGCGGCGGCAGGGCGAAGAGGTCGTTGCAGTTCAGCGCCGGTCGTGCGCCAAGCGGCTGGTGGAGCATGTGGCGCGCCGCGGCATTGGCACCCGTCACATTGCCGTCCGCATCGATGCAGAGGAGCCCCTCGGTGTCCGCGCCGGTCGCGCAGCCCGGCCAGCCGATCTGCAGCAGCAGCTCGCAGGCGTGAGTGCGCAGCAGCGCGTTCTCTATGCTGCGCGCCGACAGCGCGGCCAGATGCCGCAATTCCGGCCGCTCGACCACTTGCACGCCGGTCAGGTCCAGCATGCCGATGCATTCGCCCTGCGGTCCGAAGAGGGGAGCGCCCGCGCAGCTGTAGATGCTGGTGTCGTCGAAGAAGTGCTCTCCGCGGTGCAGCCAAACCGACTCATGCTCGGCCAGCGCAGCGCCGATGGCCGTGGTGCCGACCGCGCGCTCCGACAGGTCGACGCCGATTCGAGCGAGGTCGCGCGCATGCCGGGCCGCCGCGTCGCTGCCGCCGGGCAGGGCTCCGACGTCCACCACGATGCCGTCGGCGTCGGTCAGAATCGCGAAGTAGCGCGTGTCGGCGATCGCTCGTGACAACCGGTCGAGCACCGGGCGGGCCGCCGCGACCAGCGCCCGGTTGCGCTCGGCGACAAGCCGTGCGGACGGCGCCGAGACCGGATCGAAACTCACCCGCTGCCGGGGGTCATGGCCTACCGCCAGGCACCGCTGCCAGGAACGCACGAGCCAAGGCTCCACCCGAGAACCGGGCACGCCGGGCACGCCGGGCACGTTGGACGAGGGTTCGCCTTCGATCCATTCGCGCCGTGCCTGGGCGATGGAGAGGGAACGCTCGGGCAGGGGCGAAGCGGATGGGACGGTCATCGTGTGGTTCGGGCCTGAAGCGGCGCCTTGTCTCGGCTCGCCGAATGGCAAGCTGTTTCATTTTGAGAATTTCAAGTGCAACGCGCAAGCGGCTAGGGTTTTGCCTAGGCTAATGGTCAGGTCGCACGGCCAAGATTCAATTGGCCGAAATCAGCCATCACCTACAACGGAGACAGCCACATGCAGGTTCCTTTCACGGTCAACGGCCGCGAGGTCACGGTCGACGCGCCCCCCAACACCTTCCTCGTGCACGCGATCCGCGAGCATCTGCACCTTACCGGCACGCACGTCGGCTGCGACACCGCGCAGTGCGGCGCCTGCACCGTCCACGTCAACGGACGAGCGATCAAGTCGTGCAACGTACTGGTCGCGCAGGTGGCCGGCGCCAACATCACCACGATCGAAGGCATCGCCCAGCCCGACGGCACGATGCACCCGATGCAGGCTGCGTTCAAGGAGTGCCACGGCCTGCAATGCGGCTTCTGCACACCCGGCATGGTGATGAGCGCCATCGACCTGTGCACGCACCATCCCAAGTCGAGCGAAACCGAAATCCGCGAACTGCTCGACGGCAACCTGTGCCGCTGCACCGGCTACCAGAACATCGTGAAGGCCGTGCAGATGGGTGGCGAGGCGATGGCCGCCGCGCCCGCCAAAGCAACGGCCTCGGCCTGAGGAGCACGACATGGGTGCATCCGACTTCGCAGGCCTCCCGCACATCGGCGAGGCCTTCCGGCGCAAGGAAGACTATCGGTTCCTGACAGGCGCAGGCCAGTACACAGACGACGTGACGATGGGCAACCAGAGCCACGCCGTGTTCGTGCGTTCCCCGCACGCGCACGCGAAGATCAAGTCCGTCGACATCGCCGATGCCATGAAGATGCCCGGTGTGGTCGGCATCTTCAGCGGCAAGGACATCGAGGGCAAGATGGGCGGCCTGCCCTGCGGCTGGCTCATCAACAACCCCGACGGCACGCCGATGAAGGAGCCGGCGCACCCGATACTCGCGATCAACAAGGTGCGCTACGTAGGCGACCACGTCGCGATGGTGGTGGCCGAAACGGTCGAGCAGGCGAAGAACGCCGCCGAAGCGGTCGTTGTCGACTACGAGGTGCTGACCCCGGTGGTCAGCGTGGCCGATGCCGCGAAGAAGCAGAGCGGCGTCACCATCCATGACGAGGCACCTGACAACCAGTGCTACAAGTGGGCAATCGGCGACAAGGCGGCGGTCGACGCCGCTTTCGCCACTGCGGCGCACGTCACCAAGCTCGACCTGGTCAACAACCGGCTGATTCCCAACCCGATCGAACCGCGCGTCGCCATCGGCAACTACAGCCGCGGAACCGAGGAGTACGTCCTCTACGTCTCCAACCAGAATCCGCACGTCGAGCGGCTACTGATGACGGCTTTCGTGCTGGGCCTGCCCGAGCACAAGGTGCGGGTGATCGCTCCGGACGTCGGTGGCGGCTTCGGATCCAAGATCTTTCTCTACGCGGAGGACGTCTGCCTGACATGGGCCGCCAAGCAGCTCAACCGAAGCATCAAGTGGACTGCCGAACGCTCGGAGTGCTTCCTTTCCGACGCGCATGGCCGCGACCACGTGAGCCACGCCGAGATGGCGATGGATGCACAAGGCAAGTTCCTCGCGCTGCGCGTGCACACCGATGCCAACCTCGGGGCGTACCTCTCAACTTTCGCGACGGCGGTGCCGACCATCCTCTACGCGACCTTGCTCGCGGGGCAGTACACCACGCCGCAGATCTACGTGGAGGTCGATGCCTGGTTCACCAATACGGCGCCCGTCGATGCTTATCGTGGCGCGGGCCGCCCCGAGGCGACCTACCTGCTCGAGCGGCTGGTGTCGCGCTGCGCCTGGGAAATGAACCAGGGCCAGGACGAAATCCGCAAGCGCAACTTCATCAGCACCTTTCCGTACCAGACGCCGGTGGCACTGCAGTACGACACGGGCGACTTCCATGCCTGCATGGACAAGGCCAAGGCGCTGGCCGACGTGGCGGGCTTCGCACAGCGCAAGTCCGCGAGCGAGGCCAAGGGCAAGCTCAGGGGCATCGGTTACTCCAGCTACATCGAGGCGTGCGGCATCGCGCCGTCGAACATCGCCGGTGCGCTCGGTGCGCGCGCAGGTCTGTTCGAGTGCGGCGAGATCCGTGTGCATCCGACGGGCAGCGTCACGGTATTCACGGGCTCTCACAGCCATGGACAGGGCCACGAGACCACCTTCGCGCAGGTCGTCGCGGCGCGGCTCGGCATCGCCGTGGAGGCGGTGGACGTCGTGCACGGCGACACCGGGCGCGTGCCCTTCGGCATGGGCACCTACGGCTCGCGCTCGATCTCGGTCGGCGGCGCTGCGATCATGAAGGCGCTCGACAAGATCGAAGCCAAGGCCAAGAAGATCGCGGCCCACCTGCTGGAAGCAAGCGATGCGGACATCGAGTTCGCCAACGGCGAGTTCACGGTCAAGGGCACCGACAAGAAGATCCCCTTCGGCCAGGTGGCACTGACGGCCTACGTGCCTCACAACTATCCACTGGACAAGTTGGAGCCGGGCCTGAACGAAACCGCGTTCTACGACCCGACCAACTTCACCTTCCCTGGCGGCACCTACATCTGCGAGGTCGAGATCGACAAGCAGACGGGCGAGGTGAAGATCGATCGCTTCAGCGCGGTCGACGACTTCGGCACCATCATCAATCCGATGATTGTCGAAGGGCAGGTGCTCGGCGGGCTGGTGCAGGGCATCGGCCAGGCGCTGATGGAAAACTGCGTCTACGACAACGAGACCGGCCAGTTGCTCACCGGCAGCTTCATGGACTACGCCATGCCGCGCGCCGAGGACTTCCCCATGTTCAAGCTGGACACGGTGTGCACGCCGTGCACCCACAACCCGCTCGGGACCAAGGGCTGCGGCGAAGCCGGTGCCATCGGTTCGCCGCCCGCGGTGATCAACGCCGTGCTCGACGCGCTGGCGCCGCTCGGCGTCAAGGACTTCGACATGCCGGCGTCACCGCATCGCGTCTGGGAGGCGATGCAGAAGGGCAGCGTGAGCCCCACGCAGCAGCCGCAGCAGCCGTCGCTGGCCGCCAGCACCCAAGGCCGCCCCGCACCCTGAACACCGGAAGGAAAAAACACCATGTACGCCTTCACCCTCGAACGCCCTACCACCCTGGCCGATGCCGTCAAGCTCGCCGCAGCGGGCGCCAAGCCGCTGGCCGGCGGCCAGACCCTGCTGGCCTCGATGAAGCTGCGCCTGTCGGCGCCCGAGCAGCTCGCCGACCTGAGCGGCGTCAAGGAGCTCACCGGCATCACCAAGGAGGGCAATGCCTTCCTGATCGGGGCGATGTCGCGGCACCTCGATGTCGCGAACAACTCCGCGATCAAGGCGGCCTACCCGGCGCTGGCCGATCTCGCTTCGCGCATCGGCGACCGGCAGGTGCGCGCCATGGGCACCCTGGGCGGTTCTGTTGCCAACAACGACCCGGCCGCGTGCTATCCCAGTGCGGTGCTCGGTTCGGGTGCCACCGTCGTCACCACGCAGCGGGAGATCGCCGCAGACGACTTCTTCGTGGGCCTCTTCACCACCGCATTGACCGACGGCGAGTTGATCAAGGCCATTCGCTTTCCGATTCCCAAGCGCGCAGCCTATGAAAAGCTGCGCCAGAAGGCGTCCAACTTTCCGTTGGTCGGCATCTTCGTCGCGCAGTACGACGGCGGCGTGCGCGTCGCGGTCACCGGTGCGGGCAACGGAGTGTTCCGGCACAAGGGGTTGGAAGAGGCGCTGACGAAGAGCTTCACGCCCGAATCGGCGGCCGGCGTGAAGATCGATTCGAACGATCTCAACAGCGACCTGCATGCGTCGGCCGCCTACCGTGGCAACCTGATCAGCGTGTTGACACAGCGAGCAGTCGCCAAGGCGCTCGGCTAAAGGGATGGCCCCCACGCTCGGCACCGCGTGTCCTCGCTGCCCCCCGAGGGGGCCGCAGGCCGCCTTGGGGCGGCCCGGCACCCGCCTGGTCGCCGCTATCCTCTCGCAATGACCGATACCCTCGCAGCCACCCCGTTCCCCACCATCGACGCGGTCGTGCAGGCGCTGCAAGGCGCCGGCTATTACGCCGATCGGCGGCTTGCCACGGCGGTGTATCTCGCGCTCAAGCTCCAGCGCCCCTTGCTGCTGGAGGGCGAGCCGGGTGTCGGCAAGACCGAACTCGCCAAGGCGCTGTCGACCGCATTGCAGCGCGAGTTGTTGCGCCTGCAGTGCTACGACGGGCTCGAACAGCGCGAAGCACTCTATGAATGGAACTACGCGGCGCAGCTCCTGCACATGCGCGCCGCCGAGGCGCACGGCACTTCGAGCGACGTCGAATCCGAGGTCTACCAGCCGCGCTACCTGATCCGCCGGCCACTGTTGCAGGCGCTGCAGGCGCCGGCGCCCGGCGCCGTCCTCCTGATCGACGAGGTCGACCGCGCCGACGAGCCTTTCGAGGCCTTCCTGCTCGAATACCTCGGCGAATACCAGGTCAGCATTCCCGAACTGGGCACGGTGCGCGCACTGGTGCCGCCGGTCACGCTGCTGACCAGCAATCGCACGCGCGAACTCAACGATGCCGTCAAGCGTCGTTGCCTCTATCACTGGCTCGACTACCCCGAACGCGAGCGCGAACTGGCCATCGTGCGCGCGCAGGTGCCGCAGGCTGGGGCGGTGCTTTCCGAGCAGGTCGCGGCCTTCGTCGGTCGGCTGCGCAGCGCGCCCTTCGCGAGCGCATTCCAGCGCGGGCCCGGTATCGCCGAAAGCGTCGAATGGGCGAAGGCGCTGGTCGCGCTCGACACCATCGAGCTCGACCCCGAGATCGTGGTCGACACCGCCGGCATCCTTTTCAAGCAGCGTGACGACGTGGCGGCGCTGACGCACGAGCTCGCATCGGATCTCCTCAAGCCCGAGGAGGAGGCTGCGCCTTGACCACCCGCGTCCAGCAGCTGGGTGATGCACGGCGGGGCAAGCTCGCAGGCAACATGCTGGGATTCGGCCGCGCGCTGCGACGCGCCGGTGTGCGGACCGATTCCATGCGCATCGCGCTCGCCGCCGAGGCGGCCACGCTGGTCGGTGTCGACAACCGGCTCGACCTCGCGGCAGCGATGGAAGCCGTGATGATCAGCCGCGAGGAAGACCGCCTGGTCTTCCGCGAACTCTTCGACGCCTGGTTTCGCGACCCGGAGCTTGCCAACAAGCTGCTGGCCCAGATGCTGCCGAGCGCCGAAGGCAAGGCAGAACCGTCGAAGCGCCGGCCGCGCGTGCGCGAGGCACTCGCTGCGCCGCGCGATACGGTCAAGCCCGCGCAGACCGATCGCGAGGTCGACTTCGACGCCGCGATGACGGCGAGCGACCGGCTGCGGGTGCACCACGCAGACTTCAACGCACTCGGCGCCGCGGAGTACCGGCTGGTCGAGCGCCTGGCTCGCGACATCGCGCTGCCGATCCCGACGTTGCCCGCACGGCGCCTGCGCCTGACCGGCGACGCCGGCGCCCATTCGCGCATGCACTGGCCCGGCGTGCTGCACGAGGCGGCCCGCACCGGCGGAGAGATCATGCGTCTGCCGCGGTGGTCGCGCCGCAAGCAGCCATTGCCGCTGCTGGTGCTGGTCGATGTGTCCGGGTCGATGGAGCGCTATGCGCGCTTGCTGCTCGCCTTTCTTCATGCAGCGACTCGGCGTTCGGGACGGCGCGACGTGTTTGCGTTCGGCACTCACCTGACTGATCTGACGCCGGCTTTCCGCATTGCCGACACCGATGCGATGCTGGCCGCGGCAAGCGACGCCATCGACGACTTTGCCGGCGGCACGCGCCTCGGCGCATCGCTCGGTGAATTGCGTCGACGCCATGCCCGCCGCCTCACCGGACGCCGCACGCTGGTGCTGGTGATCAGCGACGGCCTGGACACCGGGGAGCCCGAAACGCTGGAGAACGAATTGCTCTGGCTCAAGCGCCATTCGCGACGCGTGCTGTGGCTCAACCCGCTGCTGCGCTATGAAGGCTACGCGCCGCTCGCGCGCGGTGCGGCCATGTTGCACCGTCATGCAGACGCGATGCTCGCAGTCCACAATCTCAGTGCTCTGGAACAACTGGCAGCGAGTCTGGCCAAGTTGATGCGGTCCGGCCGGTAGGGCCGGCCGCTCGCGCGATACAAGACATCAAAGGAATCCACCATGGAAATGCTCGGCAATCGCAGGCTCGGCGTCACGCAACAGCAGGCGTGGGAAGCACTGAACGATCCTGAAACGCTGAAGAAATGCATCCCCGGCTGCGACAAGTTCGAGCTGACCGGCGAGAACCAGTACACCGTCGCGCTCGCCGTCAAGATCGGTCCCGTGTCGGCCAAGTTCAACGGCAAGGTCAGTCTCGCGGATATCGAGCCGCCCAATAGCTACAAGCTCTCGTTCGAAGGGCAGGGCGGCGTGGCGGGTTTCGCCAAGGGCTCGTCGAGCGTGTCGCTCAAACCGGTTGCGGACGGCAGCGAGGGCTGCGAACTCGACTACACGGTGCAGGCGCAGGTGGGCGGCAAGATCGCCCAACTGGGCCAACGCCTGATCGACGGTGCCGCGAAGTCGACCGCCGACGATTTCTTCAAGCGCTTCGAAGCCGAGATGCAGAGCCGCTACGGCCCGCCGCCCGCGGAAACGCCTGCGGAGGAAGCGCCGGCGGAAAAGACTGGCGCCATGGCCGGGTTCATGCAGAAGCTCGGCATCGGCCGGAAGTCCGACAAGGCTGCGGACGAAAAGACAGACGAGAAGCCAAGCGAGAGGCCAGGCGAATAAGGCGCCTCGGAAAGCAGGGAACAGACATGGAAAACCTCGACGTCATGGTGCTTCGCACCTTGCGCGACTGGCGCCAGGCCGGTCGCCGTGCGCTGCTCTCCACCGTGGTGCGCACGTGGGGATCGTCGCCCCGGCCGATCGGTTCGATCATGGCGCTGGCCGAGGACGGCGCGGTCGTCGGCTCGGTGTCGGGCGGCTGCATCGAAGACGACTTGATCGCGCGCTACAGCCGCGCGCACGGTGGCGATGGCGCGATGCCATCCGGCGCACCGGCGCTCGTCAAGTACGGCATCACCGCCGACGAGGCGCATCGCTTCGGGTTGCCGTGCGGCGGCACGCTGGAACTGCTGCTCGAATACGATCCCGATCCCGCTTCGCTTGCGACGCTCGTCGCCGCGCTCGAGCAAGGCCGGCTGATGCAGCGCACGGTGTCGCTCGCCGATGGCGCCGTCAAGCTGGCCGAGGCGCCATCGCCCGCCGAGCTGACGGTGACGGACTCGGAACTGGTCAACACCTTCGGCCCCGAGTACCGCATGCTCCTGATCGGCGCCGGCCAACTGGCCGAATACCTCGCGACGATGGCGAAGTTCAGCGGCTTCGCAGTCACCTTGTGCGACCCGCGCACGGAGTACCACACGGCCTGGTCCTTGCCGGGCGTGACCATTACCACTGAAATGCCCGACGACGCGGTGACGGCCTTCAGGCCGGATCGCCGAACCTGTGTGGTCGCGCTCACGCACGACCCGAAGCTCGACGATCTCGCATTGCTCGAAGCCTTGAACAGCGAGGCCTTCTACGTCGGCGCCATCGGCTCCCGCCGCAACGCCGAAGCGAGGCGCGAACGCATGATCGATCACTTCGACCAGACCGAAGCGTCGCTGGCGCGCCTGCGTGGGCCGATCGGCATCTACATCGGCAGCAAGACGCCGCCGGAGATCGCGGTGAGTGTGATGGCGGAGATCCTGGCAGTGAAGAATGCAGTCGCGCTGCCGCGGGAGGCTGCGGTTGCCGTGGCCAAGGCGGCCGTCGAATAAGGGTGCGGAATCAGCGCTTGCTGGAGTGGAAGAGCCCACCGAGAAAGGTGGAGTTCCGCCCCATCGCCCTCTGCACGTCCTTCGATTCGCGCGCTTCGATCTTGGCCATCGAGAAGACGAAAAAGGCTGCAACGAGCACCACGCAGACACCGGCCGCGATCAACAGTCCTATCCACGATCCCAGGTAGAAGGCCAGGGCAAGGACCCCGATATTGGCAAGCAGGACGATGGCGCGCATAGCCGGACAGGCTATCAGAGAAGCCCCCGCAACCAGCGTGAAATAGTGCACAGAACGCGCAGGCTTGCCGGTCTATTCCGCGGCGCCGGAACGACTGCCTGAGCGGCCGTCGAATGCGCTGAGCAGCACGGACGTGAGGCCATGCATCGACATGAGCGAAGGCTGCATCGGCAGCAGGCCTGGTGTGAAGCCGGCGGCTTCGAGGCGCTGCAGGAGCTGCGGGTCGGCGCTGATGATGTGAACAGGTACATCCCACGATGCGTCACGGCCACTCACGCTCGCCATCGGCTGATGGTCGCCGATCACGATCGTCAGCATGTTCGGCGGCGCGTGGCCTGACAGGTAGTCGCCCAGCCATTCGAAGGTGTAGGCCAGCGAATCGAGATAGGCGGGCACCGGCTCCAGCCATGACAAGGGCTCGGCCACGGCATGCGCCACCTGGTCTTGCGCGTACGCATCAGCGCGAAGTAGTCGGTCCCAGTCGGGCACATAGGGCGCCAGGGGGCGAAACGGCGCGTGGCTGGCCAGGGTCGGGAAGACGATCAGGCGCGGCGCGCGTGTGGCGGGTGAGGCGGCCAGCTCCTGCGCCTGCACCAACGCGACCGAGGCCTGGTCCGGGATGCGCCAATGCCCGAAATCCGGGCCGCGATAGCCCATGTTGGTAGCGTCGACGTAGCGGTCGAAGGCGTAGAAGCTGCCTTCGGGCCAGGGCCGCTGCAGGCCCGGCATCCAGCTTACGGTTCGGTAGCCGTGGGCCTTGAAGTGCCGCACCAGCGTGGGTCGCTCCGTCGCGAGCAGCAGTTCGTAGTTCCCAGGCTTCTGCATGTCGACACCGCTCAGCAGTTCGGCGTGGGCGAGCCAGGAGGCACCGCCGTAGGTCGGCGATCGCACACGCCCCGAAACAACCTGTCGTCCGCCGGCCCGCAGGGCTTCGGCCAGCCGCGCACGGTGTGACGCGAGCCTGGCGGCCTGGTCGGGGGCGTCGAGGGTCGTCACGCCGTAGGACTCCGCGAAGATCAACAGAACATCGGCGCCGCCGAGTCCTCCCAGGTGCGTGTCGAAGGCCGGGCTGGGCGACAGGCGCGAGGCGATACTGCCCGGCCACAGTTGCCCTGCGAGCAACTCGGCCTGTCTGGCGATGATGGGCGCGACCGGCATCGAAAAGAACCAACGCGTGTCGCGCCCACCCATGCCGTGCATGGCGAAAATCCCCAGCAGCAGTGCGCCGAAGACGCCGATCGCCGGACGCGGCCGGTGCCATGCGAGTTCGCGCGCCATGGCAGCCCAGCAATGGTGAGCGACGCGGTACGCCAGCCACACGACGGCCAGAATGATTGCCGCACCCAGGGCGATCTGCCATTCCGCAGCATTGCCCATGCGAAGCACGTCGAACAGATGACGGCCGTCCCAGTACAGGTTGATCTCCCGGCCGAAGACGGCCGATGCAGTCACCTCTACATAGCGCGTGACAACCCAGAAGGTGGTGAGCGCGGCCAGCGCGCGCAGCATCCGGGCGCTCGCGGCGCCTCGCGCGGCCAGCCACGCCGTGAGCGCGAGCGTTGCCATGCACAACTCGAAGGACAGACGCAGCCCCGGTCGCGCCCACAGCGTCGGCCAGATGTTCTCCAGCGTGAACATCGCATTCAGCATGGCGAAGGGCAGGCCGAAGCGCAGCAGCCATCGCGTCCATCCGGGCCATGGCACCGCCCCGGTCCGCGGTGAGTGCCGGGCGCCGGCGATCATTTGCGCTGGGCCTCGAACTCGATGATGAGCGGTATCTCGTCGCCAACCCACTCGTTGCTCACGCCGTAGTTCATTCCGTAGCTGCTGCGCTTGAAACTGCCGCGTGCCGACACGCCCATCGTGTAGACCCTGTCGATGGGCGAGGGGCCGCTCTTGTTCCAGGTCGCGGTGAGCGTCAGTGGCTGTGGCTTGCCCAGCAGTTCGAGCTGACCCGGGATCTCGAAGGTGCGGTCGCCGGTTCGCTTGGCGCTGGACGCGGTGAACACCATGCGCGGGAATTCGCTGGCGTTGAGGAAGTCGGCGCTCTTCAGATGCTGGTCGCGCCTGCCGTAGTTGCTGAAAACGCTCTGCGTGTCGACCTCGACGCGCAGGTTGCTCAAGGTGGCGGTGGCTTCGTCGAAGCTGTAGCTGCCGCGTGCCGCACGAAACATCCCGAGCACCTTGGCATAGCCGAGGTGATCGACCATGAAGGCGACGGTGATGTGGTTCGGGTCCAGCTCGTAGCGCGCCGGCTCGGCCCGCACCGGCGAAGCCAGTGCCATCAGCGAGAACAGGGTGACGCACAGTCTCCGGATCGGCGGCGCATTCATGGTTCGACCTCCAAGGGGGAACGGTGACGACGGGCCAGCCAGACGATGTCCACTGCGAAGGATGCAGCCAGGGCGGCCAGGCTGGCCGCGGCAATGGACTGGCTCCACGCGAGCGGAATGATCGGCCCGAGGCACACGATCAGGCTGGTGATCTGCACCACGCACACGGCCTTGCGGCGCTGGCTCGGCGGTAGAGGCCGCGCCAGCCATGGCCAGGCCTTGGCGGCCAGCACGAATACGTAGCGCATGAGACCAGCCGCAATGATCCATAGGCCGGCCTTGTCGAAATGAATCACCAGCAGGCTCAGGACGAGCACCATCAGCGCATCCGTCTCCATGTCGAAGCGCGCGCCGAATTCGCTGGCGATGCCATGAGTGCGTGCCAATGGGCCATCCAGCGCGTCGAGCAGCGCTGCGGTCGTGGCGATGACGATGGCGGCCCAGGCGATCGGCGCGACGTCGGCAGTGGGCTCGCCAATTCCGGCCGCGAGCAGTGCCACGAGCGTCAGGCGCAACAGCGTCACGCGGTTGGCCGGGCCGAAACGCAGATTCGGCGAATGGTCCGGAAGCCCGCGCAGGACGATCGCGAACGCCACGACAAATACGCTCACTGCCTTGATGTGAAACCAGGGACCGAGCGCAGCCAGCAGCCCGGCGCCGCCGGCGATCAGCGTCAGCAACACGAGGCAGGCCAGGGCCTCCCCCCATGCATCGCGACGCAGCGCAGCAGCATGGCTCGACGGGAATACGCGACGGTCATTGGAGGACTGCGAAGTCATCGTCTTAAGATCGCTTCCATCGGCTTGAACAGGGTCGCTCGCGGACAGCGAGCGCTGAAAGCAGCATGCCAGCATATCCGTCCCGCGAAGTTTCAGGTGAGTCAAGGGCTTGCTGGATCGAGGCGCCCGGCCGGGCGGCGATCCGCAGTGCCGGCGTGCATGCCCCCGCCGCCGGCGACGTACTGGTGCGCGCGCTGCACAGCGGCATCAGCCGCGGCACCGAGATGCTCGTGTACCGGGGCGAGGTGCCGGCTACCGAGTTCGAGCGGATGCGGGCGCCGTTTCAGGAGGGTGATTTTCCGGGGCCGGTGAAGTACGGCTATGCCAGCGTCGGTATCGTGGAGCAGGGGGCGGAGGCGCTCTTGGGCCGCACCGTCTTCTGCCTCTATCCGCACCAGACCCGCTACGTCGTGCCGGCCCATGCCCTGCACCTGCTGCCTGAAGGCGTGCCCGCGCCGCGTGCGGTACTGGCGGCCAACATGGAGACCGCCGTCAATGCCTTGTGGGATGCGGCGCCTCGCATCGGCGATCGCATCGCGGTCGTGGGCGGGGGGGTGGTGGGCCTTCTCGTCGCATGGCTCGCGGGCCGGCTGCCGGGTTGCGCGGTCGAGCTGATCGATTTGAATCCCTCGCGTCGACAGGTGGCTGAAGTCCTGGGCGTGGCCTTTGCAAGCCCGGAGGGTGCCAAGCCGGACGCGGACCTCGTCGTACATGCGAGCGGCAGCGCGCAAGGGCTTGTCACCGCGTTGCGCCTGGCGGCGTTCGAGGCCACGGTCATCGAGATGAGCTGGTACGGCCGGCGCGAAGTCGCGCTTCCGCTGGGGGAAGCTTTCCACGCGCAGCGCCTCACGCTCAAGAGCTCGCAAGTGGGCCATGTGGCCGTTGTCCAGCGTTCGCGCTGGAGCCACCACCGCCGGCTCGCGCTCGCCTTGTCGCTGTTGCGCGATCCGGTGCTCGACGCGCTCATCACCGACAGCGCCCCATTCGACGAGTTGCCCGCGGTGCTCGGCCGCCTGGCCACTGCCGCACCGGACACCTTGTGCCAGCGTATCGACTACTCCTGAAAGGCCTCCATGTACAGCGTCAACGTCCGCGACCACTTCATGATCGCCCACAGCTTTCGGGGCGAAGTGTTCGGCCCCGCCCAGCGCCTGCATGGTGCGACCTACGTGGTTGACCTCGAACTTCGCCGCGTCGAACTGGACGCCGATGGCGTGGTGGTCGACATCGCGCTCGCGACCGAGGTGTTGCGCGGCGTGCTGAGCGAACTCAACCTGCGCAACCTCGACGACGATCCCGCGTTCGAGGGAAAGAACACGACCACCGAGTTCATGGCGCGCGTGATCTTCGATCGCATTGCCGACCGCATTGCCAAGGGCGAACTCGGACCCCACGCAAGCGAACTGTCAGCATTGCGCGTGAGGCTCAACGAATCGCATGTGGCCTGGGCGGCCTACGAGGGCGCCTTGTCGGCGCGCGCTGGTTGAACACTCGCTGCGCCTTTCTCGTGCCGGGAGACCTGAACACCCGAACGGGTGGCTACACCTACGACCGGCACGTCATCGATGGACTGCGCGCCCGACGATGGCAGGTCGATGTGCGTTCACTCGATGGGGGCTGGCCCATGCCGAGTGCATCGGCGGAGGCGCTGGCGCGCCGCGTCGTCGAGGCCGTCCCCGATGGCGAACTCGCGGTGATCGATGGCCTTGCCTTCGGCGCGATGCCCGCATTGGCCGAAGCCCACGCGCAACGCCTGCGTTGGGTCGCGCTCGTTCATCACCCTTTGTCGCTGGAAACCGGGCTTGAGGCCGCCATGCGGCTCGCGCTGTTCGAGAGCGAACGACGCGCCTTGGCGACCGCGCGGGGCGTGATCGTGACCAGTCCTTCCACCGCGCGTGCGCTGGCTGCGTTCGACGTGCCCGCGTCGCGCATCGCCGTGGTCGAACCGGGAACCGAGCCGGCGCCGCTCGCGGCTGGATCGGGCTCTGGCGGGTTGTCGCTTCTTTGCGTGGCGACCGTGACGCCGCGCAAGGGCCACGGCCTTTTGATCGAAGCGCTCTCCGCATTGCGCGACCGGCACTGGACGCTGCATTGTGCCGGGAGCCTGACGATGGATCCCGCATGTGCCAGCGCTTTCATCGAGGCCATCGAACGCCATCGTCTGGCCGAGAGGATCGTGCTTCACGGTGAGCAGGACGAGGCCGGCTTGAGGGCGCTTTATGCGGGCGCCGATGCGTTCGTGCTGCCGTCCTTTCACGAAGGCTACGGCATGGCGCTGGCGGAAGCCCTGGCACATGGACTGCCCGTGATCAGCACCAGCGCGGGCGCCATCCCGGACACCGTGCCCGCGGATGCCGGCGTGCTGGTGCCGCCCGGCGACGGCCTTGCTTTGCGCACAGCCTTGCAGCGTGTGATCGACGATGCCGACTGGCGCGCGCAGCTGTCGGAGGGCGCTCGCGCGGCGCGGCAACGGTTGCCAACGTGGGCGGACAGCGCCGCGCGTTTCGCAACAGCTCTTCGCAGGTTTCAGGGAGCGACTGACACGTGACCGGCTTCAGTGCCGACTGGCTCGCGCTGCGCGAGCCCTATGACCGCGAGGCGCGCGGCATGGCAGCGCGCTCGCTGAAGCTGAACGCGCTCGCCACACGTTTGCGCGGTGGTGATCCGACACTCGCGGTGCTCGACCTGGCCTGCGGAACGGGCGCGAACCTGCGTGAACTCGCACCGCGCCTTGCTGGATCGCAACGATGGATCCTGGTCGACCATGACCCGAAGCTGCTGGAGGCATTGCCAGGCGTGCTTGCGGCATGGGCGTTGGAGAACGGCTTATTGCTTGAGGCAAGAGCCACTTCCATGCGCATCGAAGGTCCGGGTTGGAAGGCCGAGGTACACCTCCTGTGCATCGACCTCGCGTTGCAACTCGGCGCTGTTCCCTTTGCCGGATCAAGGCTCGTTACCGCATCGGCGCTGCTGGACCTCGTCTCCGCATCCTGGCTGGACGCGCTGTTCGGCCGTGTTCGCTCGGCGGGCGCGGCCATGTTGTTCGGCCTGAATGTCGACGGCCGCGTCACCTGGGATCCGCCCATTGCCGGCGACGAGGAGGTGGATCGACTCTTCGCTTCAAATCAGCGTCGAGACAAGGGATTCGGTCCTGCACTCGGCGCGGACGCGGTGAGCGTTGCTGTCAGTCGTCTCCCTGCGATGGGATTTCGAGTTTCCCAGGCCAACAGCGACTGGCACATCGATGCCGGCGAAGAAACACAAGCCGCGGCGATGCTGACCGCGATGGTGGAAGGCATGGGCACTGCGGCGATCGAGCAAGACCCGACGGCCCGAAGCTCGGTGAGCGCATGGATTCAGCGACGAATCGACGTTCTCGACAAGACTCGCCTGCGCATCGGGCACCAGGAGATTCTGGCGGTCTAGCTTCGCGGGGCTTCGGGTTGCTCGGCCCGTAGGTCGAGATCCCACAGCACATCGAACCCCATGCGGAAGATTCGCACTGAAGGCCGCATGCAATCCCGCATCGCGGCGCTTCTCGGCAACTGCAACCCCGGCCGACCGGCGCCGATGATCACAGGCGCGACGCTCAGGTGCAACCGGTCCAGGCATCCTTGCGCGATGAAGCGCGAAACCGTGACGCCGCCGCCTTCGACGAACAGGACGCGAAGGCCGCGCGCTTCCAATGCAGCCGTCAGTGCGCGCAGGTTCAGCCCGCCCTCGACTCCCGTCAGACCTCGCACCCCGAGTACCTGATCGGCGCCCACGCGATTTGCCGCTTCGGCTGCCCGGGTTGCATCGCACGCGAGCAGAGTCGCAGCCTGCCGGTCCGAGAAGACACGCAAGGTCGGCGGAAGACCGAGTTCCGGATCGAGCAGCACCCGCACCGGGTGTGCGCCCGCCACATGACGCGTCGTGAGTTGCGGGTCGTCGATGGCCGCGGTGCCGGCGCCCACGATGACCGCATCGCTCAACGCACGCAGGCGATGCAGATGCACCAGCACCTCGGGGCCGTTCACGTAGTTGGAGTCGCCGCCGTGCGTTGCCACGCATCCGTCGAGGCTTTGGCCGAGCTGGCCGATCAGCCAGGGCTTGCTCTTGCGCGGGCGGTCCAGCACGGGCTTGAGCAGGTCGAACAACTCGACTGCGCCGTCGTCCCACACGCCGCGCAAGGCAAAACCCTGCGATGCATCCCAGGCCAGGGGCGAGTGCGCGTCCCATTGCTGCGGTGCAGCGTGCCCGCGGCGTTGCGCAACGATGTCCAGACACAGAGGCCACAGGGCATCGATGCCCGGGATCGAGGAGGGGTTGGGCATCATGGAAGTCGATCTGCGTGTCTCGCCACGTCTACCAGCGTGGCGTGTAGTAGGGGTCGTCGAGGCTGCCGGCCGGTGCCTTGGCATCGTCGCGCAGCGCCAGCGCCACGGCGCCGGTCACCCAGATCGCGGCCAGCACCGCGATGATCAATGCACCGCGCCAGTTGCGCCGCGATGCATGGGGCTGCGGACTTCGAAACCATCGGGCCGCCCATTGCACGATCGGTCCCGACAGGAAGGCGCAAGCGAGCAACAACAGCACGACAGGCCGCACAGGTGACAGCAATGCGATGCCTTCCGCCAAGGATAGCCAGGCGATCACCGAGACCACGGCACCGCAGGCGCCGAAGGCGATGCGGGCCGTGGGCCAGACCCACAGTGCACAGCCCGCGACTGCGGCGGAGATCGACAGGCTCAGCTCGAACAGGAGCGCCGAGCCGTTGATGAGGGCGACCGCTGCCAGTCCGAGTCCGGCGACGACGAGGCTCGCCGGTGCGTGGGCGCTCTCCTCGGATTGCCCCAGCACCGCAGCGATCACCGCAACGCCGACCAGCCAGGTCAACGCCTGCACTGCGAGCGGCTGGTCGCTCAATCCCGCGAGCACGAGCGTCCAGAGGGCGCAGGTGGCGAGCCAGGTGGTCCGGGGGGCGGCGCGCATGGCTTCCAGGCCGAGACCCAGCAAGGCGGCGGCCATATAGATCCAGGGCAGTTCCTCCGTCAGCGTGCGGGGCCACATGTCCCAGCCCAGGATCCATACCGATCCGACGACGATCGCGACCCCGACGCTGGCCGAAGCCCAACGCCGCCCGTGGACCGGCCCCAGTCCCACCCGCAGCAGCCCTGCACCCGCGAAGGAGAGAACCAGCGGCAGCGCAAGGCTCTGGAAGAGCGGGTGGTGGAAGTCCATTCCTGCGGTTATGCAGGCGCAAGGGCGGTTGAGTCAATGGCGGGGCCTTGATGGAAGCGAATCAAGTGCCGGGCGTGGAAGGCGAGGGAGTCGGCGAAGACTGCGGCGAGACGCCCTGCGTCAACGCCGCGCCGTGCTGCGAGGCCAGCGCGCGCCGGTAGCCGTCGCGCAGTTTCAGTCGCTCCCAATAGGCGGCGATCGCGGGAGGAATGCGCGCGGTCAGGCCGATCTCGCCGGCCAGCATCAGGGCATAGCCGACCGAGATGTCCGCGGCCGTGAAGCGGTCGGCGCAGAGGAACTCGTGCTTCGCCAGCACGCCGTCGATGCCGCGCAGGCGCGCGATGAACCACTTGGCGTAGTCCTCCGCAGCCTGCGGCAGCTTGCGCTCGTCCGGTTCGAATCGCCCGTAGCGAAGCACGATGGTCTGCGGGAAGGTCAGCGTTGCCTCGCCGTGGTGCAGCCAGTTCAGCCAGGCGCCGAAGCCGGGTTCGTCCGGGCGAACCGCGAGCCCGCGCGTGTTGTCCGGATCGCAGCGCTGCGCGAGGTATTGGCACATCGCGGCGGACTCCGTCATGCGCGTGTCGCCGTCGATCAGATAGGGCACCGTTCCCAGCGGATTGATCTCGAGGTACGAACGCTGCAGCGCGCGCGGCGGGAACGGCAGCATGCGCAGCTCGTACGGTGCGCCCACCTCTTCGAGCATCCACAACGGGCGAAAGGAGCGAGCGCTGACGCAATGGTAGAGAACGATCATGGGCGCACTCTACGCGGTGAGCCGGTCGCGCAGTTCGCGCTTGAGGATCTTGCCGACGGGGCTCACCGGAAATTCATCCATGATCTCCAGCCGCTCGGGCAGCTTGAAGGATGCGATCTTCTGCTGGCGCAGGTAGGCAATCAGCTCATCGAACTCGAGCGTGGTGCCGGGCTGCAGGATCACGCAGGCGCACGCCTTCTCGCCGAAGACCGGATCGGGCAGGCCGACCAGCGCGACGACTTTCACCTGCGGAAGTCCGAAGATGAGGTTCTCGATCTCGTCGCAGCTGATCTTCTCGCCACCGCGATTGATCAGGTCCTTGCGGCGGCCTTCGGTGAACACGTAGCGTCCGCGTTTGCGCACGATGTCGCCCATCCGATAGAAACCGTCGGCCGTGAAGGCTTCGGCGTTCTTCTCGGGTGCGTTGTAGTAGCCGCGGATGGTGTAGGGTCCGCGCGTCACCAGTTCGCCGGTCTCGCCGTCGGGTACTTCGCGGTCGTTGTCGTCCAGCACCTTGATCTCGTCGAGTTCGCTCACGGGCGCACCCGAGCTTTCGAGCAGGAGCTCGTTCGGGTCGTCGAGCCGCGTCATGTTGATCAGGCCTTCGGCTGTGCCATAGATCTCCTGCGGCGTGCAGCCGAACTGTTCGCGCAGGCGCGTGCGCAACTCGGGCGCCAGCCGTGCGCCGCCGTTCTGCACGACCTTGAGCGACGAGAGATCGAAGCGCTTCGGCACGTCGCTGTTGAGCCAGTTGGAAATGAGCGGGACCACGCTCGCGATGGCCGATACGCGCTCGCGCTCGACGGATGCGAAAGTAGCCTCCATGTCGGTGCCCGCGGCAATCACCACGGTGCCGCCCGCGTAGAAGGTGCCCAGCAGGCCCGGCGACGCGAGGTTGTAGTTGTGGCCCAGCGGCAGGATGGCCATGAAGACCGTTTCGCGGTCGAAGCCCGCCGCCTGCGCGCAGAGGCGGGCGTTGAGCACGTAGTCGTTGTGCGTGCGGGGGATTAGCTTCGACACCGAGGTCGTGCCGCCGGAGAGCAACATGGTCGACACTTCATCGGGGGCGGGGCGTGCGGCGAGCAGTCTCGCCGTGGACTGGTCGTCTTCGCCCACGCCGCCGTCGATCAACGGATCCAGTGCACGCTGTCCCGGCGCCGGCTCGCCCGCAACGATCACGTGGCGCAGGAAGGGAAACTCCGCAGCCATTTCCGCAGCCATCGGCCGGTAGTCGAAGTTGCCGACGACGTCGGGCACCAGGTAGGCGGTCGCGCCGGAGGCACGGATGAAATGGCGCACCTCGGCATGCCGGTGCGCGCGCAGCGCCATCACCGGGATCGCGCCCATCCAGTTGAGAGCCAGATACGCAATGACGAACTCCGGCACGTTCGGCAACTGCACCACCACGCGGTCGCGCGGCTTCAAGCCCAGGTCGAGCAGGGCCATCGCGAGTTGCCTGGAACTGCCCACCAGTTCTGCATAGCTGATGCGGCGGTCGTTGAAGACCAACGCGGTCTTCTCTGGCGCCGCACGCATCGTGCGCTCGACCATCTCGGCCACCGTGAGGTCCTCCCACAGGTCGAGTTGGCGGAATTTTTGGGCCGCTTCGGCGGGCCAGGGAACGCAGCCTTCGAGCATGGTGGATTCCTTCCAGGTCAAAACGCCAGTTCCGGGTGCAGCTTCTCGTAGGCGGCCGCAAGCTCGGGGTCGCGCTTGCGCACGTCCGCATGGTCGACGCGGCCGCTGCGCGTGACGTAGTCGTAGGCGAAGGAGATCGGATCCAGTGGCAGCTTGGGCCCGAGGTTTTCGTACCACTCGGTGCTCTTGATCGCGGCCTTCTGAAGCGAGTCGGAGCCGGGCTGGCGGATGCGCACGAATTCTTCGAGCATCTTCGGCACATCCGCGCCGCAGGTCTTGCAGGCGTCGAAGAGCGCGATCGAATCCTGCATGGCGAGGCGCGTGCCCGACCCGACCGACGGGTGGCCGGTGCGCAGCGCATCGCCGATCAGCACGATGTTCGTGTAGTGCCAACTGCGGTTCTTGACGATGGTGTAGCGGAACCAGTTCGACTTGTTGGACAGCAGCTTGTGGCCCTGCAGGTCATCGGCAAACACCTTTTCGCACCATGCGAGGCTCTGTGATTCACTCATGCGGTCGAGGCCCGATCGGTGGAAGGTGGCCGGGTCGACTTCGACCAGGAAGGTGCTGTGCGTGCGGCTGTAGCGGTAAGTGTGGGCGATCGCCAGCCCGTCGGGGTTCTGCCGGAAGATGAGCGAGAGCGGGTCGAAGAGTTGCGTGGTGCCGTACCACGCCAGCAGGTTCGGTCGCTCGTCGAGCGTCGGCCCGAAGTGTTCCTTGTAGCGAGTGCGGATGGCGCTATTGGCGCCGTCGGCTGCGACGATCAGGTCCGCGTCTGCAAAGGCCGTGACGTCGTCGAAGCGCTGCTCGAACTCGATGACCACGCCCACCTCGCGGCAATGCGCGTGCAGCGCCTTGAGCAGGTCGATGCGCGCCATGCGATGGAAGGTGTTGTGCGCGAGCGTGACGTGCACGCCCTGGTGCACGACGGCCATCTCGTCGAACACCTCCTGGTTGCGCGTCATCGATTCGTACAGTTCCGGCGCGAGGTCGCGCACGAAGGCGAGCGCCACGTCGGAGAAGACCACGCCCCAGCCGTAGGTGGCGCTTTCCGGGTCGCGTTCGTAGACGCGGATGTCGTGCGACGGGTCGTCGCGCTTCATCAGATAGGCGTAGAAAAGGCCGGCGGGGCCGCCGCCAATGATGCGAATCTTCATCTGCTTGTCTCTGTGGTTTGTCCGTGGGCGCCGACGTGGTCCCTGAGGCTACAGTGGCGGGCTCGATCCCGACATTGTGGGGATCACCGACAGCGACGGAATACTTTCATGAACTCGAACATCGTCATCATCGGCGGCGGCCATGCGGCCGCGCAACTGTGCGCCGGCCTCGTGGAGGCGGGGCAGGGCGCGCGCGTGCACCTGGTCTGCGAAGAGGCGGCCATTCCTTATCACCGCCCGCCACTCTCCAAGACCTTCCTGAAGAGCCCAGACGAGACGCCGCAGTCGCACAAAGCCGAGACGTGGTACGGCGAATCGGGCATCACCATGCACATGGGCGATCCGGCGGTGTCCATCGATCGGGCGATGCACACCGTCACGCTGCGCTCAGGCAAGGTGCTCGGCTGGGAGCGGCTGGTGCTCGCGACCGGCACGCGGGCACGTCAGCTCGCCGCGCTGGCGGGGCTCGAGAACGTGGCCCTGGTGCGCGCCGTCGACGAAGCGACGCGGCTGCGTGCACAACTCATTGCGGCGCAGCACGTCACGGTTCTGGGCGGCGGCTTCATCGGGCTCGAAGTGGCGGCTACAGCGCTGGCGCTTGGCAAACAGGTGCTCGTGCTGGAAAGCGCGCCTCGCCTGTTGAGCCGCGCCGTGTCGCCGGACCTGTCCGCCCATGTGCTCGCCACCCACCGTGCCGCCGGAATGGATGTGCGCGTCGGCGTGCAGTGTGGGGTCATGAAGATCGACGGCACGCGGCTGGCGGCGATCGAGGTGAACGGGCAACCGCAACCCATCGACCTGCTGCTGCTCGGCATCGGCGCAGTGCCCGAGACGGCGCTGGCACAGGCGGCGGGCCTCGAGTGCGTGGATGGCATCGTGGTCGACGCCTACATGCAGACCAGTGACGAGGCCATCCTGGCCGTCGGCGATTGCACGCGCTTTCCGGATCGGCGCGCGGGCCAGCCGCTGCGGCTCGAATCGGTGCAGAACGCGAACGACCAGGCGCGCACCGCGGTGGCGACGCTCACCGGTGCGTCGCGACCGCATGACGCGTTGCCGTGGTTCTGGTCGGATCAGGGCGGGCTGCGGCTCCAGATGGCCGGGCTGGTGCCGCCCGAAGGCACGGCGGGTGCCGTGACCGTCAGGCGCTCCGGCGCCAATGCGGCATCGTTCTCGCTGCTGCATTACGTCGACGGACAGCTTCGCTGTGTCGAATCCGTGAATGCACCGGTCGACCACATGATGAGCCGCAAGTTACTGGAAGCGGGTCGCAGCCCGGACCCTGCGGTCGCGGCCGATCCGGCCGTGCCGCTGAAGACGCACCTGGCCTAGCTCGACACGCTGTCCCGCTCTGACGGGGCACTGATGTTCTTGCGGATTTCGGCGTCCATCATCCGGGTGCCGGCCGCCAGTGCCGCCTCGTAGGTGTCTGCCCCGTATTCGGCCGCTCTCACGACCTTTCGAGGCACGCCGCAGGCGTCGGTTTCGAGCAGCGTCCAGAGAAAAGACCCGGGCGCCGGCTCGTCGATGACGAGTTTGATCGGATTTTTCATGCCTTGATGGTGGGCGCGTGCGGGCGGAATTTCTGTAGGCCAACGCCTACGTTTCTGCCGGATTCAGGTGGGCAGCGCGAGGTTCACGATCGTGTGGTCGAGCACGATCCTCAACACGCCGGGGGCGAGCCAGCGATGCGTCATCACACTCAATCCACCAGGAAGCCGCAGCTGAGGTTGGCGACCGTGCCCGTGATGGCACCTGCGTAGCCGGAGGCGAGGAAGACGGCCGTGTTCGCGACTTCGTCCAGCGTGGGCAGCCTCTTCAGCAGCGTGTCGCCGGCTGCGCCCGCCAGCATCTGTTCGATGCTCACGCCGGCGCGGTCCGCCATGGGCTTGAAAACGGCTCGCGTGTGCGAACCCGCTGCCGCGGCTTCAGGGATGGCGTGCGGCCGGATGCACACCACCCGGATGCCCTGCGCGCCGAGTTCGCCGGCCAAGTGGCGCGACATGGCTTCGATGGACGCGCTGGCGACGCAATTGCCCATGTACCCGGGACCCGGGAGCCGCGCCCCCGGCGTGGAGAGCGTGAGGATCACGCCCGATCCCTTCTTCGCCATGTGCCGGGCGACGGCCTTGGCGGTGATGAAGTTGGTGCGCGTGTAGGTCGCGATGGGGAATTCGTAGTCCTCGAGCGACAAGTCCGCAAAGGGCGTGCCCTGGACGTGAGCGACACCGATGGCGTTCAGTGCGATGTCGATGCCGCCGGCTTTGCGAGCCACGCCATCGGCATGGCGTTCGACGGCGGGGGCATCGAGGGCGTCCAACGCGGTGGCTTCGGCCAGCCCTCCGGCGGCAACGATGTCGGCGGCCACCGCCTCCAGTCTCGACGGGGTGCGGCCGGCGAGGAACACCTTGGCGCCTTCACGGGCAAAGGCCCGGGCGACCGCACCGCCGATGGCGCCGCCGGCGCCGTAGATCACGGCGCACTTGTCGTCGAGGAGCATGGATCTCTCCTAGTTTGTGTACGGCATCCACAAACCTTAGCAGAGATACTGGACGGCGTCCACATGCGCTCTGGACTGCGCCGGAACTCAGTAGCGGTAGGGGTTGTCCGGACGGTAGTCGTAGCGGTTGGGGACGCCGTCGCCATCGCGGTCGCGGTCATAGCGGTTGGGGACGCCGTCACGGTCTCGATCGCCGTAGCCGCGGCGGTCCCATCGGCCGTCGCGTCCGTAGTAGCCCTGCCCGCGAGGCGCGTAGCCGGGTTGCGCGTAGCCGTAGCCGGGTGTCACGACGTAGCCGCGCGCCGGTGGTGGAGGCGGGGCCGGGACGACGATGACGCGGCCCGAATAGGGCTGTGCCAGTACCGGGGCGCTGAGCGTGGTCAGCGACAGCAGTGCAACGGTGCCGAGGGCGAAGGCAATCTTTTTCATGGCGGCTCTCCTGTCTGTAAGGAGACTCCATGCTGCTTGCGCCGTGTGAACGCCCGGTAATGGCGAGGCGAAATCTTGTGTAGTGTTGCGTCGCTTGTGTGGCTGTCGACGCCGACGCGATCTCTTGTAAGAATTGGTGTAAGTGTAGTTAAAATGTACTACATGAATACCGACAGAGATAATTTCCACGATTGGGCGCGAGACAAGCCGGATTCCACTTCGTTTTCCGGGTTGCAGCGGACGGATCTCGCCGACCTTGCGGGCCAACCGGGGGTGCGCTGGGGCCGGCTCGTGTTTCTCGCAGTACTCGCCGTGGCGCTCGTTGTCGGCCTCAAGTACGTTGCGGGCGCTCTGACGCGGTAATCAGCCCAGCATCCGCAGGCCGTCCAGCGCACCGCGCTGGCGCGTTGCGCGCACACGCAGCACCTGCACCGTCGCGCCGATCAGGAACACGATGAACAGCGCGCCGATCGTCCCTTGCAGGGCTGGCGATGCATCCCGATCCGCCACCAGGGGCGCGCCCAGCGGCAGGCGGGTCGCCGTCTCGGTCACACCGGGGATCATGTGGAAGAAGAAGGTCAGCGAATAGCAGACCACCGCCACGTAGGCCGACAGCTTGCCGAAGGTCTGCGATCGTTCCGCCAACATCGCCGTTCCCAGCACCACGAGCGTCACGATGCCCAGCACGTGCGGCACGCCGAAGCCTCCGTGCTGGAAGATGCCGAAACCCGTCAGGCAGGTGAGCACGGTGGCGATCACATAGACCCGTCCCGTGCGCGTGGCGAGCGCAATTTCCTTGTAGCGCACGAGCGCGATGAGCCCGGCCACCACCGCCACAAGGCTGATGACTGTGTGGACGATGCCAAGAGGGGTCAAGCCGTAGATCATGGATTCGCTCCTTGGTTGGAAGGCTGGCTGGGAAAGCAATTTGAAGGCCAGTGGCAGGCGGCGCACGCGTTCGCCGCCGCGGATCATTGCGCGGGTGCCCAGAGTGTTCAAGGGCAGCGGTGCTTTCGACACTGCCTGAAGGGGCCCAGCCGACTACCTCCAAAGGGAGGCCCGCGCGTCACAAGGATTCACACCACTTAATTTGTTCCGCGGTGCCCGCGCGCTGATCATTTCCATCCCGCCGCAGCCCGATGAGAGGAAAAAGCATGCCGACGATCGAATCCATCCGGGTTTTCGTGATTCATGAGGATCCCGTCATGTCCGCCGGCCTGGTCGCGATTCTGGGCAACCGGCCCGGGTTGGCCGTGACCGCAAAGGGCGCCATCCATTCGGCCGAAGGGGTCGTGATGCCCGATGTGGTCGTCGCGGACTATCGCAGCGGCCTTGCATTCCTGGCCGATACCAAGGCAGCGAAGGGCGAGCGGCGCAACCGTGGCGCCAAGGTCATGGTTGTCACAACGATCGATCGCGAGTGGGAGATCCGCTCGGCCATCAACGCCGGCATCCACGGGTATCTCCTGCAGGGCTGCCAGATCGACGAACTGATCGATGGCGTGACCGCCCTGAGCCAGGGGCAGCGCTATCTGGCCCACTCCGTCTCGCGGCGAATCGCAGACAGCCTCACCCGCGAGCGGCTTACCACGCGGGAAACGCAAGTGCTGAACTTGCTGACGACAGGCTCGTGCAACAAGGCGATCGCCAAGGAACTCGGCATTGCCGTCGGCACCGTCAAGGTGCACGTCAAGGGAATTCTCGAAAAGCTCGATGCGACAACGCGCACGCATGCCGTCATCGTGGCGGCGCAGCGCGGGTTGGTCAGCCAGGGCTTGAGCGAGGCGCCGCTGCAGGTGCGCGCGCCGGCAAACCTCGCAACGGTCACGCCGCTGTTCCAGGAACAGGGTCAGGCCCGGTTCGCTTAGCGACGGGTCAGCGCTTCTCGGCCTCGAGCTGCCGGAGCACCAGGCGCGCGCCCGCCACGTTCGTCGCGCAAGGCACGTCGTGGACGTCGCATGCCCGCACGAGGGCGTTGATGTCCGGCTCGTGCGGCTGCGCCGTCATCGGGTCGCGCAGGAAGATGACGACATCGATGCCGCCCGTGGCGAGCCGCGCGCCGATCTGCAGGTCGCCTCCTTGCGGTCCGCTCAACAGGCGCTCGACCGTGAGGCCCACCTCGGAAGCCAGCCGCGCACCCGTCGTGCCCGTGGCGCAGAGTTCGCACTGGCGGAGCAGGGATTCGAATTCGTGTGCAAGAGCCACCATCGCCGTCTTCTTGCCGTCGTGGGCGATGAGCGCGACGCGGCGCCGCGGTGGAGTGGGAAGCTCGGCCATGGTGTTCCTTCAAGTGGGCGATCCAGCGTAACGAGCCCGCATCTGCCGAGTGCCGCTATTCCCTGGCATCGATCAGCCACGCGGGAACCGAAGATTTCTTCTCGCGCGCGATCTCGCCACAGTAGTCCCTCGCAGCGAAGTTCCTGGCCGCGCGCGCGGCCGGGACCGGAGCCCACATCAGGGTCGTGAGGGTGGAATTCGGCGAGGTGTCGATCTGCGCATTGGCGTCGTCCCGCTCGCCGTAGACGGCGATCGGCTTGCCGGGTGCCCTCCTGGTGTCCAGCGGCCACGCGCAGACCATCACGTAGCGCGGCGCGGTCTTGATGTCCAGCGGCTGCGGCTCCGGCGTCATCACACTGCGGCGCGACATCGCTTGCGTGATCGAGGGCACGTACTCCGTGTACTGGACCAGCAGCACCTCGCCGGTGTCCAGCCAGCCAAAGGTGGCGATCCCGGCGGGCGGGCCCCCTGCCGATTCCTGACGGTATATGGATAGCAGCGTGTATTGGTTCCTCGCCGGCATGGCGGTGCGATAGGTCCCGATGATCGCCACGCTGGCAAATCCCAGTGGCTGTGTCTCCGCCGAGGTGTCTGCGGCGATGCCGGCCATGCTCAGCCCGACCAACGCACTGCAAAGCGCACCGAATGAATGATGCATGGTCGCGTCCGGTGAGTGCGCGCCCCGGCAGGGCTTGCCGTGGCGGCGCCCGGAAATTGTGGTGCGGAGCTGCCGGGCTCGCAATGGCGCAAACACTCTGTCGTACGATGGCTCCGGAGGATCAACAGTTTTGACGAGCAAAGCAACCCAAGGCGAGCACGACGGCCTGGACGATTGGGCATCCCGGATCGCCACGATCACCGCGGAGACCAGCATCGGGATGGACGGCAGTTTCACCGAGCGCTGCATCGGAAGCCTTCTGCGCGTGGTGCGCGAGCAGCTCAACCTCGAGGTGGTATTCGTGGGCGAGTTCGTGGATCAGAACCGCGTGTTCCGGCAGATCTCCGCAAAGGCCCTGGAGGCCATCATCCGGCCAGGGGATTTCCACCCTCTCACTGAAAGCATCTGCCAGCGGATCGTCGATGGCCGAATGCCTTGCCTGGTGCCCGACGTCAAACGCGTGCGGGTCGCGAATGGCCTTCCCGATTACTACGAGGCCCTGGGCGCCCATATTGGCGTGCCGGTGAGGTTCTCGGACGGAAGCTTGTACGGTGTGCTGTGCGGCTTCAGCTTCGAGCCGCGCGACGACCTCGACGAGCGCGACGTGAGGCGCATGGAAATGGCGGCCCAAGCCACGGCGCGGTTGCTGGCGCAGGCCGACGGACGCGATGTCACGCGGACGGTCTGACGCCGCCTTGACGCCTACTTGACGCGCTGCTTGACCAGCTTGCGCGCCAGCGTGCGGCGGTGCATCCCCAGCCTGCGCGCCGTCTCCGAAATATTGAAGCCGGTTTCCGCGAGCGTTTCGTGGATGCGTTCCCACTCGAGCGTCTTGATCGACGTGGAGCGGTTCGTCAGTTCGACTTCCGTACTGCCTTCGGCCCGGCCGAAGGCCGCCTCGATGTCGTCGGTGTTCGACGGCTTTGCGAGGTAGTGGCAGGCGCCGAGCTTGATGGCTTCGACCGCGGTGGCGATGCTGGCGAAGCCGGTGAGCACCACGATGAGCATCGCCGGGTCATGCTGGTTGAGCGTCTGGACGCACGCGAGCCCCGAAGCGTCACCGTTGAGCTTGAGGTCGACCACCGCATAGCCGGGCGAGTGCTCCTTCAGGAGCGTCGACACTTGGTCCAGGTTCGCGGCGAGCATCACGGTATAGCCGCGACGTTCGAACGAGCGTCCGAGCGTCCGCGCGAAAGCCGCGTCGTCCTCGACGATCAGCAGCAGGCGTTCAGCTTCCATGTCCTTCGTCTTCCAATTCGTCGTCCTCATCCTCTTCGAGGGTGATGGCGGCCAGCGGCAGCGTGAGCGTCACGACCGCGCCGCCTTCCGGCCGGTTGCGCGCCTCGACCCTGCCACCGAGCGTGCGCGCGACGTTGACGACGAGGAACAAACCCAGCCCGGCGCCGGGCCGGCCTTTGGTCGACTGATAGGGCTTGCCGAACTGCGCGAGCATTCCGAGCGCGAAACCGGGCCCGCGGTCGCTGACCGTCAGGGTCAGGTCGTCGCCGTCGTGTGCGGCTTCGAGGGCCACCCAACGTGGAGAGGCTTCCAGGGCATTGTCGAGCACGTTGAAGATCATCTGCTTCAGCGCCGAATCGGAAACCATGGGCAGGTCGTGGCCGAACCGGTTCTCGTAGGTGAAGGACGTCACGGGGCGCGTATCGCGCCACTCGTCGACCAGGTCGTCGAGGAAGGTACTGACGGTCGTCTCGACCGAGTTCTCGCCTCGCGCCTCGCCTGCCGACAGCAGGATGCCGCTCAGGATGCTCTTGCAGCGCTGCACCTGCGCTTCCATCTCGCTGACCTCGGCCAGTAGTTCGGGGTCGGAAGTGAAGTGAGGCAGGTGCTGCCAGTCGCCGAGGATCACCGCCAGCGTGGCGAGCGGCGTGCCGAGTTCGTGCGCGGCGCCCGAGGCGAGCAGGCCCATGCGCACGATGTGTTCCTCCTCGGCGGCGCGCTGGCGAAGCGCGGCCAGGCGCGCATCGCGACCGCGGAGGTTGCGGCTGATCCGCGTGATGAAGACCACCAGCAGGGCCGCAATGAGCGCGAAGCAGATCAGCACGCCCAGGATGTAGGGGCTGAGCAGGCCGCGGTCATGGTTGAGCGGAATCGAGAGCGGTCCCGAGAACAGGGCCAGCCCGGCGAAGCAGGCGGTGGTGACGCCCACCATCGTCCACGTCGACCAGGCCTCCAGCAACACCGCAGCCAGGATGACCTGAAGCAGATAGAGAAAGACGAACGGGTTCGTTGCGCCGCCGCTGAGGTAGAGCTGGGCGGTGAGCATGGCCACGTCGACCAGCAGCGCGACGAACAGCTCGGTGTTGGACACGTCGCGGTGGATGCGCCAGCGGAACTGGCTCGCCGCGTTGAAGGCGGCGAGGCATGCCAGCACGGCCAGCATCTGGTCGAGCGGCAGCCTGATCCCGAAGCCGAAATGAACGACGAGGATGGTGGCGATCTGCCCGACCACGGCAATCCATCGCAGCTGGATGAGCTGCTGCATGTTCTTGAGGCCGGTCGCGTCGCCGTGGCTCACGGTTTCGGCCCGGTCGGAGGGCGAGCCGGGAGCGATCACAGTGACTTCAGTCATGCCCGGCATCTTCGTTCATGCGCCCCTGCCGCACGCGTCGCTCGTCGCGCCCCACGTACCAGGCGGCTGCGGCGACCATCAGGGCCAGGGCAAACCAGGTGAATGCGTAGACCAGATGGTTATTGGCAAAGCTGATGACCGTCAAGCCGCCGACCGGCCAGGTGCGCGGGACGTTCGCTGCGCCTGTGCCGGGGCGCGACGGGGCGGCTTCGGCATCCACGAAATAGGGCGCGACGCCGCTCAGGCCGCGAACCGCCGCGATGGCCTGGACATCGCGCGAATACCAGCGGTCGGCGGCCGGATCGTTGCGCCGCAGGAAGCTGCCGCCCGGCTCGGTGATTCGCAGCAGTCCGGTGACCGTGGACTCGCCTTCGGGGTCGGCCGCACCGCGTGCCGCGCGATCCCGCGCCTCGGGCGGCACGAAGCCGCGGTTGATCAGCATGATGCTGCCGTCGGTCATGCGCAGCGGCGTCAGGACCCAGTACCCGCCGCCGAGTTCGGTCGTGGCCTGAACGAGCGTTTCGCTATCGTGGAGAAAGGTGCCGGTGGCGCGCACGCGCCGATATGCGTCATCGGCTGCATTGAGCTTCGGCCATCGGTCGGTCGCGGGCGGCGCGACGGCTGGTGCGTGCACGCGTTGGTCGATCCGGGCGATGAGGTCGAGCTTCCAGGCCCGACGCTCGACCTGCCAGATGCCCAACGCCACGAATCCCGCGAAGGCGAGAAGGGCGCAGAGCGCCAGCGCGGCGAGGACGGCGCTGGAGCGGGGCTGGGTCAAGGCACCTTGTGCATGTCGTGCATCATGCCCGGCATCATGTTGTGGTTCATGTGATACATGACCCACAACGAGCCGCTCAGGGTGATGACGACCACCACGATCGTGAAGATCAGCGCCAGCATCGTCCAGCCGTGCTCGGACTTAGCGTTCATGTGCAGGAAGTAAATCATGTGCACGAGGATCTGCACGACCGCGAAGCCGAGGATGACCATCGCCGTGGTGCTGGATTTGTCGAACACATTGCCCATCACCAGCCAGAACGGAATGGCCGTCAGGATCACCGACAGCACGAAGCCCGTCATGTAACCCTTGAAGGTGGCGTGCGGGGCGCCGTCGTCGTGGCCGTGGTGGTCGTCGTGCGCACCGTGATGGGCGCCATGGGCTGGAGTATCGGTATGCGCGCTCATGGCAGCACTCCCATCAGGTAGACGAAGGTGAAGACGCCGATCCAGACCACGTCCAGAAAGTGCCAGAACATCGAGAGGCACATCAGGCGACGGCGGTTCGCTGCGATGAAGCCGTGCTTTGCCACCTGGGCCATCAGCACGATGATCCAGACGATGCCGAAGGTCACGTGCAGGCCGTGCGTGGCCACCAGTGCGAAGAACGAGGACAGGAACGCGCTGCGTTGCGGTCCGGCGCCTTCATGGATCAGGTGCGCGAATTCAAAGAGCTCGATGCCGATGAAGCCGGCGCCCAGAAGGCCGGTGACGATTAGCCAGATCATGGTGCCGCGCACCTTGTCGCGCTGCATTTCCAGCATTGCGAAGCCGTAGGTGATCGACGACAGCAGCAGCAGGGAAGTATTGAGCGCGATCAGCCGCAGGTCGAACAGGTCGGCGCCGGAAGGCCCTGCCGCGAAACTGCGCCCCAGCACGCCATAGATGGCGAACAGGCAGGCGAAGACGAGGCAGTCGCTCATCAGGTAGAGCCAGAACCCGAGCATCGTGCCGTTCTCGGGATGGTGCTCGCCGCTCACGTAGTAGCGGGCGCTCGGGTTGGCGCTGATCGCGCCGGGCGTTGAAAGGGCGGTGACGTCAGACATGGGCGGCCAAAAGGCGAGTGCGAGCGCCTTCGGTGCGAACGACCTCGTCCGCCGGGACGTGGTAGTCGCGCTTGTAGTTGAAGGTATGGGTGATGATGGCGGCCAGCATCGCGAAGAAGCCGACGCCTGCAAGGATCCACATTTGCCAGATCAGGGCGAAGCCGCAGACCGCGGCCAGCGCGGCAATGATGAAGCCCGCGCCAGTGTTCTTCGGCATGTGGATCGGGATGAAGCCTTCCTCGGGGCGCACATAGTGGTGCTTCTTCATGTCGGCCCAGGCATCGTTGTCGTGCACGCGCGGCGTGAAGGCGAAGTTGTATGCGGGCGGCGGCGAAGACGTCGACCACTCGAGCGTGCGGCCATCCCACGGGTCGCCCGTGAAGTCGCGCAGCTGGTCGCGGCGGATGTAGCTCACCACGAACTGGATGATCATCGACGCGATGCCCAGCGCAATCAGCACGGCGCCGAAGGCGGCGATCTGGAACCAGATCTGCAGCGAGGGGTCTTCGAAGTGGCTCACGCGGCGCGTGACGCCCATCAGGCCGAGCACATAGAGCGGCATGAATGCGAAGTAGAAGCCGACGACCCAGAACCAGAACGAGCACTTGCCCCAGAACGGATCGAGCTTGTAGCCGAAGGCCTTCGGGAACCAGTAGGTGATGCCGGCCAGCATGCCGAACAGCACACCACCGATGATCACGTTGTGGAAGTGCGCGATCAGGAAGAGGCTGTTGTGGAGCACGAAGTCGGCCGGCGGCACCGCCAGCAGCACGCCGGTCATGCCACCGATCACGAAGGTGATCATGAAGGCGATCGTCCACATCATGGGTAGCTCGAAGCGGATGCGGCCCTTGTACATGGTGAACAGCCAGTTGAAGATCTTCGCGCCCGTCGGGATCGAGATGATCATCGTCGTGATGCCGAAGAACGAGTTCACGCTGGCACCGGAGCCCATCGTGAAGAAGTGGTGCAGCCAGACGAGGTACGAGAGGATGGTGATCACCAGCGTGGCGTACACCATCGACGCGTAGCCGAAGAGCCGCTTGCCGCAGAAGGTCGCCACCACTTCGGAAAAGATGCCGAAGGCGGGCAGGATCAGGATGTAGACCTCCGGATGGCCCCAGATCCAGATCAGGTTGACGTACATCATGGCGTTGCCGCCAAGGTCGTTGGTAAAGAAGTTCGTGCCGACGTAGCGATCGAGCGACAGCAGCGCGAGCACGGCGGTCAGCACCGGGAAGGCGGCGACGATCAGGATGTTGGTGGCGAGCGCGGTCCAGGTGAACACCGGCATCTTCATCAGCGTCATGCCCGGGGCGCGCATCTTCACGATGGTCGCGATCAGGTTGACGCCGGAGAGCAGCGTGCCCACCCCCGCAATCTGCAGGGACCAGATGTAGTAGTCGACCCCTACGTCCGGACTGAATTCGATTCCGGACAGCGGCGGATAGGCCAGCCATCCGGTGCGGGCGAACTCGCCGACGAACAGCGACGCCATCACCAGCCCGGCGCCGAAGGTGGTCATCCAGAAGCTGAAGTTGTTCAGGAAGGGGAAGGCCACGTCGCGTGCGCCGATCTGCAGCGGCACGACGTAGTTCATCAGGCCCGTGACGAGCGGCATCGCCACGAAGAAGATCATGATCACGCCGTGCGCGGTGAAGATCTGGTCATAGTGGTGCGGCGGCAGGAAGCCCGCTTCGCCGCCGAAGGCGACGGCCTGCTGGGCACGCATCATGATCGCGTCGGCGAAGCCGCGCAGCAGCATCACCAGCCCGAGGATGATGTACATGATGCCGATCTTCTTGTGGTCGATGCTGGTGATCCAGTCGCGCCACAGAGTGCCCCACACCCGGAAATAGGTGATGGCGCCAAGGAGCGCCATGCCACCAAGGATGACGGCAATGAAGGTCGCGAGAAGGATCGGCTCGTGAAACGGAATCGCCTCCCAGGAGAGGCGGCCGAAGATGAGCTTCGTCAGTTCAGGATGGTCAGGCATCTTTACTCTTGGATGCGAAGGTTGGTACGCGGAATGGACATGCCGGCGGGATCGTCGACCGTGCACATTGCCGTGACATAGGTTCGGATCGGAGAATTCTTCTGGTCAGCCTGCCAGGGCTTCGTCGTGATGTTGTAGGCACCGACTGCGCCGCCCACACCGCCATTCGCATCGATGGCCGCCATGTGCTTCACGCACATCTTGTTGCGGTCGACGCAGCGGTTGAGGATCGCGTCGTAGAGGTCGGGAGCGACGGTCCCGAATCGGCGCACCGGGTCGCGTTCGCTGGGGCGCTCGAGTTCCATGTAGCGCTCGCGCGTCAACTCGTCGCCGCCCGTCTTGGCTTTTTGCACCCACTGGTCGAAGTCGGTGTCGCTCAGTCCGTGGAACCTGAAGCGCATTCCGGAAAAGCCTGCGCCGCTGTAGTTGGCGGAAAAGCCCTCGAACTCGCCCGCCTCATTGATGACGGCGTTGAGCTTGGTCTCCATGGCGGGCATGGCGTAGATCTGCCCCGCCAGCGCCGGGATGAAGAACGAATTCATGACCGACGAAGCCGTGATCTTGAAGACGATCGGCCGGTCCACCGGCGCGGCCAGTTCGTTGACGGTGGCGATGCCTTGCTCGGGATAGATGAACAGCCACTTCCAGTCGAGCGCGACCACTTCGACGGTCAGGGGCTTGGTTCCTTCCGGCACGGGGCGTTGAACGTCGATGCGTCGCAGCGGCCGGTAGGGGTCCAGCGTGTGCGTGCTGATCCAGGTGATAGCGCCGAGGGCGATGATGATCAGCAGCGGCGCTGCCCAGATGGCCAGTTCCAGCTCGGTGGAGTGGTCCCAGTCCGGTGAATAGGTGGTTTGCTTGTTGGACTGCCGGTACTTCCATGAAAAGAAGACGATCAGTCCTATCACTGGCACGATGATCAGCAGCATCAGCACGGTGGAAATGACGATCAGGTTGCCCTGCTGGCGGGCGACGTCGCCGGACGCGTTCAGCACCACCGTGTTGCAGCCCGCCAACAGGGCGAGCGGGAGCACGAGCAGTCCGCGAAGGTTCTTGAGGGGAGGCATGCCGAAGAATGAGCGTAGGGAGCGCAAAGAGACCACAATCTACTTGTTTTGGCCCGTGCCGGATATTGGACGTTTTGTCCTATGGCGGCAATCTTCATTCAGTGAGACGCTCGTCGTGTACAGATGACACACGAACCACAGTAGAAATGATGATGTCCGGCATCAGTCCCTCCAGCACCGAATCCCCGTTGCACGAAACTCTCCACGAAGGCCCCGAGGGCGACGCGGATCATTCGCACGTCACCCCTTCGGAGATCGCCGTCGGCGTGGTCATCGGCCGCGCCTCCGAATACTTCGACTTCTTCGTCTACGGGATCGCTTCGGTCCTGGTCTTCCCGGCGGTGTTCTTCCCCTTCGAGAACCGCCTCGAAGGCACGCTCTTCGCCTTCACGATCTTCTCGTTCGCGTTCATCGCACGCCCCTTCGGCACCGTGATTTCGATGGCCGTCCAGCGCCGGTTCGGGCGGGAGGCCAAGCTGACGATCGCCTTGTTCCTGCTGGGCATTTCCACCGCCGGAATGGCCTTCCTGCCGGGCTATGCGAGCATGGGCTTTGCGTCCATCGTGCTGCTGTCGATCCTGCGCGTGGGGCAGGGCTTGGCGCTCGGCGGCTCGTGGGACGGCTTGCCTTCGCTGCTCGCACTCAACGCCCCGGCCAACCGCCGCGGCTGGTACGCGATGCTGGGGCAATTGGGAGCGCCGGTCGGCTTCTTCCTGGCCAGCGCGCTGTTCGCCTACCTCTACTCCAGCCTTTCGACCGAGGACTTCCTGGACTGGGGATGGCGTTACACCTTTTACGTTGCGTTTGCCATCAATGTGGTCGCGCTCTTCGCACGGCTGCGTCTGGTGTCCACCAATGAGTACGACCGCCTGCTCGAAGCGCGCGAACTGCAGCCGACCAACGTCGTCGAGCTGACGCGCTCGCAGGGCTACAACATCGTCATCGGCGCATTCGCAGCGCTGGCGAGCTATGCGCTGTTCCACCTGATCACCGTGTTCCCGCTGTCGTGGATCACGCTGTATTCGAATCAATCCATCACCGAATTCCTGGTGATCCAGATGATCGGTGCCGTCCTCGCGGCCATCGGCATCGTCGCTTCGGGCGTCATCGCCGACCGCGTCGGCCGGCGCCAGACGCTGGGCAGCCTCGCCGCGCTCATCGCGGTCTTCAGCGGATTCGCGCCGACCTTGCTCGACGGCGGCCGGCTCGGCCAGGACGTCTTCATCCTGCTGGGCTTCGTGCTGCTGGGGTTGTCCTACGGGCAGGCCGCAGGGGCCGTGACGGCCAACTTCGAGTCGAAGTACCGCTACACCGGCGCCGCGCTGACCTCCGACTTGGCCTGGCTGCTCGGCGCCGCTTTCGCGCCGCTGGTGGCCCTGGGCTTGTCCGCAAACTTCGGGCTGGGCTACGTGAGCCTCTACCTTTTGTCGGGCGCGGTCTGCACGCTCGTTGCGCTGCGAGTGAACCGCTCCCTCGAAATCCGCGATTGAACCGGTGCGGTGGCGCGGCTCAGCGCCGGGACCGCCACTGCCTGAGCAGCGCGATCGCCAGCGTGATGACCAGCGCCGCCACGATCAGATCATGCTCGTACGGTCGCAAGTGGCCGACCGCCGCGTGGATCCAGCTTGTGAGCTTCACGCCGAACAGGCTCACCACGGTCGCCCAGACGACTGCCGCCACCGCACCGAGCGCCGCATAGAGCGCCGCTGACATCCTGCCCATGCCCAGCGTGGCCGGCAGTGCGATGCGCAATCCCCACGCAAACCGCATGAGGAAGATCGTCGCGACAGGATGACGCGAAACGAACCCGTCGACACGTTCCATGTGGGCCCGGAGCTTTGGGCGGCTGGCCAGCAGGTCCACGCCCTTTCGGCGTCCGAGATGGAAGTAGAACTGGTCGGTGACGAAGGCCGCGGCCGCCCCGCAGGCGATCAGCGGCACCAGCGAGAGATACCCTTGATGCACGGCAAAGGCGCCGAGCATGAGGATGGTCTCGCCCTCGAACAGGCCCGCGACGAAGACGGCGGCATAGCCATATTGCTGGAGCAGTTCCGAGAGATGCATGGACGCCATCATGCAGGCACGGACGCGTAAGGAAAGCGAAGCCTGGATGGATGTAGGCTGCGCATTCCATGACTGAAGTACTCATGCCGGCCATCGAAGGCGCCCTGCATTTCGGACCTTTCCGGCTACTGCGCTCGCAAAAGCTGCTGCTCGAAGGAGACAAGCCGCTGCGCCTGGGCAGCCGCGCCTTCGACATCCTCACGGCCCTGGCCGAACAGGCCGGCGACGTCGTGAGCAAGGACGAACTCATCGCCCACGCATGGCCGGACACGATCGTGGAAGAAAACAGCCTGCGCGTGCACATTGCGGCGCTGAGACGGACGCTCGGCGACGGCCAGGATGGGCTGCGCTACATCGCCAACGTGCCGGGACGGGGCTACTGCTTCGTCGCACCGGTGTTCCGGCCTTCGAAGCGAGTCGTCGCGAGCGAATCCCCGGCGGCGGAGCGGCCGATTCACAACCTGCCCGTGCGCCTCACCCGAATGATCGGGCGCTCGCAGTTCGTCGAATCGCTGGCAGCCGCGTTGCCTCGACACCGTTTCGTCAGCGTCGTGGGGCCGGGTGGCATGGGCAAGACCACGCTCGCGCTCGCCGTGGCCGAGGACACGCTGGCGAGCTACGCGCACGGCGCGCGTTTCGTCGACCTCGCGCTGCTCGCGGATCCGCAACTCGTGCCGAGTGCGCTCGCCGCGGCGCTCGACGTCTCGGTTGCCATCCACGATCCGGTGGCCGGCCTGGTGACTCATCTGCAAGACAAGCGCCTGCTGATCGTGCTCGACAACTGCGAGCACGTGATCGAGGCCGCCGCCGCGCTTGCGGTGCGCGTGCTCAAGGCGGCGCCCGGCATTCACCTGCTGGCGACCAGCCGCGAACCGCTGCGCGCCGAGGGCGAACGGGTGGTCCGGCTCGCCTCGTTGGCCGCGCCCCCGGAATCGCCTCATCTGACCGCCGCAGCAGCCCTGGGTTACCCGGCCGTGCAGCTCTTTGTCGAACGCGCGGTTGCCACGCTGGACAGCTTCGAGCTCACCGATGCCGATGCGCCGCTGGCCGGTGAACTGTGCCGTCGTCTCGACGGCCTTCCGCTGGCGATCGAACTCGCTGCGGCGCGCGTCGGATTCTTCGGCATCCGCGAACTGGTCGCGCGCCTGGACGACCGCTTTCGCCTGCTGACCAACGGACGCCGCACCGTGCTTGCACGACACCAGACCCTGCGTGCCTTGCTCGACTGGAGCTACGAACTGCTGTCCGACAGCGAGCGCGTCACACTTCGGCGCCTCGCCGTGTTCAAGGGCGGCTTCACCTTGGAGTCGGCCGGTGCGGTCGCGGTGGACAGTACCTTCGGCGTAGTCGACGTGCTGGGCGATCTCACCGCGCTGGCCGCCAAATCGCTCGTGACGGTCGATGTGAACGACGAGGTCACCCGCTACCGGCTGCTCGACACGACGCGTACCTACGCGCTGGAGAAGCTGGTGCGCAGCGACGAGGGTCCGAAGATCTGCCGCAGGCATGCCGAGCACCTCTGTGAATTGCTCGGCGCCACGAACGTCGATGCGCCGGCGACGGTGCGCTCGCAATGGCTGGCGACCTATGGCCGCTTGATCGACGAGGTGCGCGCCGCCCTGGACTGGGCGTTCTCGTTCGCCGGCGATCCCGCGCTCGGCGTGCGATTGACGGAAGCGTCGACGTCGCTCGCGTACCAGCTGTCGCTGCTCGACGAGTACCGCGTTCGCGTCGAGCGGGCGCTCGGCGACATCGCGTCCCTCGAAACGCCGCAACCGCTGGTGGAACTCCGGCTGCATGTCGCTCTCGGCGCCTTCGCGGGACAGACGCGCGGCGCGCATGACGTGGCGAAGCGGGCCTTCAGGCGCGCTTTCGAACTCGCGGAGCAGACGGGCCAGACGCAGCACCGGATCGAATCGCTCTTCGGCTTGTGGGTCGGCGCGTTCGCGACCGGAGAGTACGCCGAATCCCTTCGCCTCGCCGAGGCCATGGCTGCCGAAGCGAAGGTCGATGCCGACGCGGTCGCCGCGTTGATCGCCGACAGGATGACGGCGCAGTCGCAACACAGCCTGGGCCATCACGCGGTGGCGCGCGATCTCGCCGAACGCGTGCTGGACCGTTCCCTGGAGCAGCTTCAGTTCGTGAAGAGCAAGCTGCCGTCGGTCGATCGCCGCGTGTCGATGCGCATCATCCTGGCGCGCGTCCAGTGGATCGAGGGCTATCCGGAACAGGCCGCCAGCACGGCAGCCGAGGCCTTTGAACTCGCGCTGTCGGACGTGGCCTTCGGCGTGTGCCACGCGTTGGGCTGGGCGGCATGTCCGGTGGCCTTGTGGACGGGAGACATCGTTGCCGCGCGGGGCCTGACGCAGACCTTGCGCGAGCAGTCCACCAAGTACGCGCTCGAGTACTGGCAATCATGGGCACGCAACTACGAACGCGTGCTGTCGCAGCAAGTTCCGCTCGTGTCGCCGTCAGACCCCAAGCAGTCGGACATGTTCGGTACGCTCGTGGCGGCGGAGGTCGGTGCGGCGAGCATCGCGCGTGTGGAGAACGGCACGGTCGGTTGGTGTGCGCCGGAGATCCTTCGCGCTCACGGGGAAAACCTGAAGGCGCGCGGTGTCGTCGCCGGCGAAGTGGAGTCGCTCTTTCAGAGATCGATGGAACTGGCGCGCCGCCAGGGCGCCTTGTCATGGGAGCTGCGCAGCGCCACCAGTCTCGGCCGCCTGTGGGAGGAGCAGGGGCGCGTGGCCCCTGCGCGCGAGTTGTTGAGATCGGTGAGGACGCGCTTCACCGAAGGCTTCGCCACGGCGGACCTGCGGGCCGCCGATGCATTGCTGGCGCAGTGGGCTTCGCCCCGACCGGGTCAGTAACTCGTCTCGCCCTTGGACTTGATCTGGCCGGACTTGTTGGCCTGCGCGGCCGCGGTCCTGCGCGTCTTGCGGGCCGATGAGCGGTCGGCGCCCGAGACCTTCGGCTCGGCGTGAGGTATGGGATCGCCTTCGCCCAGCTGCGGACCCTTGGCCGCTTCGGCGCCGACAGCCTTGCGTGAGCTGCGCGCAGCGGAACGTTCCTGGGCAGAGGTCTTGGGCTTGGCGGCGGGGATCGGTTGGCCTTCGCCAATTTGCGGGCCGCGTGCGGCTTCGGACCCTTCCTTCTTGCGCTCGGCGCGGGCCGCGGCCTTGTCGTCGACACCTATGGCTTGAGCGTGCGCGCTGATGGCGAGCATCTGGCCGATGGCCATGGCAAGGGACAGGGCAAGAATCTTCTTCATTCAAATCTCCAGAAAACCTTCATCGAAGGGACATCCCATGATCCTCTTTCGTGCCCCACATGCCAATTGCCCTTGGGGGCAGTAGCGGCTATCCCTACCGGCCAGTGAGATGAGCGCGGCATCGCGCAGGTCGAGCGCCTGGCGGAGCCTACGGAGTGCGATCGGCAGGCGGTGCCCGATCGGGCGAGGGAACGTCGCCGCCCTTCTGGCGTTCGCGAAACAGCGCGGCGCGCATCAGGAAGATGGTGGTGACCGGCGCGGTCAGCGCGACGAAGAGCGCGATGAGCGTCGCGTGCAGGAAAAGGCTGCCGCCCTGCACGGAGAAGTAGACGATGGTGGCGAGCGTGATGCACCACACGCCGACCGTTGCACCGAGCGTGGGTGCGTGGATGCGGCGGAAAAAGGTGGGGAGACGGATCAGTCCGAACGAGCCGATGGCGGCGAACGCGGCGCCGAGCACGGCGAACACGGCCGTCAGGATCTCCGCCCAGAGCGGCAGCGGGCCCATGATGAAATCCGTCATGGCGTCGCTCCCTGGATCATTCGATCACCTCGCCCCGCAGCAGGAATTTCGCCAGGGCGGTCGAGCCGACGAAGCCGAACAGCGCAATCAGCATCGCGGCTTCGAAGTAGACGTTGCTCGCGTACACGATGCCGAGGACCAGCATCATCAGCATGCCGTTGATGTAGAGACAGTCCAGCGCCATCACGCGGTCCTGCGCGGTGGGGCCGATGACCAGGCGCGCGACGGCGCACAGCATCGCCACCGCCAGCAGGAACAGCGCGAGCTTGAGCGCCCAGAAGAGAACTGGCGTCATGATTCGAAAATCTCCATCAGCGGGCGCTCGTAGCGCGACTTGATCATGGCGATGAAGGCCTGCTCGTCGTCCTCGTTGAACACGTGGATCAGCAGGCTCGAACGGTCGAACGATATCTCGCCCCATGCGGTGCCGGGTGTGAGGCAGAGAATCATCGCGAGCACCGCCAGCGCGTTGGGGTCGCGCATCTCCAGTGGCACGCGCACGAAGTGCGGCTCCATCCGGGCGCTACGCCGCGTGAGCAGCAGGCGAGCCACCGTCAGCGCCGAATGCACCAGGTCGAAGACGATCACGCCGGAGAGTCGCAGCGCGAGGCCCGGCCGGCGCATCTTCGCCGTGGCGGGACGCAGGGACTGGGTCAGGAGCGGCACCGCGAAGGCAAGGATGGCGGCGAGCAGGAGCGTGGCCGCATCCATCGACTGGTTCAGCAGCAGCCAGACCACGAAGAGGCCCAGCGACAACGGCGGGGAGGGGATCCAGCGCTTCATTTCGCAGCCTCCGGTTTCGCAGCAGGGCTGGGCACCTGCCGGGCGCCCAGTACGGCGTTGCGGTAGGCGGTCGGCGAGTGCAGGCTCTCCGCGGTGGCGATGGCATGCTGCATCACGGGCCCTGCTTCCCAGGTCAGCGCGAAGCAGGCTGCCAGCAGCGCAGCAACCGGGAGCACTTCGAGCGCAGGGAGCGCTGGCATGGTGGCGTGCACCTGTGTCCAGAAATGACGAATCCCGGTGCGTCCCAGGGCGAGCAGCGTGAAGAAGCCCGAAACGAGCAGCAGCGCCAGGAAGGTCCAGGCGGCCGGTGTGATGCGTTCGGCGCCGAACATGCCCGACAACATCGCGAACTTGCCGACGAAGCCGGACAGCGGCGGCAGGCCCGTGAGCAACAGCGTGCAGCCGACGAAGCTGAGGCCGAGAAATGCCACTCCGGCAGGTATGGCGCGTCCGTAGAGGGCTTGCGCGTCGTCGTCGAGGTTCACGTCGTCCAGCCGGCTGAGGTCTTCCGACAGGAAGGGCGCTCCGCCCGCCGCCTCGTGCGGGGCAATGCTCAAGCCGGCGTTGCGCCAGCGCTCGATCATGTCGATCAACAGGAAGAAGGCGCTTGCCGCCAGTGTCGAACTCAGCAGGTAGTAGAGCGCTCCGGCCCACATGGCCGGCTGGCCGAACCCTATGGCCGCCAGCAAGGTACCGGCCGAGACCAGCACACTGAAGCCGGCAAGGTTCGAGAGCCGCTGCGTCCCGAGGATGCCGAGCGCGCCGACGAACAGCGTAGCGAGCCCTACCGTGACCAGTACACCCTGCCCGAATTGCGCGGAAGCGCCGGTGTCGGGCGCGAAGAGGACGGTCCACAGGCGAAGCACGGTGTAGATGCCCAGCTTGGTCAGCAGCGCGAAGACGGCGCCTACCGGCGACACGGCGGCGCTGTAGGCCGGCACCAGCCAGAAGTTGAGTGGCCACGCCCCGGCCTTGGCGAAGAAGGCTGTCGCGAGGATGGCGGCGGCGGCGTGCACCAGTCCACGATCGGCCGGTGCGAGTTGCGCGATGCGCACTCCGAGGTCGGCCATGTTGAGCGTGCCGGTCACGCCGTAGAGCAGCGCGGCGCCGATCAGGAACAGCGACGACGCGGCCAGGTTGATCACCAGGTAGTGCAGGCCGGCCTGCACGCGCAAGCGCCCGGAGCCGTGCAGCAGCAAGCCATAGGACGCGGCCAGCATCACCTCGAAGAAGACGAACAAGTTGAACAGGTCGCCGGTCAGGAAGGCGCCGTTGAGGCCCATGAGCTGGAGTTGCAGCAGCGGGTGGAAATGCACGCCCGCCCGGTCCCAGCGCGAAGTCGAATAGATGGATGCCGCAAATGCCACCACACCGGTGAGCGCGACCATCATCGTCGACAGCCGGTCGGCCACCAGCACGATGCCGAAGGGCGCACGCCAGTTGCCGGGCAGGTAGACCCCGATCGAGCCGGGCCCGCTGCCGGTGTCCGCCGCATTGACCCAGCGCAGCAGCGCGAGCGCGGCGAGAAGGCCGATGAGGCCCGACGCCACGCTCAGGGCCGACTTGGTACGGCGGCGCTGCTCGCCGAGCATCAGCATCAACGCGGCCGTCAGCATCGGCACCAGGATCGGCACGGCGATCAGGTGCGGCATGCTGAAGTCGAGCAGCTGGTCGAGCAGGCGGAAGAGCTGGGTCATCATTCCTGCTGCCCCCGCCGTTCCTCGCCGTCCACGTGGTCGGTGCCGCTGAGACCGCGCGAGGCCAGCAGCACGACCAGGAACAGTGCCGTCATCGCGAAGCCGATCACGATCGCCGTGAGCACCAGCGCCTGAGGCATCGGATCTGCCGTATTGGCCAGCGTGGCCGTGAAGCCGGGAATCAGCACCGGCTCGCTGTCGATTTTGAGACGGCCCATGCTGAAGATGAAAAGATTGACCGCGTAGGAGATCAGCGTCAGGCCCATGATCACCTGGAAGGTACGCGGACGCAGCAACAGGAACACGCCAGAACCGGTGAGTACGCCGATAGCGATGGCAAGGACGATTTCCATCAGGCCGCGCCCTCCGTTTCGGCCGCGATACGCGCGGCTTCTTTTTCGGCCTGCTCGTCGACCCAGCGATGGCTGCGGATCGACTGGTGGGCCAGCGACGTAAGGATCAGCATGGTCGCGCCGAGGACCAGCGCGAACACGCCCATGTCGAAGAACAGCGCGCTGGGCACGTGCACCTCGCCGAGCCGCGGCAGATGCAGGTGCGCCGTGTGCGTCGTGAGGAAGGGGTAGCCGAGCACCACCGCGCCGCCGCCCGTGGCAAGCGCGAGCATCAGCCCGACCGCGATCCAGCGTCGCGGATAGATGCGCAGGTGCTCCTCGACCCACTCGGTGCCCGAGACGATGAACTGGAGTACCAGCGCCACCGACATCACGAGCCCGGCGACGAAGCCGCCCCCTGGCTGGTTGTGGCCGCGCATGAAGAAATAGACCGACACCAGCACCGACAGCGGCAGCAGCAGCCGGACCAGCACGGCAGGCACCATGAGATAGCCCACGGCGGTGTCCTTGGCGCGGCGCGGATTGAGCAGGTCGCTGCTGCCGTCATCGGGCTGCACGCGTTGCTGTGGCGGCAGCGCCATCGATTCGGGCGCCGGGCGGAAGCGTCGCAGCAGCGCATACACCGTGAGCGCGACGACACCGAGCACGGTGATCTCGCCCAAGGTGTCGAAGCCGCGGAAGTCGACCAGCATGATGTTGACCACGTTGGTTCCGCCGCCCAGGGACAGGGCGTTGTCCAGGAAGAAAGGCGAGATGCTCTGCGGGAAGGGTCGCGTCATCACCGTCCACGCGATCGCGGCCATGCCGGCGCCGGCCGCGATGGCGACGATCAGGTCGCGCCCGCGCCGGCCCCAGGGCCGGAGCATCGCTCGGATCGGCTCCGGCTTGGCGGTACGCATCGGGAGCCAGCGGAGTCCGAGCAGGATCAGTACCGTCGTCACCGCCTCCACCACCAGCTGCGTGAGCGCGAGGTCGGGCGCCGAGAACCAGATGTAGGTGATGCAGCACACCAGTCCGGCGGCGGACGCCAGCATCAGCGAAGCGAGGCGGTGGAACTTGGCCTGCCATGCCGCGCTGACGGCGCAGACGCAGCCGATGAGCCAGGTCATCGCGAACATCGGCGAGAAGGGGAGCAACTCGCGGGAGCCGCGCGCGGCTGGCGTGAACCAGAGCGATGCACCCGCGCCCGCCAGCGCGACCGCGACGAGCAGCAGCAATTGCGTCTGCAGGCGCCGCGTGCCGAGCAGGCGACGGCTGCGGCGACCGGCTTCGCTAAGCCGCGCGAGAGCGTTCTCGAAAATGCGCTGGCCGTCGAGGCCGTGCATGAGGGGCGTGGATTCGAGCGCGCCGCGCTCGCGACCTCGGCGTTGCAGCAGATAGAGCGCTGCCCCGCCCGCCAGCGCAACGAGGCTCATCAGCAGCGGCAGGTTGAAGCCGTGCCACACCGCCAGGCTGTACACCGGCAACTCGCCGCCGACGACCGGCGTCGCGGCCGTGGCGAGGAACGCGCCCACCGACCACGCCGGCGCCACGCCGACCACCAGGCAGATCAACACGAGCAGTTCCACCGGCACGCGCATCCAGTGCGGCGGCTCGTGCGGCTGCTTCGGCACGTCAGGGGGGGCGCACGGTGGGCCGAAGAACACGTCGAACACGAAGCGCGCCGAATACGCGACGCTGAAGATGCCCGCAATCGTCGCGATGACAGGCAGGCTTCTATTGACCCAGGGCGTCGACTGGATGAAGACGGTCTCGGCGAAGAACATCTCCTTGGACAGGAAGCCGTTGAGCAGCGGCACGCCCGCCATCGACGCGCTCGCGATGATGGCCAGCGTGCCGGTGATCGGCATCAGCTTGAGCAGCCCACTGAGCTTGCGGATGTCGCGCGTGCCGCTTTCATGGTCGATGATGCCCGCCGCCATGAAGAGCGATGCCTTGAAGGTCGCGTGGTTCATGATGTGGAACACCGCGGCGACGGCCGCCAGCGGACTGTTGAGCCCGAGCAGCAGGGTGATGAGCCCGAGATGCGAGATGGTCGAGTAGGCGAGCAGCGCCTTGAGGTCGCGCTGGAACATCGCCACGTAGCCGCCGAGCAGCAAGGTGATGGCGCCGGCGCCGCCCACCATCCAGAACCACTGCTCGGTGCCGGAGAGCACGGGCCACAGGCGCGCCATCAGAAACACGCCGAGCTTCACCATCGTGGCCGAATGCAGGTAGGCCGACACCGGTGTGGGCGCGGCCATGGCGCGTGGGAGCCAGAAATGGAAGGGGAACTGCGCACTCTTGGTAAAGGCGCCGAGCAGCACCAGCACCAGCACGACAGGGTAGAGCCGATGCGCGCGGATCAGGTCGCCCGAGGCCAGCACGACGTCGAGCTCGTAGGTGCCGACGATGCGGCCCAGCACGAGCACGCCCGCCAGCAGGCACAGGCCACCCGCGCCGGTGACAGCGAGCGCCATGCTGGCGCCGCGCCGCGCATCGCGCCGGTGGTGCCAGTAGCCGATCAGCAGAAAAGAAAACAGGCTGGTGAGCTCCCAGAACAACACCATCTGCACCAGGTTGCCCGAGAGCGCCACGCCCATCATCGCGCCCATGAATGCGAGAAGGAACGAGAAGAAGCGCGGCACCGGATCCGACGCCGACATGTAGTAGCGCGCATAGAGCACCACCAGCGCGCCGATGCCCAGCACCAGCATGCAGAACAACCATGCGAAGCCGTCCATGCGGAATGAGAGATCGAGGCCAAGGGCAGGCAGCCACTCGATCTCCTGCCGGATCACGTTGCCGTGGGCGACCTGCGGAAAAAACCATGCGGCCTGGACCGCGCAGCCCAGTGCAACCAACCCCGCCAGTGTCGATTCCCGGTTGCGCGCATTCGACGGCAGCAGAGCCGCGAGCACGCTGGCAATGAAGGGAAGCGCGACGAGAAATACGAGGGGCATTGCGATCGATTCTATCGACCGACCATTGCACCGAACTCATTCAGCCGATGAAGTGCTGCACCGTCCGGAAGCCCAGCCACGTCAGCAGAAGCGAGCCGCCCAGATGCAGGGCCACGGTGCCGAGCGCGAGGCCGGGACGTCCGCCCACGATCATGCCGACGACCTCGGCCGAGAAGCTGGAGAAGGTGGTCAGCGAGCCCAGGAAGCCGGTGACCACAATGAGGCGCCATGCGGGATCGATGTCGGGCAATGCGGTGAACCCTGCGATCGCGAGGCCGACAAGATAGCCGCCGATGAGATTCACCGCGAGCGTTCCCCATGGCAACAGGCCGCCCGGGTTGAGCCACATCGCGAATCCCCAGCGCAGCAGTGCACCGATGCAGGCGGAGACGCAAATGACGACGACATTCAACAGCATCAGACGATTATCTTCAGCCGGACGCCTGCTACTTCTCTGCGCCCATCACCACGTCGGGCAGGATTGTCACGATGCTCGGGAACACCGTGATGCAGACGATGCAGAGCACCAGGCAAAAGAAGAAAGGAATCGCCGCCTTGGCGATCACGTTGCTGTCCTTGCCCGTCATGTTCTGCAGCACGAAAAGGTTGAAGCCGACCGGCGGTGTGACCTCCGCGATCTCGACCAGCAGCACGATGAAGATGCCGAACCACACCAGGTCGAAGCCGGCCTTCTGGATCATCGGAAGCACCACCGCGCTGGTCAAGACGATCATCGAGATGCCGTCGAGCGCTGTGCCGAGCACGAGGTACACCACGACGAGCGCACCGATCAGCGCGTAGGGCGAAAGGTGCATGCTGTCGACCCACTCGGCCAGTTCGCGCGGGATGCCGGTGAAGGCCATGGTCTTGGTCAGGAAGGCGGCGCCAGCCAGGATGAACATGATCATGCAGCTGGTGCGCGTGGCACCCATGATCCCGTCCTTGAAGTTCCGCCACGTGAGGCTCTTGCCCCAGGCCGCGATGGCCAGGGAGCCCAGCACGCCGAAGGCCGCGCATTCCGTGGCCGTGGCCCAACCTGCGACCAGCACCCAGACGATGAAGATGATCAACAGTGCACAGGGGATCAGGTTGCCCGACAGGCGGATCTTCTCCATGAAGCTGGTCGGCGGATCGGCAGGTGGCACCTGGTCGGGATGGCGCAGGCTCCACCACCCGATGTACCCCGAGAACAGCACCATCAACAGCAGCCCTGGCAGGAAGCCCGCCAGGAAGATGCGGATGATCGACGCATCGGCCGCCACCGCGTAGACCACCATCGTGATCGAAGGGGGGATCAGGATGCCCAGCGTGCCGGCGGTGGCGAGCGAGCCGATGGCGAGCTTCTCGTTGTAGCCGCGGCGCACAAGTTCAGGCAGCGCGACTTTCGCGATGGTGGCGCAAGTCGCGGCGGACGATCCGGACACCGAGCCGAACACGCCGCAGCCGAGGATCGTGGTGTGCATCAGCCGCCCGGGCACGCGGTTGAGCCAGGGACGCAGGCCCTCGAACATTTCTTCGCTCAGCTTGGTGCGAAACAGGATCTCGCCCATCCAGATGAAGAGCGGCAGCGCGGCCAGCTCCCAGGAAGCGTTCGATTCCCAAAAGGAAGAAAAAAGGTTCTTGGCCGGCAGCGTATTGGTGAAGAAGGCCTGGCCGACCCAGCCGACGATGGCCAGGGTCATCGCGATCCAGACACCGCCGGCCAGCAGCACGAGCATGATGGCGAGCAGCAGCGCGCCCATCAAAAGGGTTTCGAGCATTGCTTGCCTTCTAGACGTCGGAGGAAAAATCGCCTGCGGCGTGGCGCTCTTCGACTGCGCGCTGGTAGCTGGGCTTCTCGCCGCGCACGACGCCCACGAGCTCGTCGATCATCGCGATCAGCAGTAGCCAACAGCCCAGCACGAAGGTCGATTGCGGAATCCAGATCGGAATGACGACGAGGCCGGTAGCCATCTCCGCGAACTCGTAACTCTCCCAGGTGAAGCTGGTGGCCGAGTAGGCGAGGTAGGTCACGGCGATCGCGGCAATCAGAAGGCAGGTGACGTCGAGCGCACGCCGAAGCTTGGGCGAAACGACGTCGAGCAGCAGCGTCACGCGGACGAAGTCACCGTGCCGGAAGGCGTGGGCCATCGCGAAGAACGCAGCCGCGGCACAGAGCCAGGCCACCACGTCGTTGAGCCCGCTCACGTGCCAGTTCACCTGCCGGCCGACGCCCGCGACGATCATGAGCACGAAGATCAGGAACACGCAGAACGCGGCGAGCGCACCCGCGCCGTCATAGAGACGGTCGAGGAAGCGGCGCATCGATTACTTCTTCTTGAAGGCGTCGACGATGGCTGCGCCATCCGCGCCGGCGGCCTTCAGCCAGTCGGCCTGCATGATCCCACCGACCTGGCGCATGTCGGCGTCGAGCTTGGGCGAGGGCTTGTGGATCTTCATGCCTCGCTCGGCGAGGAGGCGCTTGTACTCGTCGTTCTTCTCTTGCGCGACTTTCCAGCCGCGTGCCTCTGCGTCGGCAGCGGCCTTGGTGACGGCAGCCTTCGTGGCGGGGTCGAGCGCGTCGAACGCCTTGAGGTTCACGAGCACCGCGTTCTTCGGGATCCACGCCTGCGTGTCGTAGAAGTTCTTGATGCTTTCGTAGGTCTTGGTGTCATAGCCGGTGGAGCCGGAGCTCATGTAGCTTTCGATCACGCCCGTCGCCATCGCGGCGCTGAGTTCGGCCTGCTGGATCTGAACCGGCTGCGCGCCGATCAGTTCGGCGATCTTGGCCGTCGCCGGGCTGTACGCGCGCCACTTGATGCCGCGCAGGTCGGCCACCGAGCCGATCTCCTTCTTCGAATAGATGCCCTGTGGGGCCCACGGGACCATGAACAGGACCTTGATCCCTTGGGCTGCGAGCAGCTTCTCCATGGCGGGCTTCGAAGCGTCGTAGAGCTTCTTCGCTTCAGGATAGGTGGTTGCCAGAAACGGCACGCCATCGAGCGCGTAAATCGGGTTCTCGTTGGCAAAGTTGGCCAGGAGGATCTCGCCGGCCTGGGCCTGGCCGCTCTGCACGGCACGCTTGATCTCGGGAGCCTTGAAGAGCGAGGCGTTGGCATGCACCGTGACCTTCAGCTTGCCGGCCGTTGCCGCATCGACATCTTTCGCGAACTGCGCGATGTTCTCGGTGTGGTAGTTGGTGGCGGGATAGGCGGTGGGCAGGTCCCACTTGGCCTGCGCGAAGGCGGCTGCGCCGAGGGTCAGGCCAACGATTGCAATGCCGAACTTGTGATTCATGGGCTCTCCAGAACGTGCGAAAGTAAAAAGGCGACGGGGAGCATACGTGCAAATATCGGGCCATCGCTCGGGCATTTCCCTGCCATGGCCCAGGCCCGAATCGCATGGGATCGAAGCGAAAAGGCCGCCCGTGGGGCGGCCTTCGAATCAGCGCGGCGCACCGCGCAATATGCGGACTTAAGGCTTGCCGGCGGGCTTGTCGGCCTTCCTCGACTCGTTCCTGGCGACCTTGGCCGTTGCGTGCGCATTGCCAAAGCTCTGGCCGTTGACCGTGAGGCCCTCGGCCGACAGCTTGGTCGCGGCTTTTTCCTTCACGCCCTTCACGCGGCTCATGAAGTCGGGCCAGTCCTTGAACTCACCTTGCTTGCGCGCCTCGACGATGCGCTTGGAGAGCGCGGGCCCGACGCCCCTGAGCGAATCGAGCTCCGCGTCCGACGCCTTGTTGGCATCGACGGCCGCCCAGGATGCGACAGCAAACAACATGGCCGTGATGGCCACGATCTTTTTCAGCATACAAACTCCCTGACATTGTTTTGTGAGAAACGCCGGAGCGTTCCACCAGGCGCCTCGTGCGCACTGGCGCCGAAAATGATAGCGGCGACGCCGTCGCGTGCAAGCTGGCCAACTTGCCGGACGCGGTCAGAGTTCCTCGACTCTTCGGGGAGGGTAGCTGTCCCAGGCCTGGCAGCCCGGGCAATGCCAGAAATACTGATGGGCCTCGAAGCCGCATGCAGCGCAGCGATAGCGCATGAGCGGTCGGGTGGCCTGGTCGAGCGAGCGCTGCACCTGCGGATGAAACTGCTCGTGCTCGAAGCGCTCGCCGCTGAGCCAGCGCGATGCGGCCACCAGGGAGGGGTGGTGCGCGAGATGAGCGATGTACCCGTCGCGCGGCTCCAGCATGACGTCTGCCGTGGATTGCGCGTCGTCGGGCAAGGCCGGCGTGCCACCCAGCGCGATGATCGCTTCAAGCACGTCGATCGAGGGGGATGCGACGTACCGGCGTTGCAGCAGAGCCAGCGCTTCGCCGGAACGCTGCGAAGCGACGGCAGCCTGTTGCAGCATGGCGGCGTAGAGCGGCAGCGCCAGTGGCGCGTTCTCGCTGAGCGCTTCGAGCGTGTCGAAGGCGGCGGCGGAATCGCCGTTTCGCAACTGAAGGGTGGCTGTCTCGATGGCCGGCCGTGGCGCGTGCGGTGCCAGCGCCACGGCTTCCCGCAGCGATACCGCTGCGGCATCGAGATCGCCCGCTGCCACGCGTTCGGTGGCCTGTTCGCAGAGATGGTGGGCCCGGCGCGCGCTGTAGCTGGCCTGCTCGGATTCGTCGAGCTTCTGCGCTACCGCGGCGGCTTGGGCCCATTCGCGCGAACGCTCGTAGATGGCGAGCAGCGACAGCCTGGCCTCGTTCTCGTAGCGCGTGCCCTCGAGCTTTTGCAGTGCGGCTTCCGCGCGATCGAGCAGACCGGCGCGCAGGAAGTCCTGCGCCAGTGCGTGCTGCGCGCGGTCGCGGTCGGCGCGGCTCAGGTCGCCGCGCCCCAGCAGATGTTCGTGCACGCGCACGGCGCGCTGGTATTCACCACGGCGGCGGAACAGGTTGCCGAGCGCGAAGTGCAGTTCCTGCGTGTCGGGGTCGTTCTGCACCGCTTCGATGAAGGCGTCGATGGCCTGGTCCTGCTGCTCGTTCAGCAGGAAGTTGAGCCCGCGGAAATAGGCCTTCGGGGCTTGGCGGTTCTCGATCTTCAGTTGCCGGAGGTCGAAGCGCGATGCGAGCCAGCCGAGGACGAAGGCGATAGGAAGGCCGAGGAGCAACCAGCTGAGATCAAAGTCCATGTTGGCGTACGGCGGGTAGGTCGGTGGTGACGACAGGCTGGGCGGGCGTCGTGGCGGTGGTTCCGGTCGGCGTCGGGGTGGTGGGCAACTGGGCTGCCGCGCTGCGATGCTTCCACCAGCCCGGCAGCATGCCGAGGGCGCCGACCACGAGTCCGCCCGCAAAGGCTGCGAGGACCACGAGCACGAGCGGGGCGCGCCAGGAGGTGCCGAAGAAGAAGTAGACAGTGGCGTCGTGCTGGTTGTTCAGCGCGAAGGCGAAGAGGGTAAAAAAAATGGCTGCCTTAAGCAGCCACAGGAGGTATTTCATGCGCGTCCCCGTTGGCGGGGGAATTCTATGCCCGCCTGTCGCGGACCCCAATCGCCTCAGCCGCGTTTCTGTTTCGCGGCGTCGAGCTCGACGGTTCGTGCATCGACCGCTTCGCGCAGGGCCTTGCCCGGCTTGAAGTGCGGCACACGCTTCTCCGGAATCTGCACGCTCTCGCCTGAGCGCGGATTGCGCCCGATGCGCGGAGGGCGCCGGTTCACGGTGAAACTTCCGAATCCACGGATCTCGATCCGGTGCCCGCGCACCAGCGCGTCGCTCATCGCGTCAAGAATGGTCTTGACGGCGTATTCGGCATCGCGGTGTGTCAGCTGCGCGAAGCGCGCTGCGAGTTCTTCGACAAGGTCGGAGCGGGTCATGGCAAGAAAAAACGGAGACGAAAAAAAAGGACAGAGCGGAGCATGCGCCCACTCTGTCCCCGGACGCAGCTTACTTGTCGCTGTTGTCCAGCTTTGCGCGCAGCAGGGCGCCGAGGCTGGTCGTGCCCGCGTTTTCGCGTGCCGACTGCTGGCTCAGGCTGGCCATGGCGCCTTGTTCGTCGACCATGTCCTTCTGCTTGATCGACAGCTGGATGTTGCGGGTCTTGCGATCCACATTGACCACCACGGCCGTGACTTCGTCGCCTTCCTTGAGCACGTTGCGTGCATCTTCCACGCGGTCGCGGGAGATTTCGCTGGCGCGCAGGTAGCCGATGATGTCCTCGCCGAGGTCGATTTCAGCGCCGCGGGCGTCCACAGTCTTGACCTTGCCGGTGACGATCTGGCCCTTGTCGTTCACGGTCGTGAACGTCGTGAACGGATCGCTGTCGAGCTGCTTGATGCCGAGGCTGATGCGCTCGCGGTCGACGTCGACGGCCAGCACGATCGCTTCGACTTCTTGGCCCTTCTTGTAGTTGCGAACGGCGGTTTCGCCGGCTTCGTTCCACGAGAGGTCGGACAGGTGAACCAGGCCGTCGATGCCGGCAGCCAGACCCACGAACACGCCGAAGTCGGTGATCGACTTGATCGGGCCCTTGACGCGGTCGCCGCGCTTGGTGTTCTGCGCGAACTCTTGCCACGGGTTTGCCTTGCACTGCTTCATGCCCAGGCTGATACGGCGCTTGTCTTCGTCGATTTCGAGGACCATGACTTCGACTTCATCGCCCAGCGAGACGATCTTGTTCGGAGCGATGTTCTTGTTGGTCCAGTCCATTTCGGAGACGTGCACCAGGCCTTCGATGCCGGGTTCGAGTTCGACGAACGCGCCGTAGTCGGCGATGTTCGTGACCTTGCCGAACAGGCGGGTCGACTGTGGGTAGCGGCGCGAAACGCCCATCCACGGGTCGTCGCCCATTTGCTTGAGACCCAGAGAGACACGGTTCTTCTCAGTGTCGAACTTGAGGATCTTGGCGGTGATTTCCTGGCCGGCCTGAACCACTTCGCTCGGGTGGCGAACACGGCGCCATGCCATGTCGGTGATGTGCAGCAGACCGTCGATGCCGCCGAGGTCGACGAACGCACCGTATTCGGTGATGTTCTTGACGACGCCGCGCACGACTGCGCCTTCCTTCAGGGTTTCCATCAGCTTGGCGCGTTCTTCGCCCATGCTGGCTTCGACCACGGCGCGGCGCGAGAGCACCACGTTGTTGCGCTTGCGGTCGAGCTTGATGACCTTGAATTCGAGGGTCTTGTTCTCGTAGGGGGTCAGGTCCTTGATGGGACGCGTGTCGATCAGCGAACCCGGCAGGAATGCGCGGATGCCGTTGACCAGGACGGTGAGACCGCCCTTGACCTTGCCGCTCGTCGTGCCGGTGACGAAGTCGCCGGATTCGAGGGCCTTCTCGAGCGCGAGCCACGAAGCCAGACGCTTGGCGGTGTCGCGCGAGAGGATGGTGTCGCCGTAGCCGTTTTCAACGCTGCCGATGGCAACGGAAACGAAATCGCCGGCCTGGACTTCGAGCTCGCCCTTGTCGTTCTTGAACTCTTCGATCGGCACGTAGGCTTCGGACTTGAGGCCTGCGTTGACCACGACGTGGTTGTGTTCGACACGCACGACTTCGGCGGTGATGACCTCGCCGGTGCGCATTTCGGAACGCTTCAGGGATTCTTCGAATAGGTCGGCAAAAGATTCAGACATTGTGTTTTCCTTCCGTCACGCAGGGTTTGCAGACGCACCATTGCGGCTGACTTGTATCTGGAGACGGCGGTTGTTTGGGCTTGGGGCCCGGTTGAGGTTGAACAACCAGCAGGCCGGTGCGCTGTCGCGCGGCGGGGACCTGCTGGACCGAAACGCCGATCAAGAAGACTCGAAAGGCTGTACTTGCTGCCACCAGTCCAGCACCTGTTCGACCGATTGCTCGACCGAAAGGAAGGAGTTGTCCAGGAGGCGGGCGTCAGGCGCCGGCTTGAGTGGCGCGACGCTGCGGGACGAATCCCGGAGGTCACGCGCCTCCAGGTCGGCGCGAAGGGTATCAATTGTAGTCGAAATACCCTTTGAAATCAATTGCTTATAGCGCCGTTCGGCCCGGTGAGCGGCGCTGGCGGTGAGGAAAACCTTGAGCTTGGCGTCGGGAAAGACCACCGTGCCCATGTCGCGGCCATCGGCCACCAGGCCGGGCAGGCGACGGAAGCTTCTTTGCAGCGCCAGCAAGGCGGTGCGAACGGCGGGCAGCGCCGATACGCGGGAGGCATCCATGCCGGCGGCCTCGCTGCGGATCGCGTCGCTCACGTCTTCGCCGGCCAGCAGGACGCTGCCTTCACTGAAGCCCAAGGGCAAGGTACGGGCGAGTTCGGCGATCCGGGCCTCGTGCTCGGCGGTGGCATCCAGGCCGCTGCGACGCATGGCAAGACCGGTGACGCGGTAGAGCGAACCCGAGTCGAGGTAGTGGTATCCGAGGCGGCGTGCCACTTCGACGGTGAGCGTCCCCTTGCCGGACGCGGTCGGGCCGTCAATGCAGATCACCGGCACTTCGACGGCCCTGGCCACCGAGAACAAGGTTTCGAAGTAGTCGGGGAAGGTCTTGGCGACGCAGTGCGGATCCAGAATGCGCACCGCCACGCCGGCCGGATTGAACGCTGCCAGCGAGAAGCACATCGCCACCCGGTGGTCGTCGTAGGTGCGGATGCTTGCTGCGCGCCAATCCGCCGGGGCCAGCGGATGAACGCGGATGAAGTCCGGGCCGTCCTCGACCGTGGCACCGAGCTTGCGCAACTCGTTCGCCATGGCATCGATGCGATCGGTTTCCTTCACGCGCCAGCTCGCGATGTTGCGCAGGGTGCTGGGGCCGTCCGCGTAGAGCGCCATCACGGCCAGGGTCATGGCTGCGTCGGGAATGTGATTCGCGTCGATGTCGATCGATTTGAGCGGCCATATCCCCCGCGAAATCTCGAGCCAGTTCGGTCCGCTTTCGACGCGGGCGCCCATTTGGCGGGCGGCCTCGACGAAGCGGATGTCGCCCTGGATCGAGTCGGCGCCGACGCCTTCGATCCGGATTCCCGAACCGTGGGCAATGGCGCCGAACGCGATGAAGTAGCTCGCCGACGACGCGTCGGCCTCGACGTGAATCTCTCCGGGCGAGCGGTACTCGCTGCCCGCCGGAATTGTGAATCGCTGCCAGCCATCCCGCTTCACGACGATGCCGAAGCGCGCGAGCAGGTTGAGCGTGATCTCGATGTAAGGCTTGGATATGAGTTCGCCGACCACCTCGATCACGATGTCCCGGCGTGCCGCGAGAGGCAGGGCCAGCAGCAGCGCGGTCAAGAACTGGCTGGACACATCACCGCGTACGCGGATCGGTGCATCGAGTTGGAGCGAATCGAGCGCGACGGGATGAATCCGCAGTGGGGGATAGCCCGGGTTGCCGAGATAGTCGATGTGGCAGCCAAGCTGGGTCAGCGCATCGACGAGGTCACCGATCGGACGCTCGTGCATGCGAGGCACGCCGCGCAGTTCGAATTCGCCGCCCAGAAGCGCCAGTGCGGCGGTGAGCGGGCGCATCGCCGTGCCGGCGTTGCCCAGGAACAGCGAAGCCTCAGGGGTTCGGAGCTTGCCGCCGAGCCCTTCGATGCGCAGGGTGTTGTCGGACCGGTCGATGCCGCAGCCGAGCGCGGCCAGCGCATCCAGCATGACGCGTGTGTCGTCCGAGTCCAGCAGGTCGCGCACTGTCGTCGTGCCGCTGGCGAGCGCCGCCAGCAGCAGCACCCGGTTGGAGATGCTCTTGGAGCCTGGCAGGCGGACGGTGCCGGCTGCCGCTGCGAGCGGCGGAATATCGAGGAAGGGGGTCGAGAACATCGTCAGTCGGGCGAAGCCGCCGCGCCCGGCTGCCATTGCGCACGAGTGCGGCTCGCCGCGGCGATGGCGTCCTCGAGAGCTTGCGCATTGCCCGACGCCACCATGGCTTCAAGTTGCGTCAGTGCGTCGCGAAACGCCTGCGACTGGAGCAGCACTTGTTCGCGATTGGCGAGCAGGACGTCGCGCCACATGGCCGGATCGCTGGCCGCGATGCGCGTGAAGTCGCGAAAGCCGGGGCCGGCCAGCTCCAGGAAGCGTTCGCCCTGTGGCTGCGCGGCAATGGCATTGGTGAAAGCGAAGGCGAGCAGGTGGGGCAAGTGGCTGACGGCGGCGAAGGCGCTGTCATGCGCCTCGTAGGTCATCGTCACCACCTTGGCGCCGATGCCGGTCCAGACCTGCGTGGCCCGCTGGACGTTGGAGCGCAACGTGGCCTTGATCGGCGTGAGCACCACCTGGCGTCCGGTGTAGAGGCCGGCATCGGCATGCTCGACACCGGCGACTTCCTTGCCGGCGATGGGATGCGCCGGAACAAATGCACCGAGCTGGTCCTGCAGTCCGCGGCGCGCGGCCTCGATCACGTCGCCCTTGGTCGATCCCACGTCCATCACCAGCATCTGCTCGGTGATGCCGTGGCGGATCGCCTTGAATGTCTGTTCGGAGGCGCCGACCGGCACGGCGATCAGGACCAGATCGGCCCCCGACACCGCGAGCAGGGCCGAAGGCGCGGCCACGTCGATCACGCCCAACTGCTTGGCGCGCTCGGTGGTGGAAGGCGACTTGCTGTAGCCAACCACGCGCTTGACCAGACGGGCGCGCTTAAGTGCCAGGGCGAAAGATCCGCCCATCAATCCGCAGCCGATCAGACCCAACTGTTCGAACATCGCTGGGCCTCAGGCGGTGACGGGATAGGCGCCGATGACCTTGTAGAACGCGCAAAGCTTGCGCAGTTCGGCCAGCGCGGCAGCCACGTTGGGCTGCGAGGGATGCCCGTCGAGGTCGATGTAGAAGTAGTACTCCCACTGGCCAGTGCGCGCGGGGCGCGACTCGAAGCGGGTCATCGAGACGTTGTTGTTCTTGAGCGGCACCAGCAGGTCATGGACCGCGCCGGGGCGATTGGGCACTGACACGACGAGGCTGGTGCAGTCCTTGCCCGACGAGGGTGGCATCGCGAGGGTCTGCGGCAGGCAAATGACGGCAAAGCGGGTGCGGTTGTACGAGTCGTCCTGGATCGCATGCGCCACGATGTGCAGTCCGAAGCGCGTGGCGGCGCGTTCGCTAGCGAGCGCGGCCCAGGCGGGATTGCCGGCTGCGAGCCGGGCGCCTTCGGCATTGCTGGAGACTGCACGGCGTTCCGCGTGCGGGAGATGCTTGGAAAGCCAGGTCTGGCACTGGGCGAGCGCTTGTGGATGGGCGAGGACCGCCTCGATGCCTTCGAGTTCATTGCTGGTGCGCAGCAAATGATGCCGCACCAGCAAGCTGACTTCGCCGACGACGTGAGTGGGCGAGTGCAGGAACAGGTCGAGCGAGCGGGTGACGACGCCCTCGGTGGAATTCTCGACGCCGACCACGCCGTATTGAGCACTCCCTGCGGCGGTAGCGTGGAAGACTTCGTCGAAGCTCGCGCAGTAGATGAGGTCGGCGGCGCCGCCGAAGTACTCGACGGCGGCCTGTTCGCAGAACGTGCCTTCGGGGCCCAGCACGGCCACCCGCTGGGGCGACTCCAGCGCGAGGCAGGCCGACGTGATCTCTCGCCAGATGGCCGCCACGTGCAGGTCCTTGAGCGGACCGCCGTTGCTCTGCTGCATCTTCTCGATGACTTGCGCGACCCGATCTGGGCGGAAGAAGGGCGTGCCTTCGCGCTTCTTGACCTCGCCGACCTGCTCGGCGACATGCGCGCGCCGGTTCAGGAGATCGAGAAGCTGCTGGTCGAGCGAGTCGATCTGCACTCGCAGATCGGCAAGGCTGGAGGAGATGTCAGGGGTGGAGGGCTGGGGGGCGGGTGCGGTCATCGTTGAGGTGCGCAGCGTCTAGGCATGCGACCGTTCGAATTCTCGCATGTAGGACACGAGCGCCTGCACTCCGGTCAGCGGCATGGCGTTGTAAATGCTGGCGCGCATGCCGCCGACGGACTTGTGGCCCTTGAGCTGCAGCAGGCCCGCTTCGCGCGCGCCTGCGAGGAACGCGTCGTTGCGGCTTTCGTCGCGCAGGAAGAAGGGCACGTTCATGCGCGATCGGCAGGCGGCGTCGACCCTGTTGTCATAGAAGCCGGACCCGTCGATGAAGTCGTACAGGAGGCGTGCCTTCGCGATGTTGCGCGCTTCCATGGCACCGACACCGGTGAGCGCGCCCTCGGTCTGCTGACGCAGCCACTGGAAGGTCAGCCCGGCGATGTAGATGCCCCACGTGGGGGGCGTGTTGTACATCGACTGGTTGTCGGCGACCGTCTTGTAGTTGAAAGCGCTGGGGCAGATCCCGAGTGCATGGCCGAGCAGGTCATCCCGCACGATCACGATCGTGAGGCCGGCCGGACCCAGGTTCTTCTGGGCTCCGCCGAAAGCGAGCCCGACGCGGCGCCAATCCACCGGCCGCGAAGCCACGTGGGACGAGAAGTCCATGACCAAGGGGGCCTTGCTGCCGAGGGCTGCAAGGTCGGGCAGTTCCTGAAATTCGACGCCGTTGATCGTCTCGTTGCTGCAGATATGCACGTACGACGCATCGTTCGAAAGCTTCCAGGTCGACGGGTCGGGCAGGCGCGTGTGCTGCTCCGCAGCATTGGTCGCCGCGATGTTCACCTTGCAGTAGCGCTGCGCTTCCTTCTGCGACTTGGCGCTCCAACTGCCCGTGACCACGAAATCCGCGCTGGTACCGCGCGACAGGTTCATCGGAACGATCGCGTTTTCGCCCAGCCCGCCCCCTTGCATGAAGAGGATGTGGAACTGTTCCGGCACCGCGAGGAGATCGCGGATGTCGGTTTCGGCCTGCCTGCAGATCGCGCCGAACTCCTTGCCGCGATGGCTCATCTCCATCACGCTCATGCCGCTGCCTTCCCAGTCCAGCATCTCGGCGGCGGCACGCTGCAGCACCGCCTCCGGCATCGCAGCCGGACCGGCGGAGAAGTTGTACGGGCGCGGACCCGCTGGCTGCGTCACTTCTTGGCGGGCGCCTTGGCGGGCGCTGCCTTGGCTCCTGCTGCGCCACCCACCGGAGCGCCCAGCGCCTTGGCGACGCTGCTGTCGAGAGCGACCATCTTGGGTTCGATCGAGGCACGCGTTTCGGCAACCAGCTTTTCCGTCAAAGCGGTCTGCAGCTTGGGATTCATCTCCTGGTACTTCTTGCTCAGCGGCGAGTTGATCCACGCCAGCAGCTGGCGCATTTCTTCTTCGCTGAAGTTCTGTTCCATGATGGGCGTCAGGGCGCCCGGCGCGAGTTGCACGGCCTTGTCGCGCACGATGGGATAGGCCTCATCGAAGTACTTCTTGAGTTCGGCGTCGGCCGCCTTGGCTGCTGCTTCACGCTTCTCGGCGGGAACCTGCGTCTGCAGGTACTGCGAGCCTGCCTGGGCGATAGGGGCGCTCGACTGCTCGACCAGACCGCGCGCCAGCGATTCGATGCCGGGCTTCTGCAGATCGACGAACTGCTTGATGAGCGCGGCCTTGTCCTGGGCCATGGCCAGCGAACTGCCGGCAAGCGCGACCGTCAGGAGCGCGAGTTTGATTTTTTTCACTGAGGATTCTCCGTTGAAGATGATGAGGAAGTGTCGTCGGCGCCGGGCTCGTTCTCGACGTTCGCGTCGTTCTCGACGATACGCTGCAGCCCGCTGAGCTTGGCACCTTCGTCGAGCCCGATCAGCGTGACGCCTTGCGTCGCGCGACCGAGTTCGCGAATTTCGGCGACCCGTGTGCGCACGAGCACACCCTTGTCGGTGATGAGCATGATCTCGTCGTCGGCATGCACGAGAGTCGCGGCCACCACCTTGCCGTTACGTTCACTCTGTTGAATAGCGATCATGCCTTTGGTTCCCCGGCCATGACGCGTGTACTCGGTAATGCTTGTTCTTTTTCCGTAACCGTTTTCCGTGGCCGTCAAGACGCTTTGCTGCTCGTCCTCGGCGACGAGCATGGCGATCACGCCCTGGCCGTCCTCGAGCGTCATGCCGCGCACGCCGCGGGCGTTGCGGCCCATGGGGCGCACGTCGTTTTCGTCAAAACGGACCGCCTTGCCGCCGTCGGAGAACAGCATCACGTCATGTGCGCCGTCGGTCAGCGCTGCGCCGATCAGGTAGTCGCCCGGATCGAGATCCACGGCGATGATGCCGGCCTTGCGCGGGTTGCTGAACTCGTCGAGCGCGGTCTTCTTGACCGTGCCCATCGAGGTCGCCATGAACACATACTGGTTGGCGGGGAAGGTACGCTTCTCGCCGGTCAGCGCCAGCACGACGTTGATCTTCTCGCCCTCCTGGAGCGGGAACATGTTGACGATCGGCCGACCCCTGGAGCCGCGCGACCCTGCGGGCACTTCCCAGACCTTGAGCCAATAGAGGCGACCGCGATTCGAGAAGCAGAGGATGTAGTCGTGCGTGTTCGCGATGAAGAGCTGGTCGATCCAGTCGTCCTCTTTGGTCGCCGTGGCCTGCTTGCCGCGGCCGCCGCGTTTCTGGGCCCGGTACTCGCCCAATGGCTGGCTCTTGATATAGCCGCTGTGGGAGAGAGTCACGACCATGTCGGTCGGCGTGATCAAGTCTTCCGTGGAAAGGTCGAAGGCGCTGTGCTCGACCTGGCTGCGGCGCACGCCCAGCTTGGTCTGGCCGAATTCCTGTTTGATCGTGGCGAGCTCGTCGCCGATGATCACCGAGACGCGTTCGGGCTTGGCCAGGATGTCGAGCAGATCGTCGATCTCGGCCATCACTTCCTTGTACTCGGCGACGATCTTGTCTTGCTCCAGACCCGTCAGGCGCTGCAGTCGCATCTGCAGGATTTCCTGAGCCTGCGTGTCCGACAGCCTGTAGAGGCCGTTCGTGTTCATGCCGAATTCGCGTTCGAGACCATCCGGGCGGTAGTCGTCGGCATTGATTACGCCACCGTCGGCGCGCGTGCGGGTGAGCATCTCGCGCACCAGCTTGCTGTCCCAGGCGCGACTCATCAGCTCGGCCTTGGCGACCGGGGGCGTCGGCGCATTGCGGATGATCGCGATGAACTCGTCGATATTGGCGAGGGCGACGGCCAGGCCTTCCAGCACGTGGCCGCGTTCGCGGGCCTTGCGCAGGTTGAACACGGTGCGGCGGGTCACGACTTCGCGACGGTGCTGCAGGAAGACCTCGATCAAGTCCTTCAAGTTGCACAGCTTCGGCTGGCCGTCCACGAGGGCCACCATGTTGATGCCGAAGGTGTCCTGTAGCTGCGTCTGCTTGTAGAGGTTGTTGAGTACGACCTCGGGCACTTCGCCACGCTTGAGCTCGATGACCAAGCGCATACCCGACTTGTCGGACTCGTCCTGGATATGGCTGATGCCTTCGATCTTCTTCTCGTGCACCAGCTCGGCCATGCGCTCCTGGAGCGTCTTCTTGTTGACCTGGTAGGGGAGCTCGTCGACGATGATCGCCTGGCGCTGGCCGCGATCGATGTCCTCGAAGTGGCACTTGGCGCGCATCACGACCTTGCCGCGGCCGGTGCGGTAGCCGTCCTTGATGCCGTTGATGCCGTAGATGATCCCGGCCGTGGGGAAATCGGGTGCCGGCACGATCTCCATCAAGTCGTCGATGCTGGCTTCCGGATGGCGCAGAAGGTGCAGGCAGGCGTCGACAACTTCGTTCAGGTTGTGCGGCGGAATATTGGTCGCCATGCCCACCGCGATACCACCGGCGCCATTGACCAGCAGATTCGGCAGCTTGCTCGGCAATACCAAAGGCTCTTTTTCGGAGCCGTCGTAATTCGGGCCGAAATCGACAGTTTCCTTGTCAATATCAGCCAGCATTTCATGCGCAATTTTGGCAAGGCGAATCTCGGTATAGCGCATGGCGGCTGCCATATCGCCATCAACCGAACCGAAATTGCCTTGGCCATCCACCAGCATATGGCGCATGGAGAAGTTCTGCGCCATCCGCACGATGGTGTCGTAAACCGACTGGTCGCCGTGGGGGTGGTACTTGCCGATGACGTCTCCGACGATACGGGCCGACTTCTTGTAGGGCCGGTTCCAGTCGTTGTTGAGTTCGTGCATCGCATACAACACGCGCCGGTGCACCGGTTTGAGGCCGTCCCGGGCATCCGGGAGCGCGCGTCCCACGATCACGCTCATGGCGTAGTCGAGATAGCTGCGACGCATTTCCTCTTCGAGGCTGATGGGTAGAGTTTCTTTGGCGAACGAGGTCATGGGCGGCGGGCAGACGGCAAGGAGGCGAAATTTTACGCTGCCTGGGGTGTCGCACCGCCGCAACACAAGGCCGGTATTCCGCCTCCGTCCTACGCTTCAGGGGTGCCTGCCGGGCTGTTTGCCAAAGACCCTATGGCACAATCGCCTCAACGTTTTGGGTGGTGGTCACTTAAAGCGTCCTTGATTCGCAGCGCGGCTGCGGCTTTTTCCCCAAGAGGAGAACCATGAAGAAACTGAATAAAGTGGCGATGATGTTTGCAGTCGCTGCGCTCGCCACTGCCGCCGGCGCGCAGAACCGTGTCACCGCAGCGAATGGCGGTCCGGTGATCGACAACTGGCAAAACGGCACCGGCGAACTGGTTTGGAAAAATGGCACCAACGAACTCTGCTGGCGCGATGCCAACTGGACGCCCGCAACGGCTGCCGCCGGTTGCGACGGCGCGCTGGTTCCCCCGCCCCCGCCCGTAGCAGCAGCCCCCACCCCGCCGGCACCTGTGCCCCCGGCTGTCGCCGCTTCGAAGGTTACCTTCGCAGCTGACGCATTCTTCGACTTTGACAAGTACGTTCTCAAGCCCGAAGGCCGCGCCAAGCTGGACGACCTGGTCTCGAAGATCAAGGACGTGAACCTCGAAGTGATCATCGCTGTCGGTCACACCGACTCGATCGGTACCGTTGCCTACAACCAGAAGCTGTCGGTTCGCCGCGCTGAAGCCGTCAAGGCCTATCTGGTCTCGAAGGGCATCGAAAAGAACCGCGTCTACACCGAAGGCAAGGGCAAGAGCCAGCCTATCGCTGACAACCGCACTGCCGAAGGCCGCGCCAAGAACCGTCGCGTGGAAATCGAAGTGGTCGGTACCCGCCCCAACAAGTGATTCGCAAGAATCGCTAATGAAACCCCGCCTCGGCGGGGTTTTTTTATGGTCGATCGCGACGCGGGCAAGGCCTCGCGAGCGTGTGTCCGCAATTCCGTCGATTCATAATCGCTGGATGACCGATACCGTGAATGCCGATCCAGCAGAACTGGCCAAATTTTCCGAACTGGCGCACCGCTGGTGGGATCTCGAAAGTGAATTCCGCCCGCTGCACGAAATTAATCCGCTGCGACTGGAGTGGATCGACGGCATCGCGGCGATCGCGGCGCGCAAGGTGCTTGATGTCGGCTGCGGCGGCGGGATTCTCGCCGACTCCATGGCGCGCAAGGGCGCCGAGGTGCTGGGCATCGACCTGGCCGACAAGGCCCTCAAGGTGGCGCAGCTGCATGCGCTGGAGGCCGGGACGCGCGGCGTGAAGTACCGGTCGGTCAGCGTCGAGGCCCTGGCGGCCGAACAGCCCGAAAGCTTCGATGTCGTGACCTGCATGGAAATGCTCGAACACGTACCACAACCCGCGTCGGTCGTGAAGGCCTGTGCCGACCTCGTCAAGCCTGGCGGATGGGTGTTCTTCTCGACCATTCATCGAAATCTCAAGTCCTTCCTCTTCGCGATCGTGGGGGCGGAGTACGTGCTGGGGATGCTGCCGCGCGGCACGCACGAGTACCAGAAGCTGATCCGCCCCAGCGAGCTTGCCGCCCATTGCCGAGCCGCGAACCTCGACTTGCGCCATACGCGCGGCATGGAGCACAACCCCGTGACGCGGCGCTACTGGCTGAGCGATGACACCACCGTCAATTACATGTTTGCCACCCAGAAGCCGGCGGTGCGTCAGTGACGGGGCGCAGCGATACCCAAGCCGTCCTTTTCGACCTGGACGGCACCTTGATCGACAGCGCCCCGGATCTTGGTGCCGCGGCCGACCAGATGCGCACGGAACGGGGTCTCGCTTCCATTCCGTTGGAGCGCTATCGGCCGATGGCCGGTGCCGGCGCTCGCGGCATGCTGGGTGTGGCGTTCGGTATCAAGCCCGATTCGCCCGAATTTGCACCATTGCGCGAAGAGTTCTTCCTCAACTACGAGGCCAGGATGCTTCGCAATACCCAGGTCTTCGACGGCGTGGCTGAACTCATCGAGGCGCTCCGCGCGCGGGGCCTGCGCTGGGGCGTCGTCACCAACAAGTCCGTGCGATTCACCGGCCCGCTCACGCGTTCGATGCCTCTGTTCGCCACCGCCAAAGCCATCGTCAGCGGCGATACGACGCCTTACGCCAAGCCCCATCCGGAGCCCTTGCTCGAAGCGGCGCGTCAGCTCGGCGTGCCGCCGACTTCCTGCTTTTACGTCGGGGACGACGAGCGGGATATCCTGGCCGGTCGGGCCGCCGGGATGCGAACGGTCGCCGCAACTTACGGCTACATGGGCGAACAGGCGGAAGTGGCGCGCTGGGACGCCGACGCCGCCATTTCTTCGCCCCTCGAACTCTTGCAGTTGCTCAAACAGGCCTAAAATGGGTCGCTTGGGGCTGCACTGGTTTCGACGCGGGTTCGGAATCGCAGCGGGGCATGTCGAGCTGAATGCGCTCGTAAAACAGATTCAAACAAACTAACTGCAAACGACGAACGTTTCGCACTCGCCGCTTAATTGCCGGTGAGCTTTGCAACAGCAGGCCGATGGGCTGGGCAAGGGGGCGCTAGAGCAATCTGACGCCTCCCGGCTGCAAAGATAATCTACATGGGCTGGCTCCGATCCGGGTACCTTGGGTCGGGACGAGAAAATAGGGTACTGGCGGCCGGTGTAGCGTGCGACTGCGCGACACCGGTGGCGAGACCCAAATCAGACCGCTAAACATGTAGATCTGCGCGAAGAAGGCTTGCGGACGGGGGTTCAAATCCCCCCAGCTCCACCACACTCGACGACCGGCGCCAACGGAAGACTTTGGCGCCGGGTTCACTTCCAGAACCTCTGCCCACTACGCATTCCGCACTCCGAGTGCTGTCGCTGAGCGGCCGCGATCGACCCGCTGTGGGTTGCGTCGCACGAGCTGTGTCGCACGACAGAGCCGTGCTCTTTCGCCCTGCATGCGCGAGCTATAGTCCCCGACGTCGCTGCGGCATACATGGGACATGAGACATGAAAAAACTGGAATGGACGGGGGCGCTTCGCACCTCGGTTGCGCTGGCTCTGGCCGGAGCCGCTCAACTTCACGCGGCGTCGCTTGCGCCGGTCTCAGCCGAAAACGGCATGGTGGTCAGCGCGCAGCATCTCGCCACCCAGGTCGGCGTTGACGTGCTCAGGCGCGGCGGCAACGCGATCGACTCTGCGGTCGCCGTCGGCTACGCGTTGGCGGTGGTCTACCCCGCGGCCGGCAACCTCGGCGGCGGTGGATTCATGACCGTGCAATTGGCCGACGGGCGCAAGACCTTTCTTGATTTCCGTGAGAAAGCGCCGCTGGCGGCGACTGCCAACATGTACCTCGACAAAGACGGCAACGTCATCAAGGGCCTGAGCACCAACGGTCACCTTGCCGTCGGCGTACCGGGCACCGTGTCCGGGCTCGAGCTGGCGCGCGAGAAGTACGGCACCATGAAGCGCGCAGCCTTGATCGCGCCTTCGATCAAGCTGGCTGAGCGCGGATTCGTCCTGGAGCAGGGCGATATCGACATGCTGACAACCGCCACCGCTGACTTCAAGAAGGACGCCGTCTCCGGTGCGATCTTCCTGAACAAGGGCGAACCCTTTGCGGTCGGCCAGAAGCTGGTCCAGAAGGACCTGGCGAAGACACTCAGGGCCATCAGCCGCAACGGCACCGAAGGCTTCTACAAGGGGCCCATAGGCGCTGCGATCGTGGCATCGAGCCAGGCGGGGAAAGGGCTCATCACGCAGGCTGACCTCGACCAGTACCAGACGCGCGAACTCCCGCCCGTCGAATGCGATTACCGGGGCTACCACGTGATCTCGGCGCCGCCGCCGAGCTCTGGCGGGGTGGTCATCTGCGAAATGCTGAACATCCTCGAGGGCTATCCGCTCAAGGACCTCGGCTTCCGCTCGGCGCAAGCCGTGCACTACCAGATCGAGGCGATGCGCCATGCGTACGTCGATCGCAACAGCTACCTGGGCGACCCCGACTTCGTGAAGAACCCACTCGACCGGCTGCTCGACAAAGGCTATGCCGCAAAGATCCGTGGCGTGATCGACCCCGCAAAAGCGGGCGTCTCCAAGGACATCAAGCCCGGCGTCGCTCCGCACGAGGGCAGCAACACCACACACTATTCCATCGTCGACCAGTGGGGCAATGCAGTTTCGGTGACCTACACCCTCAACGACTGGTTCGGCGCCAAGGTGACGGCCGCGAAAACAGGCGTGCTGCTCAACAACGAGATGGACGACTTCACTTCGAAGGTCGGCGTGCCCAACATGTACGGCCTTGTGCAGGGCGAAGCCAATGCGATCGCGCCGGGCAAGCGCCCGCTGAGTTCGATGAGCCCGACCATCATGACCAAGGATGGCAAGCCGGTCTTCGTCGTCGGTACGCCGGGCGGCAGCCGGATCATCACGGTCGTGCTCCACACCATCCTGAACGTGGTCGACTACGGGATGAACGTGCAGGAGGCGGTCGACGCACCGCGCTTCCACCAGCAATGGCTGCCCGACGTGACCAACGTCGAGACCTTCGCGCTCTCGCCGGACACGCGCAAGATCCTCTCGGACATGGGCCACAACCTGGGTGTGCCGCAGCCGGCCAACCATGCGGCGGCGATCATCGTCGGCGCGCCGTCACTCGGTGGCAAGCCGGTGGGCGCCAACCGCTTCTATGGCGCCAACGATCCGCGTCGCAACACCGGCCTGGCGCTCGGCTACTGATGCGCATCGAGGAAATTCTCTACACGCAGGGTTTTGGCACACGCCGCGTGTGCGCGGGGCTGGTGCAGCAAGGCTTCGTGACGATCGCGGGTTCCCCGGTCGACGATCCGGGGCGCGACGTCGAAACCGAAGGTCTTCGCTTCACCGTGCAGGGCGCCGAGTGGGAATACCACGAGAAAGCCTACCTGATGCTGCACAAGCCGGCCGGCACGGAGTGCTCCCAGAAGCCGTCGACCTACCCCAGCATCTACACCTTGCTACCGTCGCCGTTGCGGCTGCGGCCGAACAAGGGCGCAGTGCAAGGCGTGCAGGCGATCGGGCGGCTCGACCAGGACACCACGGGCTTGCTGCTCCTGACCGACGACGGCCAGTTCATCCATCGGATGGGCTCGCCCAAGCACCATGTGCCTAAGGTCTACGAGGTCACGACCAAGCATCCCGTCGACGACGAGCAGGTGGCACGCCTGCTCGCCGGCGTCGTCCTGGACGACGATCCGAAGCCGGTGCGCGCGGCCGCGTGCGAGCTTGCCGGGCCGCTCCATCTGAGCCTCACGCTCACCGAGGGCAAATACCATCAGGTCAAACGCATGCTGGCCGCCGTCGGCAACCGGGTCGAGGCCTTGCACCGATCGCGCATCGGCGTGCTCACCTTACCTGACGACCTGGCGCCCGGCCAGTGGCGCTGGCTGCGACCGGAGGAGGTCGAAGCCTTGCGGCACCCGCGCGGCGGTCAGCCCGCGGTGGGAGCCGCTCGCTAGAATCCATGTTCTTCTGCCGGAAAACGTCCCTTGCGCTCCATTCCATTCCTGACGGGCCGTCTTGCGGCCTTTTTGTTTGTCTGCGCGGTGCTTCCGTCGCAGGCCGCCGAACCACCACCCATCTTCGTGCTCAATTCGCTCGACGCGACAGTGAGCGTGATCGATCCGGGCAACTGGGCCGAGAAGCAGCGCATCCCGACCGGCAAGGAGCCGCATCACCTCTACCTCACGCCCGATCAGAGTTCGTTGATCGTCGCCAACTCCGCCGGTGATTCGCTGACCTTCCTGAACCCCCGCACGGCCGAAGTCCAGCGCGTGGTTTACGGCATCCTCGATCCCTACCACCTGCGCTTTTCGCCGGACATGAAGTGGTTCGTCACGGCGGCCAACCGCCTGAACCACGTCGACATCTACCGATGGGACGGCAAGGAGCCCAAGCTCGTCAAGCGCATTCCCACCGGCAAGACGCCCAGCCACATCTGGATCGACGGCAAGAGCACGACCGCCTACGTCACCATGCAGGACAGCGATGAGTTGATCGCCGTGGACCTTTCCACGCAGACGATCCGCTGGCGCGTGCCCACTGGCCCGATGCCGGCCGACATCTTCGGCATCCACGACGGCAAGACGCTGCTGGTCGGCCTGACGGGCAGCGATGGCGTGCAGGTGTTCGACGTGGCGGGTGCCCAGCCCAAGCTGGTCGGCCAACTCCCGACCGGCAAGGGGGCCCATGCATTCCGTTCCGCGGGCGACGACCGCAGCGTGTTCGTCAGCAATCGCGTGGCCAATACGATCAGTCGCATCGATATCCAGACGCTCAAGGTCACCGACACCTATCCGGTGCCGGGGGGACCCGATTGCATGGATGTCTCGGCAGACGGCAAGACGCTCTTCGTCACCTCGCGCTGGGCGAAGAAGCTCAGCGTGGTCGACCTTGCCAGCCGCAAGGTCGTGCGACAGGTCAACGTCGGCCGTTCGCCGCATGGCGTCTGGACCCTCGACCATGCCAAGATTTGAGTCCGGGGCTGCGATGCTCCTGGTGGCGGCTTCGGTCGTGTCCACCGGCGCAGTCGCCCAGGGCACCTGCAGCAAGCCGGTGTACCTGACCTTCGATACCGGCCATATGGGCGTCGCGCCCCTGGTTGCCGAGGTGCTGAAGCGACAGGACGTCCGCGTGACCTTCTTCGGCGCTGCGGAGCGTACCCAGACCGACGGCGACAGCCTCGACAACCACTGGGCGCCATGGTGGAAGGCGCGGGCCGCGGAAGGGCACGAATTCGCATCTCACACCTACGACCATGCCTACTGGCGCGGCGATCTACCGGGAGTCGAGCCGCGCTTTCGCATCAAGCCGACGGCGGGCGCCTTTGCGGGCCGGGAATTCACGTGGGACGCCAAGCAGTACTGCGCCAACGTGGCCAAGTCTTCCGAACGCCTGCAGGACATCACCGGCAGGAAGCCGCTTCCTCTGTTCCGCGCGCCCGGCGGCAAGACTTCGCCAAAACTGCTGGCGGCTGCCAAGGCCTGCGGCTATGAGCACGTCGGTTGGGCGCCAGCGGGCTTCCTGGGTGACGAGTTGCCGAGCGAGAAGTTCAGCAACGAAAAGCTGTTGCAGCAGGCGCTCGACAAGATCGAGCCGGGAGACATCCTGCTTGCGCACCTGGGCATCTGGTCGCGCAAGGAGCCATGGGCACCCGCCGCTCTCGAACCGCTGATCGTCGGGCTCAAGGCCAAGGGCTTCTGCTTCGAAACGCTGCGCCAGCATCCGGCTTACCGCGCCTGGATCGCGGCTCATCCCTGAACCTTTCCGCAAGGGCCGGGATCGCACGCCAATGGATTGGCTCACCGATTTGTTTGCGAACCTGCAGCAGTGGCTGTTCGAGACGGCGATTCAGCCGGTGGTCTACGCCGTCGGCTTGGGCGGCTGGGTCGAGGACGCGTTCGACGCGACGGGCTGGCTGCTGGTCGGCCTGATCCAGATCGCTGTGCTGATCGCCGTGATCGGCCCGTTGCAGCGCTGGCGACCGGCCGAGCCGGTGGTCGACCGGCGCGCCATCCGCATCGACGTGATCTACACGCTGATCCATCGGCTGGGCCTCTTCCGGCTCGCGATGTTCTTCGCGCTCGACCCCTTCTTTGACGACGCACTGGGCACAGTGCGGTCCGCGGGCTGGGGCACCTTCCATCTCGATCAGCTCTGGCCCGGCGTCACCGACGTGCCCTGGATCACGCTCGTGATCTACCTCGTCGTGCTGGACCTGGTCGAATACCTGATTCATCGCGGGCAGCACCGCTTCGAATGGTGGTGGGCCCTGCATTCGCTCCATCACTCGCAGCGCCAGATGACGATGTGGAGCGACAACCGCAACCACCTGCTCGACGACGTGATTCACGACACGATCATCGTGATCGTCGCGCAGCTGATCGGCGTCGCACCGGGTCAGTTCATCGCCATCGTCGCTTTCATGCAACTCAGCGAGAGCCTGCAGCACGCCAACCTGCGGCTGAGTTTCGGCGCGATCGGTGAGCGGCTCTGGATCAGCCCGCGCTTCCATCGCCTGCACCACAGCATCGGGATCGGGCATGAATCGCGTGGTCCGAAGACGCTCGGGGGCCACAACTTCGGCGTGCTGCTGCCCTGGTGGGACATGTTGTTCAGGACGGTGAACTTCGAGGACCGCTACGACCCGACGGGCATTCGCGACCAGGTCGAGCCCGACGACCGTGGCCGCGTCAAGGACTACGGACGCGGCTTCTGGTCGCAGCAATGGCTGGGACTCCGGCGCCTCGTCGGCCAAGGCTGACGGGCGCCTCGCACGCTGGCGTTATCCTCGGCACCAATGCGTCTTCTCCTCGATTCCTTCTGGCGTTCGGTCGCCTACTGCATGCACCCGCGCGTGATCGTGCTGTCCTTTCTGCCGCTGGGGCTCATGGTGGTGCTCGCGGCGGTGTTCGGCTATTTCTTCTGGGACGCAACCGTCGCATGGACTCGCGAGGCGCTGGACGCCTGGCCCCTGCTGGCCAGCTTCTGGGGCTGGATCGGCCGCCTGTTTTCGGGCGATGTCACCGCCATGCTCGCGCCGCTGTTGGTGGTGTTCGCGGCCACGCCGCTCATCGTGGTGGTGTCGCTCCTGGTCGTCGCCGGGTTCATGGCGCCAGCGCTGACCCGCCTGGTGGCTGAGCGGCGATTTCCGGCGCTGGAACAAAAGAAGGGTGCATCCTTCATCGGAAGCATGGCCCGCTCGCTCGGACTGACCGTGCTGGCAATGCTGGCCCTCGTGGTGTCGATGCCGCTCTGGCTCATCCCCCCGCTGGTGCTCATCCTTCCGCCGCTCATCTGGGGTTGGCTGACCTATCGCGTGATGAGCTTCGACGCGCTCGCGGAGCATGCGAGCCCGGAGGAGCGGGACGAACTGCTGCGGAAGCACCGATTGCCGCTACTCGGTGTCGGCGTGCTGTGCGGCTATCTCGGCGCGGCGCCGGCCATCGTCTGGGCGTCGGGTTTGCTTTTTGCGGCCGCCTTCTTTGTGCTCGTGCCCATCGCGATCTGGATCTACACGCTGGTGTTCGCGTTCTCCGCGCTGTGGTTCGCTCACTATTGCCTCGACGCACTGGCGCAACTGCGAATGCAGCGCGCCGCCGCGGCTGTTTCACCACCTGCGGTCGAGTTGGCCGATGCCAACGCTGCCGCAAGCCAATGGGGTGCCCCATGAGTCGTTCATTCGGTCTGATCGTCGTCGGCGACGAAATCCTTTCCGGCAAGCGCATCGACAAGCACATGCCCAAGGCCATTCAACTGCTCGCCGAGCGCGGCCTGGAGCTGGGATGGGCCGAGTACGTTGGAGATGTGCCGGCGCGCATTACGGCGGCGCTGGCGCGCGCTTTCGCTTCCGGCGACGTCGTGTTCTCGACCGGCGGCATCGGCGCCACGCCCGATGACCATACGCGCCAGTGCGCGGCCGCCGCCCTTGGCGTCCCGCTCGGCCTGCACCCCGAGGCCGAGGCGCTGATCCGCGAGCGAATGCAGGACACCGCGCGCGAGCAGGGGACGGTCTACGAGCCCGACCGGCCGGACAACATTCACCGCCTCAACATGGGCGTCTTTCCGCTGGGCGCAAAGATCATCCGCAACCCCTACAACAAGATCCCCGGGTTCAGCGTGGGCGACGTGCACTTCGTGCCCGGCTTCCCGGTGATGGCCTGGCCGATGATCGAATCGGTGCTCGACGAGCGCTATGCCGATCTCTTCGCCCGCGGCCGAGTCGCCGAAAGATCCGTGATCGTCTACGGTGCCATGGAGGCCACGTTGACGCCACTGATGGAGGCCATCGAGCAAGCGCATCCCGGCATCAAGGTGTTCAGCCTCCCGAGCGTCGACCATGCCGAGCATGGACGGCACATCGAACTCGGCGTCAAGGGCGACGCCGACAGAATCGGACCCGCCTACTCGCAATTGCTGGCGGGTCTGCACGCCTTTGAAGCGCGTCTCGGCCCCGAAATGGTGCGTTGAATTCGTCCGCACCAATTTGGTTACAACTCGCCTGTTTTTGGGGTCTGGCGGCGGCGCCACACCCCCCTCGGCTGCAGTGACAATGGCACAGAAACTGCATTCCGGAATACCCGTACTTCCAACCACTATCCAAACCAGGAGAACCTGATGGCAAAGACCGTCGCCGATGTACTCAAACTCGTCAAGGAAAACGAGGTCAAGTTCGTCGACTTTCGCTTCACCGACACTCGCGGCAAGGAACAGCACGTCACCGTGCCGGTTTCCGCGTTCGATGAGGACAAGTTCACTTCGGGCCACGCGTTCGATGGCTCGTCGATCGCCGGTTGGAAGGGCATCGAAGCATCGGACATGCAACTCATGCCCGACCCGAACACGGCCAACATCGACCCCTTCTTCGAAGAAACGACGCTCATCCTGACCTGTGACGTGGTTGATCCTTCGGATGGCAAGCCCTATGAGCGCGACCCGCGTTCGCTCGCCAAGCGCGCCGAGGCCTACATGAAGGCATCGGGCCTGGGCGACACCGCCTTCTTCGGACCGGAGCCCGAGTTCTTCGTGTTCGACGGCGTACGTTGGCAGAACGACATGTCCGGCTGCTCCGTGAAGATCGAATCCGAAGAAGCAGCCTGGAATACGGGCAAGGAATTCGAGCACGGGAACACGGGCCACCGGCCTGCGGTCAAGGGTGGCTACTTCCCGGTGCCGCCGGTCGACAGTTTCCAGGACATGCGATCCGAAATGTGCCTGGTGCTCGAGTCGCTCGGCATCCCGGTCGAAGTGCATCACCATGAAGTGGCCAACGCCGGCCAGATGGAACTCGGCACCAAGTTCAGCACGCTGATCCAGCGCGCCGACTGGGTCCAACTGCAGAAATACGTGATCCACAACGTGGCCCATGCCTACGGCAAGACCGCCACCTTCATGCCCAAGCCGATCGTTGGTGACAACGGCTCCGGCATGCACGTGCACCAGTCGGTCTGGAAGGACGGCAAGAACCTCTTCGCCGGCGACGGTTATGCCGGCCTGAGCGACTTCGCACTGCACTACATCGGCGGCATCATCAAGCACGCTCGCGCGCTGAACGCCATCACGAACCCCGGCACCAACAGCTACAAGCGCCTGGTCCCCGGTTTCGAAGCCCCGGTGAAGCTGGCCTACTCGGCCAAGAACCGCTCGGCATCGATCCGCATTCCGTTCGTGGCGAACCCGAAGGGCCGTCGCGTCGAAGCCCGCTTCCCCGATCCGCTGATGAACCCGTACCTCGGTTTCGCAGCGCTGCTGATGGCCGGCCTCGACGGCGTGGAAAACAAGATCCATCCAGGCGAAGCCGCGAGCAAGGATCTCTACCATCTGCCGCCGGAAGAAGACGCGATGATCCCGACCGTGTGCCACAGCCTTGATCAGGCGCTGGATTACCTCGACAAGGACCGTGCGTTCCTGACGAAGGGCGGCGTCTTCACCGATTCGTACATCGACGCGTACATCGACCTCAAGATGCAGGAAGTCACGCGCTTCCGCATGGCGACCCATCCGGTCGAGTTCGACATGTACTACTCGCTCTGAGCCTGCCCCAGGCCAGCGTTAAAAAGGACGGCAATTGCCGTCCTTTTTCTTTGGGTGGGAACACCAGCATGGCACTCGTATCGAATTGCACGAAAATGCCGCATTGCTGCGCACTCCAACCATGACCATGAAGACTCTTTCCGTTTTCCTGCTGACCGCGTTCGCCGCGGCCGGTGTTCACGTGCAAGCCCAGGCGCAGGAGCGCGTCTGGCGTTGCGGCAACGAATACACGAACAACGCGACCCAGGCGCAACAGCGCGGTTGCAAGCTGATGGAGGGCGGCAATGTCACCGTCGTGCAGGGCAACCGGCCGATTGCTTCGGCCGCACCGAGCAGCGCGGTTCGTGCCCCGGCAAGCGCAAGCAGCCCGGCGGGCAGCCCGCGCGTCGACGGTGCCGACCAGCGCGCGCGGGACGGCGAGGCCCGCTCGGTGCTCGAATCCGAACTCAGGAAGGCGCAGGATCGGCAAGCCCAGCTGCTCAAGGAATACAACAACGGCGAGCCCGAAAAGCAGGGCAGCGAAGGTCGCAATTACCAGAAGTACCTCGATCGCGTAGCCGACATGAAAGCCGAGCTCGCGCGCAACGAGAGCGACATCGCCGGCATCCAGCGCGAAATCGGCCGGCTGAAATGACGCTCTCCCCTAGACTGCGCGCACTTCGTGTCGCTGCGCCAACCCCCTGCCGGGGGCAACGCCTGCGGCCCGGCAAAGCCGGTTCGGCGGCGTTCCGGGAAGGAATTCCTTCGCGTGGCTTTTGGTAAATCCGCCGGACCGGGCAAACGCTTTCAGGCCTTCGACCTGCTCTCGACGCTGATTGCCGTGGTACGCACCGACGGTTCGGTGTTGTTCGCGAATTCCGGGCTCGAAGACGCGCTCGGGACCTCGCGCCGCACGCTCGAGGGCTCGCAATTCGGCGCCTGCTTTCATGAGCCGCAGGTGTTGCGCACCGCCATCGACGGTGCGCGCAGCAATGACTTCGCCACGCTGCGCTACGAGGCCCTGCTGCGGCGCGTCAACCACGAGCTGATGCCGGTGCAGGTGACGCTCGCGCAGAGCGACAAGGCAGGCGAGTTGATCATCGAGATGTCGCCACTCGAACAGCAGGTGCGGCAAGACCGCGAAGAGCGCCTGCTCGACCAGGCGCAGGCCAACAAGGAACTGATCCGCAACCTCGCGCACGAAATCAAGAACCCGCTCGGCGGCATTCGCGGCGCGGCGCAGTTGCTGCAGATGGAGGTCGAGTCACGCGACCTCATCGAGTACACGCAAGTCATCATCCACGAGGCCGACCGGCTGCAGACGCTGGTGGATCGACTGCTGGCGCCGCACCGGCGGCCGCACGTGGTGGGCGACGTCAACATCCACGAGGTCTGCGAACGCGTGCGCTCGGTGATCCTGGCCGAGTTTCCGCGCGACCTGCACATCGAGCGAGATTTCGACGTGTCCATCCCCGAGTTTCGCGGCGACCGGGAGCAACTCATTCAGGCCACGCTCAACATCGTCCACAACGCCGCCCAGGCGCTGGCGGAACGGCGTGCAGCGGGTGATGCGCAGATCACTTTCAAGACCCGCATCGCGCGTCAGGTTATCTTCAATAAGCAGTGGTATCGACTGGCACTGGAATTGCATGTCGTCGACAATGGACCGGGCGTGCCGGACGCGATCAAGGACCGCATTTTTTACCCGCTGGTGTCGGGCAGGGAAGGCGGGACTGGCTTGGGATTGACGCTTGCGCAGACTTTTGTGCAACAGCATCACGGAGTGATCGAGTGCGACAGCGTCCCGGGCCGGACCGATTTCAAGATACTGATACCGCTGCCCTAGCAGCCACGCAACAAGGAGCTGCATGAAGCCGATCTGGATAGTGGATGATGACCAATCGATCCGCTTTGTGCTGGAAAAAGCGCTACTGCGCGAAGACCTGCCAACCCGTAGCTTCACCAACACGCGCGAAGTTCTCGCCGCACTCGAAGCCGCCGCCGACGACGAACTGCAGGGCCCGCAGGTCCTGGTGAGCGACATCCGCATGCCCGGCGGCTCCGGCCTCGATTTGCTCGACAAGATCAAGGCCAAGCACCCCGGACTTCCGGTCATCATCATGACCGCGTTCTCCGATCTCGACAGTGCCGTCTCTGCCTTCCAGGGCGGCGCCTTCGAATACCTGCCGAAGCCTTTCGATCTGCCGCGCGCAGTGGAGCTGATTCGTCGCGCCGTCGACGAGAGCCAGCGCGAGGAGGTCGCCGAGGAACGCATGGCGGCCGCGCCCGAGATGCTCGGACAGGCTCCTGCGATGCAGGACGTGTTCCGTGCGATCGGGCGACTGTCGCAAAGCAATGTGACCGTGCTGATCACCGGCGAGTCGGGTTCCGGCAAGGAGCTTGTGGCGCGTGCGCTGCACAAGCATTCGCCGCGCGCGAACGGGCCCTTCGTCGCGATCAACACCGCGGCCATTCCCAAGGACCTTCTCGAAAGCGAGCTGTTCGGCCACGAGCGCGGCGCCTTCACCGGCGCGCAGACGATGCGGCGCGGCCGTTTTGAACAGGCCGAGGGAGGCACCCTGTTTCTGGACGAGATCGGCGACATGCCTTTCGATCTCCAGACGCGCCTGCTGCGCGTGCTGAGCGACGGGCATTTCTATCGCGTGGGCGGCCACAACTCCGTCAAGGCGAATGTGCGCGTGATCGCGGCGACGCACCAGGACTTGGAGCAGCGCGTCAAGCTCGGCGGCTTCCGCGAAGACCTCTTTCACCGGCTCAATGTGATCCGGCTGCGGCTGCCGGCATTGCGCGAGCGCGGCGAGGACGTGCCTGCGCTCACGCGCCACTTCCTGCAGCAGAGCGCCAAGCAGCTGGGCGTGGAGCCCAAGCGCATTTCGGATGCGGCGCTCGCGCAGTTGGCGACCTTCGGTTTTCCAGGCAACGTGCGGCAGCTCGAGAACATCTGCCATTGGCTGACGGTGATGGCGCCGGCGCAGCTTATAGAGGCCAAGGACCTGCCGCCCGAAGTGGCGGCCGGCGCACACGTCGAAGCGCCCGCGGCTGCAGCGGCCGTTGTATCGGCGCCGGCTTCCACGATCGAGCGCGACCCCGTGGCAGTTGGCGCCACAGCGGCCGTGGCACCTGCAACGCTGCCCCCGCCGGTCGCCGGCACTGCCGCGGCAGCGTGGGAAAGCGGGCTCGAACTCGAAGCGCAGAGCATGCTGGCGGCCGGTCGTACCGACGTATGGGATGCGCTATCGCGCCGCTTCGAATCACGCCTGATCCTCACGGCGCTGGCGAATACGCGAGGCCGCCGCATCGAGGCCGCGCAGAAACTCGGCATCGGGCGCAACACCATCACGCGCAAGATCCAGGAACTGGGCCTGGAATGATCCGATGACTGACGCTGGGTCAGCGGTTGCGCTGACCCAGCGTCAGCGTGTCGAGCTGGAATTGCCCGCTCTTGTCCCAGAGCCACGTGTCGACGTAGGTGTGGCTGCCCACCTTGCCGGGGTTCGGCAGGGGTGATGCATCCTTGATCAGCTTCTCGATCATCGGGGCCACCTCCGGCGCATGGCTCGGCGTGCGACTGAAGTACACCCCCGTGACCTTGCCCGTGCTGTCGACGTCGGTCTCGGTCACGACCACTGCATACACCAACGGCGGAATCTTGCCCTTGTAGATGCGCTTGGGATAGGTCTTGTAGATGTAGGTCGCGCCGACCTTGCGATAGGCCTTCACTGCGGGGGTCTGTGAGGTGATGAGCCTCTCGGGCGGTACCTTTGCGGAGGGGCCGTCATCCTTCGCGGCCTGGGCAGGCGCCTCGCTCGTCCCATCCTTTTTCAGTGCCTCGCAGCCTGCAAGGCCGAGGGAGACGACAAGAACCGCCAGGATGGGAGTGTGTTTCATGGTGCCAGATCCAGTATCACAGGGGCGTGATCGCTTGGCTTTTCCCATTTGCGCGGCACACGATCGATCACGCAGCCCTTGACGCGCGGGATCAGCGGTTGGCTCACCAGGATGTGGTCGATGCGCAATCCGCGATTCTTCTGATAGCCCAGCATGCGGTAGTCCCACCACGAGTAGCTCTTCTCGGGCTGGTCGAAGAGACGGAAGCTGTCCGTCATGCCCAGCTTCAGCAAGTCCATGAAGTGCTCGCGCTCCGCGGTGGTGTGGTGGATCGTCTCTGCGAGTCCGACTGGATCGAAGCTGTCGCGGTCTTGCGGCGCGACGTTGAAGTCGCCGAGCAGAACCAGGTTCGGATGGGCGACAAGCTCCTTGCGCAGCCAGTCGCGCAATGCGCTCAGCCAGCGCAACTTGTATTCGAATTTCTCGGTTCCCGGCGCCTGGCCGTTGACGAAGTAGCCGTTGACCACGCGCAACTCGCCGGCCGGCGTGTCGATGGTCGCGCTGATGACGCGGGAGTGCTCGTCGGTGAAGCCGCCGATGTTCTTCACGACGTCGCGCACCGGCGCCAGACTCAGGATCGCAACGCCGTTGTAGGTCTTCTGGCCGAACACGGCGGCGTCATAGCCGGCCGACTTCAGCACTTCGAGCGGAAACTTGTCGTCGCTCATCTTGAGTTCCTGCAGGCACAGCACGTCGACAGGGTTGGCGATGAGCCAGTCGAGCACATGCTGCAGCCGTGCGGTGAGGGAGTTGACGTTCCAGGTGGCGATTTTCATGGGTTGCAGGCTCCAGAGCGTGACGTCTCTGTAACGAAGTTCTCAGCAGTAGTCAGCGCCGTTCGAGCGTGACGAAGCTGAACGGAAGACCGTTGGCGGCAGTGTGAGACTCGCGCTCAATCTCGTGCCAGCCGGGGCCAAATCGGGGCGCCCAGGTGTCGCCTTCGTAGTCGCGCTCGATCTCGGTCACGAGGGCGCGCTGGGCCAGAGGTTCGGCCTCCGCATAGATCTGCGCGCCGCCGATCACCCAGGCCTCGGGCGCGTTGTCGCTCTCGCAGAGCGACAGGGCGGCCTGCAGGCTCGGCACGTGCTCCGCACCGTCGCTCCGCCAGTCAGCCTGACGCGTGATGACGATGTTGCGCCGCCCGGGCAGGGGCCGGAATCTTGGAGGTAGTGAATCCCAGGTCTTGCGTCCCATGATCACCGGCGCACCCGCCGTCTGCTTCTTGAAATGCGCCAGGTCCTCGGGCAGATGCCAGGGCATCACGCCGTTGAGGCCGATCACGCCGTTGGCTGCGCGCGCGAGAATCAGGTTGATGCGGGTGCCCATGGTCAGACAGCGACGGGCGCCTTGATGCCGGGATGAGGGTCGTAGCCGATCACCTCGAAGTCCTCGTACTCGTAGTCGAAAATCGATGCAGGCTTGCGCTTGATGACCAGCGTCGGGTACGGCCGGGGCTCACGACTGAGTTGGAGCGCCACCTGTTCCGCGTGATTGCTGTAGATGTGGCAATCGCCGCCGGTCCAGATGAAGTCGCCCACGTCGAGATCACATTGCTGGGCGATCATGTGCGTGAGCAGCGCGTAGCTCGCGATGTTGAATGGCACGCCCAGGAAGATGTCCGCGCTGCGCTGGTAGAGCTGGCAGCTGAGCTTGCCGCGTTCGCCGGCCGCTTGCGGCGGCGCCACGTAGAACTGGAAGAACGCGTGGCAGGGCATCAGGGCCATCTTCGACAGCTCGGCCACGTTCCATGCGCTCACGATGATGCGGCGCGAATCGGGGTTGGTCTTGAGCGTGTCGATCACCTGCTGGATCTGGTCGATGTGGCCGCCATCCGGCGTCGGCCAACTGCGCCACTGCATGCCGTACACCGGTCCGAGATCGCCGTCTTCGCGTGCCCACTCGTCCCAGATCGTGACGCCGCGTTCCTTCAGCCAGTTGTTGTTGCTCGACCCGGTCAGGAACCAGAGCAGTTCCTGGACGATGGAGCGGAGGTGCACCTTCTTTGTGGTGATGAGCGGAAAGCCTTCGGTGAGGTCGAAGCGCATCTGGTAGCCGAAAACGCTTTTCGTGCCGGTGCCGGTGCGGTCGCCTTTTTGCACGCCCGTCGTGTCGACGTGTCGCATGAAATCTTCGTATTGGGAACGGGTGGGGCGGTTCATTGGGAAGTCTCCGTCCGGATCACGCGACCCGGATTCAGGATGTTCTGCGGGTCGAGCCCGCGCTTGATGGCGCGCATCATGCCGAGGGCCACGGGCGACTTGTGCTTTTCGAGTTTGTCGACCTTCAGCGACCCGACGCCGTGCTCGGCGGAGAACGATCCGTCGAACTTCTCGACCGCGTCGTACACCAGCGTGTTGATGCGATCTTCATGGTCGCGCAGGAAGGCCGAGTTGTCGCCACCGGCCGGCGCCTGCACGTTGTAGTGCAAGTTGCCGTCGCCCAGATGGCCGAAGTTCACGAGCCGGACGCCGGGGATCTCGCGCTCGAGGAGTGCGTCGGTATCGGCTACGAAATCGGGGATGCGCGACACCGCGATCGAGATGTCGTGCTTGATGTTCAGCCCTTCTTCGGCCTGCGCCAGCGGAATGCTCTCGCGGACATGCCAGAGCTGATGCGCCTGCGTGAGGTTTTCGGCGACCACGGCGTCGCTCACGCAACCCGCCTCGAAGGCGGTTTCAAGCAGCGCCTCGAAGCGGGCGCGGGCGTGGTCCTCCGACTCGTTGTCGGAGTTCTCCAGCAGCACGCAATAGGGCACCGCCTCGTCCTCGATGAACGGAACTCGCATCGCGGGGAAGTGCTTGGCCACCAGGCTCAAGGCGAACTTGCCCATGACCTCGAAGCCCGTCAGGCCCGCGCCCAGTCGCTTGTGCGCCAGGCCGAGCAGCGTGACCGCGTGTTGCAGCGAAGGCACTGCCGCCCATGCGGTGAGCTGCGCGGCCGGCAGCGGGTAGAGCTTCATGGTCGCAGCGGTGATGATGCCGAGTGTGCCTTCGCTGCCGATCATCAGGTCGCGCAAGTCGTAGCCGGTATTGTCCTTGCGCAGGCCGCTGGTGCCTTCCCAGATGTCGCCCTGCGGCGTGACGACTTCGAGGCCGAGGCACAGGTCTCGCGTGTTGCCGTAGCGCACGACCTGCGTGCCGCCGGCGTTGGTCGCGAGATTGCCGCCAATGGTGCAGCTGCCTTCGGCGGCGAGGCTGAGCGGAAAGAGGAAGCCGGCATTCCTGGCCGCTTCCTGCAAGGTCTGCAGCACGCAGCCGGCTTCGACGGTCATGGTGAGGTTCGCTGCGTCGATGCTGCGGATTGCATTCATGCGTTGCAGGCTCAGCAGCACCTGGGTGCCGGTGTCGTCCGGGATTGAGCCGACTGCGAGGCCGGTGTTGCCGCCCTGCGGAACGATGGACGTTCCGGCGGCGGCGCACGCCTTGACCACGTCCGCAACCTGCCGCGCGTCGGCCGGCCGCACGACGGCCAGCGCCTTGCCACGCGAGCGCTTGCGCCAGTCCTGTTCCCAGGCGGTTAGATCGCCGTCGGTCAACACATTCGAAGCGCCGACGATGGCGCGCAACTTCTCGATCAGGACGCTCATTGCGTCGCTCCTTCCAGGCTTCGTGCCTGCGCGGCATGGCGCAAGCGAAGCCGAACATGCCATGCACAGGCGGTGAAGAGCGCGAGGCACAGCAGCACCTGGATGAGCGCGAGCACTTGCCCGACGCCGTTGGTGTCGCTCCAGGCGCGCACCACGCCTTCGGTGAAATAGAGCCAGACCATCAGGCTGACCCAGCGGTAGGTGTACATGCGGTTCTTGAGAAGTCCCGCAAGCGGGACGACCAGCGGCAGCACCTTGAGCGCCAGCCACGAGCCGCCCGGACGCAACGGCGCGAGCCACAGCTCCCAGGCGAGGCCGAGCACGATCAGCCCGAGGAGGCTGCCCACAGCCAGCCAGCGCGAGGCGGATACAGACGCGGGAGGAAGAGCGGATGTAGTCAAGAGAAAAAGTCGTTCGCCGTCAGTGCACACCGCGGCACGTACATCGCGCCTTCCAGGGATACCGCAGAACTGGCTTCGCCAGGCTGCAGGTATCGCGCCCTCGCAGGGCTAGGCGAAGCGACACGCAGCGCGCGCAGCCTGGGGGTGAGCCAATCATCCGGCATGATACCGGCCATGAATCGCCGGCAGCTGTGGAGGGACCTTTCGCACTTTCCCTGGGGCAACACCGCCGCAGTGCTGGGCGAGCGTTTCCGCGAAGACCGTCTCGGCCTCACCGCGAGCAGCCTGACCTTCACCACCACCATCGCGATGGTGCCTTTCTTCACCGTGGCGGCGGCGCTGTTCACGGTGTTCCCGATCTTTTCCAAGATGCAGGGCCGGCTGCAGCGTTGGCTGATCGAGAGTCTGATTCCGGACAACATCGCGCGGCAGGTGCTGGGTTACCTCAACCAGTTCGCGAGCAAGGCCAGCGGCCTGGGGGTGGCCGGGCTCGTGGTGCTGTTGGTGACGGCGGTCGCCTTGATCCTCACCATGGACAAGACGCTCAACAACATCTGGCGCGTGCGCAGCCCGCGGCCTCTCGCGCAAAGGGTGCTGATCTATTGGGCCGCGATCACGCTGGGCCCGCTGGTGCTGGCCCTGAGCCTGAGCACCACCGCTTCCTTCTTCTCGGCTTCGCGCGATGTGGTCGGCGTCAGCGTCGTCAAGCTCCTGTTCGATACCTTCGAGTTCGTGTTGCTGGCGGGCGGCATGGCTGCGCTGTATCACTACGTGCCCAATACCCACGTCAAGTGGTCGCATGCGTGGGCCGGCGGGTTTTTCGTCGCGGCGGCGATCGAGATTTCCAAGCGGGTGCTGGGCTACTACCTAAGCCTCGTGCCGACGTATTCAGTGCTGTACGGTGCCTTCGCGACAGTGCCGATTCTTCTGATCTGGATCTATGTGGCGTGGGTCATCGTGCTGTTCGGCGCGGTGATTGCCGCCTACCTGCCCAGCTTGCTGATGGGCGTGGCGCGGCGGGGCGGCATGCCGGGCTGGCCGCTGCAGCTCGCGGTCGAGGTCCTGCAGCACCTGCATCGCGCGAAGAGCAGGGCCGGCAAGGGCCTGGGCGCGGCGGAACTGGTGGCCCGGATGCGGATCGATGCGCTGCAGCTCGCGCCGGTGCTCGAAACCCTCGTCGCCATCGACTGGATCGCCCCGCTCGCCGAGGAGCCGGACAACGAAGACCCGCGCTACGTCCTTCTCGCCGACCCGGCCACGACGGCGCTCGAACCGCTGCTGAAGGAACTGCTCATGCCGCAGGTGCCGCCGCTCGAGAGCTTGTGGCGCAAAGGCCCTTTGGATGCGCTCCTTCTGCAGGATCTGCTGCCGAATCGATAATGGCGCGGCACGTTTCATTCCTTTCTCAACTTTCCCCATCTTGGCCTTGACCGACTTCTCCGCTGCCGCAGACCTCCAACCGACCGGCGACCCGCTGTGGGTCGTTTGCCTGTGTGCCGAGTGGTGCGGCGCCTGCCGCGAGTACCGGCCGCTGTTCGAACAAGTGGCTCGTGCGCATCCCGAATTCCGCTTCGCCTGGGTCGACGTGGAGGACCACGCGGACATCGCCGACGATTTCGACGTCGAGACCTTTCCGACGATGCTGGTCGGCAGCACGGCCGGCACGCGTTTTCTCGGTCCCTTGCTGCCGCACGCGGAAACGCTCGCACGCCTGCTGGGCGCACTGCAGCCGGAGCAGGCTTCGACGCCCGAAGTGACCACGCTGCTCGACGCCCTGGCGCGCGATCCCGAAACCTTCACGGTCGCCTGACCCCTCTGGAGCTCTCATGAAAATCATGCTCTTTGGCGCGACGGGCATGGTGGGGCAGGGAGTGTTGCGCGAATGCCTGGTCGATGGCGACGTGACGCGGGTGCTCTGCGTCGGCCGCAAGCCGACCGGCCAGCAGCATCCGAAGCTCAGCGAACTCGTCGTCCCGGACATGAGCGACTTCTCGGCCGTCGAAGACAAGCTCTCGGGTTTCGATGCCTGTTTCTTCTGCTTGGGCGTCTCCTCCGTCGGCATGAGCGAGGCAGACTACCGTCGCATCACCTACGACCTGACGCTGGCGGCGGCGCAGCCGCTGGCCCGTCTCAACCCGCAGATGACCTTCATCTACGTGTCGGGTGCCGGAACGGACAGCACCGAGCGCGGCCCCACGATGTGGGCGCGCGTCAAGGGCGCGACGGAAAACGCGCTGATGCGTCTGCCCTTCAGGGCCGCGTACATGTTCCGGCCCGGCTTCATCGAGCCGATGCACGGCGTGCGCTCCAAGACGGCTCTCTACCAGGCAGCCTACGTGATCGCGAAGCCGGTATTCGGCCTGCTGCGCCGATGGGCGCCCAGCCGCGTGACGACCAGCGTGCAGGTGGGCCGCGCGATGCTCGTGGCTGCCAAGCGCGGCGCCCCCGCGCCGCTGGTCGAGGTGCCCGACATCAACGCGCTGCGTTGAAGCCGGCGCGCGCCCTCAACTCGTCAGGAACGCGCCCAGCGCGAACAGCACGTCGTCGGGCGCTTCAGTCATCAGCGCATGGCCGGCCTTGACGGTCACGACCTTGGCGTCGCGCGCCTTCGAGGCCAGCGTGCGGGCGGCGCGCGGCGGCGTCATCTGGTCGGATTCGCCTAGGAGGAACAGCGTCGGGCACTGCACCGATGCCATCGCCTGTTCGCCGTTCGCATAGTCGTTGCAAGCCTTGAAGCCGATGTGGAACACGTTGGCGTTCGGATTGCTCGCCAGCACGCGGCGCATGAGGGCACGCGAACCGCCATAGAGCCAGGTGCCCGGGCCCAGCGAGGAGGGCGGCGGCGCCAGCAGCGAGTGCGAGAAGTTGTTGACCATGGTGATCGCGCGTTGCGGATCGTTGAGCGCGCCGTCGAGCAGGGCCGGCGACACGGTCATGGGGTACGCCGTGCCCACGAGCGCCAGATGCGTGACACGCTCCGGCGATCGCGTCGTGGTCTCGAGCGCAATCAGCGAGCCAAAGCTGTGGCCCACCAGCGCGGCCTTGGCGATGCCGGCCGCATCGAGCAGCGCGACGATGAACGCCGCCGCTTCCTCGACCGACGCGGGCGGTGGGCCTTCGCTCTTGCAATGGCCCGGCAGATCCACCGCCAGCACGTTCCAGCCGTGGTTCGCGAACCAGCGGCTCTGGAGGATCCACACGCTGTGGTCATTGAGTACGCCATGGATGAAGACCACGGTCGGCTTGGCGCTGTCGATCGATTTGCCTCCGGTGTAGCAGTAAGCGCGGTGGCCGTTGACGATGAAGTCCATCAGGCACCTGCCTTTTCTGCGGCCTTGAGGGCGCGCTTCAGGTCGTCGATCAGGTCGGCCGGGTCTTCGAGCCCGATCGACAACCGGATGGTGCCTTGCGTAATGCCCGCGCCGGCCAACGCGTCGTCCGTCATGCGGAAATGCGTGGTGCTCGCCGGGTGAATCACGAGGCTGCGGCAGTCGCCCACGTTCGCCAAATGGCTGAACAGCTTGAGCGTCTCGATGAACTTCTTGCCTTGCTCACGGTTGCCCTTGAGATCGAAACTGAAGACTGCGCCGGCGCCCTTCGCGCCATGCCGCAGCAGCTTGTTCGCCAGCGCATGGCTCGGATGCGTCTCCAGCAGCGGATGCCCCACGTGCGCCACGAAGGGATGAGAGGCGAGGAACTCGACCACCTTCTGCGTGTTGTCGATGTGGCGCTCCATGCGCAGCGGCAGCGTCTCGATGCCCTGCAGGATCAGCCACGCGGTATGCGGGCTCATCGAGGCGCCGAAGTCGCGCAGCCCTTCGCGCCGCGCGCGCAACAGGAAGGCGCCGACCGTGCTCTCCTCGCTGAAGACCATGTTGTGGAAGCCGTCATAGGCCTGGGTCAGCTCGGCGAATTTTCCGGAGCGCTCCCAGTCGAAGCTTCCGCCGTCGACCACCACGCCGCCGATCACCGTGCCATGGCCCGACAGGAACTTGGTCGCCGAGTGGTAGACCAGGTCGGCGCCCCAGTCGAAGGGCTTGATCAGGTAGGGCGAGGTCAGCGTCGAATCGACCAGCAGCGGCACCTTGGCGGCATGCGCGATCTCGCTGACGGCCGGAATGTCCAGCACATCGAGACCCGGGTTGCCCACCGTCTCGCCGAACAGCAGCTTGGTCTCCGGCCGGATCGCCGCGCGCCAGCCGTCGAGGTCGCCCGGCTTCACGAAGGTCGTGTCGATGCCGAAGCGGCGCATCGTGTAGTGCAAAAGGTTCTGTGAGCCGCCGTAGAGCGCCGTGCTCGCGACGATGTGCGAGCCCGCGCCCATCAGCGTCGCGATCGACAGATGCAGCGCCGCCTGGCCGCTCGCGGTCGCGATCGCGCCGATGCCGCCTTCGAGTGCCGCCACGCGCTGCTCGAGCACGGCATTCGTCGGGTTGCTGATGCGCGAATAGACGTGGCCCGCCCGCTCGAGATTGAAGAGCGCCGCCGCGTGGTCGCTCGATTCGAAGACGAAGGAAGTGGTCAGGTGGATTGGCACCGCCCGCGCGCCGGTGGCGGGGTCGGGTGCCGCGCCGGCATGCAGTGCCAGCGTGTCGAAGCCGGGGTCGGAATAGCCGGACATGAGCGCCTTTCAATGACGTTGCTGCAATGCCCCGTTACGCGTGCAAATACTGCGACGTCGACGTGGGCGAGTGGATGGGCGGCCATTGTGGGCTATATTCAAATTGGCACGCCGCCGAGTAAGAGAGGAGCAACACGATGAAAGTCAGCGACATCCTGCGCGTCAAGGGCAACACGCTCTTCACTTCCACGCCCGATCAACCCCTGGCTGACGCGGTCAACACCATGGCCGACAAGGACATCGGTTCGCTGGTTGTCATGGAACATGGCGATCTCGTCGGCATGCTCACGTTCCGCGAGGTGATCGTTGCCATCGTCGCCAACGGCGGCCAGGTCGGTGGCACGCTGGTGCGCAAGGCGATGGACGACCATCCCGTGACCTGCACCCTCGAAACCGACCTCGACGAAATCCGCCGCATCATGCTGGACCGCCACGCACGCTACATGCCGGTGATGGACAAGCGCATGCTGATGGGCGTGATCAGCTTCTACGACGTCGCGAAGGCAGTGGTCGACAGCCAGAACTTCGAGAACAAGATGTTGAAGGCGTACATTCGCGACTGGCCCGCGGAAGACGAATCTTCCTAGGCTCGCCCCCAGGCTGCGCGCACTTCGTCTCGCTTCACCAACTCAATGGAGCTCGGCCGCCGTGTGGATCGTCTCGCGCACGCGCGGATAGATCTGCGTATTCCACTTGCTGCCGCTGAACACACCGTAGTGGCCGACACCCGCTTGCAGGTGGTGGGTCTTGAGGTAGGGGCGCACGCTGGTGCACAGGTCCTGCGCAGCCACGGTCTGCCCGACGGCACAGATGTCGTCACGCTCGCCTTCCACAGTCAGCAATGCCGTTTTGCGGATGGCCGAGGGGTCGACCTTTCGGTCGCCCACCGTGAGTTCGCCGCGCGGTAGGTCGTAGGTCTGGAACACCCGTTCCACCGTCTCCAGATAGAACTCGGCCGGCAGGTCGTTCACCGCCAGGTACTCGTCGTAGAAGTTGCGGATGGTGGTGGCCTGGTCCAGCTCGCCATCGACCAGATGCTGAAAGAGCTTGGCGAACTGCTGCTTGTGGCGGTCCGGGTTCATGCTCATGAACGCTGAGAGTTGCAGGAAGCCGGGATAGACGCGCCGCATCATGCCGGCATGCGGCCATGGCACGCGGCTGATCAGGTTGCGCTCGAACCAGCCGATGGAGCGCTCGTTGGCGAGCTTGTTCACGGCGGTCGGGTTGATGCGGCAGTCGACCGGGCCGGCCATCAGCGTCAGGCTGCGGGGCGCGGACGGGTTGTCGTCTTCCGACATGAGCGCGGTCGCTGCCAGCGCCGCGACGCAAGGCTGGCATACGGCGACCATGTGCGCGCCGGGGCCGATCGCTTCGAGAAAGCTGATGATCTGCAGCGTGTAGTCGTCGAGGCCGAAACCGCCATGCCAGAGCGGCACGTCGCGCGCGTTGTGCCAGTCGGTGATGTAGACGTCATGGTCGCGCAGCAGGGTGCGCACCGTTTCGCGCAGCAGCGTCGCGAAATGGCCCGACAGTGGTGCGGCCAGCAGCACCGGGGGATGCACCGCGCTGGTGTCCTTGCGAAAGTGCAGCAGCGTGCCGAAGGGCGCGACCAGCGCGGGTTCCTCGTGCACCGCGACTTCCTCGCCGTCGACCATCACGCTCTCGATGTCGTAGGGCGGACGCGCGTGCGTGAGCCGCATGCGCGAGTAGACCTCCATGGCCGCGGCGATCCTGCGGGTCAGGCTGCGGTCGGCCTTCGACTGCCAGAGCGCAGTGCCGAGGTACTGGGCCGCAAGCCGGGATGGCGAAAGCAGGTCGGCGTTGGTTTGGTAGGCCCGGTACAGCATGCATGGGCTGTAGGCAAGTTGCGGGCCAAGCCCGGCGGCGCGGTCGGCGGGGCGCACCGTTCTGGCACAGGCCTTGCACAGCCTTCAGGCCGATCCGGCAGCCGAGGAGCGTCAGCATGGCCAAACCCGTACTCACCATCAGCAGCAAGAACTACGGCGCATGGTCGCTCCGCGGATGGCTGATGTGCCGGCTCGCGGGCCTGGAGTTCACCGAAAAGATCATCCCGCCCGACGATCCGGCGATGAAGGCCGAGATGCTGCTGCTTTCGGCATCGATGCTGGTGCCCTCGCTGCAGCACGGCAGCATCAAGGTCTGGGACACGCTCGCGATCGGCGAGTACCTCAACGAAATCAAGCCCAAGGCCGGGCTGCTGCCTGCCGACGCCAAGGCCCGCGCCCACTGCCGGGCGATCTGCGGCGAGATGCATTCGGGTTTCAGCTCGATGCGCGGCTCGCTGCCGATGAACGTCAAGGCGAAATTCCCCGCCTTCAAGATCTGGTCGCGTGCCCAGTCCGACATCGACCGGGTGGTCGCGATCTGGCGCGAATGCCTGGGCGCATACGGCGGACCCTTCCTGTTCGGTGAGCAGCCGTGCATGGCGGACGCGATGTACGCGCCCGTCGTCACGCGCTTCATGACCTACGACGTGGCGCTCGATCGGGTCTGCACCGCCTATTGCAAGCGGATCATCGAACTGCCTGCGATGCAGGAGTGGATCAAGGCCGCCAAGCAGGAGCCGGACGAAATCGACGAGCTCGACGCCGAGTTCTGAACGCCTGCCGGTAGGCGTTCCGTCTCAGGCCGCTGGCTTGCGGAACATGCGCAGGTCGAGCGTCGCCTCGTTGCCCAGCCACATCGCGTGCGCCGTGTGGTCGAGGTAGTCGTCACCGGTCAGGCCGTGCACGAAGATGTCGAGCCCGTTGCGATGGGTGTCCAGCCAGCCGATGACTTCGTCGAATTCCGCGGCATCGAAGGCGATTTGGCAGCTCCAGTGTGGATGCGGGCCGACCAGCTTTTCATGCACCCGACCGACCACCACCAGCAGATTTCGCCCGGCTTCCTCGGCCACCTGTCGCGCCTGGGCGACGGTGTCCGGACCGAAATAGATATGAGCGTGGTACTGCGGGTAGAGGTTTTCGGGGCGGCGAGGCATGGTGAACTCCGGGGAGGATGAAGCTTACGCCTCCGTCCGCTCATCGGTAACAAGCGCTTGCTGCATCGGCGACGGAAAGATGGAATACTGTTGTTTCATACAGTATTTTGGGTGACGATCATGGCCGATGTTTTTATCCCGCTGCATGCCCTGAAGGGCCGGGGCGCGGCCACGCGCCTGCCGCATCGCTTCGAGCGCGACACGCGCAACGCCTTCGACGACGGCTGGGGCACGCTCGAGGAAGGCGCGGCCGACGCCGAGGGCTTGCCGCCGCTCGCCACAGAAGTGCGCTTCGAAAACGTCAGGTCGGTGCTCACCCACAACGATTCGCCCGACGTGCCCTTCGACAGTTCGCTCAATCCCTATCGAGGGTGCGAGCACGGATGCATCTACTGCTTCGCCCGTCCGACCCACAGCTACCTCAATCTGTCGCCAGGGCTCGATTTCGAAACCAAGCTGATCGCCAAGCGCAACATCGCCGAGGTGCTGCGCGCCGAACTGGGCCGCAAGAGCTACGTGCCCAGCCCCATCGTGATCGGCACCGCAACGGATTGCTATCAGCCGATCGAGCGCGAACTGCGGCTCACGCGATCGGTGATCGAACTGCTGAAGGAAACGCGCCACCCCTTCGGCCTCGTTACCAAGTCCAGCGCGGTGGAGCACGACCTCGACCTGATCGCGCCGATGGCGGCCGAGCACCTGGCGGCCGTGTACGTCACCATCACCACGCTGGACGGCGAACTCGCGCGCAAGCTCGAACCGCGCGCGGCCGCGCCGCACCGCCGGTTGCGCACCGTGCGGACGCTGGCCGAAGCGGGCGTGCCGGTGGGCGTGAGCGTGGGGCCGCAGATTCCCTTCGTCAACGAGGACATGGAGCAGGTGCTCGAAGCGGCCTGGGAGGCTGGGGCGCGCAGCGCCTTCTACACGGTGATCCGTCTGCCTTGGGAAGTCGCGCCGCTCTTCAAGCAATGGCTGGAGCTGCATTACCCGCAGCGTGCGGGCCGCATCATGGCGCGCATCCGCGAGATGCGCGGGGGCAAGGATTACGACGCCGACTTCGCGACCCGCATGAAAGGCAGCGGGTTGTGGGCCGACCTGATCCGTCAGCGCTTTGAGAAGGCGACGCAGCGCATCGGCTTTGGCCGGGATCGCACCACGTTCGATCTCAGCGCGTTCCGACCACCTGGCGCAGCGGGGCAGGGCAGCCTGTTCTAGCTTCGGTCGCGCCGCGGGGCTCGACGCCGCACCAGTCGCCGCCGAGCGCCTTCACTAGAAAGACCGAGGTCAGCATGCGCTGGCCGTTGATCTGCGCGGCTTGGCGTTCGGTGTTGAGCAGGGCCTGCTGGGCGGTGATCACATCGAGATAGATCGACGCGCCGCCCTCGTAGCGGCTGGCCGCCATTTCCAGCACGCGGCGCGAACTCGCGACGGCCGCGAGTGCCTGCGTCGATGCGCGGTCCAGCGAGGCCAGGCCGGTAATGCCGTCCTCGGCCTCCTGCATTGCAGTCAGGACGACCCGGCGGTAGTTGGCCACGGCGGCGTCATAGCCGGCACGCGTGAAATCGACGTTGGCGCGAATGCGGCCGCCATCAAAGATCGTCTGCGTGGCGGAAACGCCGATCGACCACAGAAGGCTGTTGGCGTCGAGCAAGGTCGAGATCGTGCGGCTGTCGAGGCCGCCGGTCGGCAACAGCATCACGCTCGGATAGAAGGCTGCGGTGGCGACGCCGATCTGCGCATTGGCAGCCGCCATCGCGCGCTCGGCGGACGCGACGTCGGGCCGACGCTCCAACGCATCGGACGGTACGCCGATGGGAATCGCTGGCGGCTCGAGCGGCTTGAGATCGGGCGCGATCGAGAACACGGGCGCGGGCGTTCCGCTCAGCGTGGCGATCGCGTGTTCGTACTGGGAGCGCTGCTTCTTCAGCACGTCCACTTGTGTCAGGGTGTTGTCGAGCAGTGCTTGCTGCTGCGCCACGTCCAGGCCGGACACGGCGCCCAATTCGTGGCGGTCGGTCACGAACTCCAGCGCTCGGCGCTGCAGCGCGATGGAGCGCGCCAGCACGTCCAGTTCCACGTCGATCGACCGCAGGTTGAAGTAGCTCGACGCCAGGTCGGTCGTGAGCAGCAGGCGCGTGTTCTCGAGGTCGGCAGTCGACTGGGCAGCCGACGCTGTTGCGCCTTCGACGGATCGCTGTACGCGCCCTGCGAGGTCGAGCTCGTAGCTCGCCGTGAGCGACAGGGCGAAGTCGTTCTGCACCGTCGAGAAATTCGGGGCGTTGTAGTTGGTGAGCGGACGGTTCTCGGAGATCTGGAAACGCGCCGCGCGCGCGCCGAGCCCGACTTGCGGATAGCGGGCGGCCTCGCTGCCAGCGAGGGATGCACGCGCCTGCGCCAGCCGCGCGGCGGCGAGGTCCAGCGTCGGGTTGTTGGCCAGTGCCTTCTGCTGCAGCGCATCGAGCTGCGCATCGCCGAAACGCTGCCACCACGGGCCCTTGTCCTCGGCGTCGCTGGGCGTTCCCTGGCGCCACGGCTCTTCGAGCCGCCAGGTCACCGGCACGTCGACGGGCGGCTTCCGGTAGTCTGGCCCTGCAACGCAGCCCGCCAGCAGCGCGACCGCCAGAATCGAGATCCGCGGCAAGCTCACGCCGGTTCCTTGGCAACCACGACGACATCGCCCTCGGCCAGCGAATCGGACGGATTCAGCACCAGCCGGTCAGTGGCGCCGAGGCCATCGAGCACTTCGACCGTTTCTCCATAGTTGCGGCCGAGCTGCACGGTGCGCAGGTGGACGCGCCCCTGCGCATCGACCACTGCCACGCGCGTACCTTCGGCCCGGAAGATCAGCGCGTTGGCCGGAATGGTGAGCGACTGGCTGGCCGCGAGCGGCAGCGAAACCTGGACGTAAGCGCCGGGGAGCAGGGTGCCGTCCTTGTTGGGCAGCGACACCTCGACCTGCATCATCCGCGTGGTCGTGTCGATCGCGCCCGAGGTGCGCGCCACTTCGCCCTTGAAACTCTGGCCGCGCAGTTCTGCCTGGGTGACCACGACCGGCTGCCCCGCCTTGATGAGTTGGGCATAGGCCTGCGGCACGTTGATGTACACCCGCAGCGGATCGGTCTGCGCGAGCATGAACAGGGCCCGCCCGCCGCCACCGCCGCCGGCATCGATCAGGTCGCCCACGTCGACGTTGCGCCGCGTGATCACGCCGGCGAAGGGCGCCAGCACGCGCTTGAATCCCTCGGTCTGCCGCAGCCGCTGCATGTTGGCATCGGCGGCGGCCAGGTTCGCGGTGGATTGCGCGAGCGCGCTGCGGCGTTCGTCCAGGTCCTGCTGCGAGACCACATCCTTCTTGCGCAGGTTTTCCCAGCGCGCGACCGTGCTCTTCGCCAGTTCCAGACCGGAGGCTGCCTGCTGTCGCGCCGCGATGGCCTGGGAGAGCTGCTGGTCGATTTCCGGCGTCTCGATTTCGGCCAGGAGTTCGCCCTTTTCGACGCGGCTGCCGATGTCCTTGGTCCAGCGCCGCAGGTAGCCGCTGGCGCGCGCCGAAATCGGCGACTGCACGAAGCCCTGCAGCGTGCCTGGCAGCGCCAGCGTCTGGCCGGCGGCAGCCGTCTGGGGCAGGGCGGTCTTGACGTACTGCGCGGCGCGCTCGGCGGTGCCGGCCTCCAGTGCGCGCGCATTGCTCATGCGGACGAACACGGTGCGCGCGGCGCCGACGGCCAGCAGAGCGAGCACGATGAGCACCACGATCCGGGTGCGGCGCACGATCTGCCGGCGCTTCGGCAGCTCGTGGTGATCGCCGTCCTCATCGACGGCGATCGGGTGGATGGCCAATGCCGCGTGGCGTTGCTCCGACATGTTTTCAGGTCTCCTGGGGCTCGGCCCCGAGCGAGGGTGGTGCAGATGAGGCGGCGTTGCGCGCCGCCTGGCGGTGCGCACGGCGGCTGTGGATTTCGGCGAAGACTGCCGGTACGAAGAACAGCGTCGACACCGTGGCGAACAGCAGGCCGCCGATCACGGCGCGGCCGAGCGGCGCGTTCTGCTCGGCACCTTCGCCGAGCCCCAGCGCCATCGGGATCATGCCGATGATCATCGCCAGCGCCGTCATCAGCACCGGCCGGATGCGCGTGGCGCCGGCTTCGAGCGCGGCCGACAATGGAGGCGTGCCTGCCGAAAGCCGCTCGCGCGCGAAGGCCACAAGCAGGATGCTGTTCGCCGTCGCGACGCCCATGGTCATGATCGCCCCCGTCAATGCCGGCACGCTGAGCGTCGTGCCGGTGATGAATAGCATCCACGCGATGCCGGCCAATGCCGCCGGCAGCGCGGTGATGATGATGGCAGCATCGATCCACGACTGGAAGGTGACCACGATCAACAGATAGACCAGCACGATCGCCATCGCCAGCCCGATTCCAAGTCCGATGAAGGACGACTGCATGGTCTGCACCTGGCCGCGGACCGTGACCTGGCTGCCGCGCGAGAGCTTGGGTCTCATCTCGTCGACCAGCGCCTGCACCTTGGACGCCACGCTCGCGAGGTCGGTCCCCTGGACACTGACGTACACATCGACCACCGGGCTGATGTTGTAGCGAGAGACCACCGCCGGCTGCCTGCCGGGCTGGGCGTCGACCAGGTTGCCCAGCAACTGCGGCGCGTTGCCGGAAGCCGCGGCTCCGCCGCCTGCGCCGACCGGGATGTTGAGCAGCGAATCAAGCGAGTCCACGTTGTACTGCGGCGACTGCACTGCGATGTTGTAGACCACGCCGTTCTGCGGGTTGAGCCAGAAGGCCGGCGCCGTCTGCGAACTGCCGGACAGCGCGATCAGCACGTTCTGCCCGACGTTCGCCGCCGTCAGCCCGAACTGCTGCAGCCGCGTGCGGTCCATCTGCAGGTTCAGGCCGGGGCCGTCAAGCCGTTGGTGCACGTGCGCATCGACCGCGCCGGGAATCTGCCGGATGGCCTTGACCAGTTCCGCCGCGAGGGCAGCGTTGGCGTTGACGTCGTTGCCGCTGAACTGCACGTCGATCGCGGCGGGCAGGCCGAAATTGAGAATCTGCGTGACGATGTCCGCCGGCTGGAAGAAGAACTCCGTGCCCGGAAAACGCTTGGGCAACTCCGCACGCAGCAGCGACACGAACTCTTCGGTCGGCCTGTGCCCGTCGCGCAGCGAGAGGAGGATTTCGCCGTCCAGCGTGCCGATGGTGCCGGCATTGCTGTAGGAGAGGTTGATGCCGCTGTTGGGCACGCCGAGGTTGTCGAGGATGGTCTCGAGCTGGTCCTTGGGAATCAGCTGCCGGATGGCCGCTTCGACTTCGTCGGCCAGTCGCGCCGTTTCCTCGATGCGGGTACCGGTGGGGGCGCGCATGTGGAGGCGGATCTGCCCCGCGTCCACGCCGGGGAAGAAGTCACGCCCGAGCACCGGATACAGCAGGCACGACAGAACGCAGAAACCCAGGAAGAGCGCGATGAACTGGCCGCGCTTCGCCAGCAGGGCCGACAGCACGAGCGTGTAGGCGCGCCGTACGCGCTCGAAGCGGCGGTCGAAGCTGCGGTACACGCGCTGCAGCAGGCTCGGCCCGGTTTCGGCTGCGGCCTTGGCGTGCACGCCCCCCATCAGCAGCATCACCAGCGTCGGCACCAGCGTGCGCGAAAGGATGTATGACGCGAGCATCGCGAACACCACCGCTTCCGCCAGCGGCACGAAGAGGAAGCGCGCCACGCCCGACAGGAAGAACATCGGCACGAACACGATGCAGATGCACAGCGTCGACACGAAAGCCGCGGGGCCGATCTCGCCGGCGCCGACCAGGATGGCCTCGTTGAGCTCGGTGCCCATGTGCAGATGGCGCTCGATGTTCTCGATCGTCACGATCGCCTGGTCGACCAGGATGCCGACCGAGAGCGCAAGGCCGCCCAGCGTCATGAGGTTGAGCGTCTGGCCCAGCGCATAGAGCACGAGGATGGACGCCAGGATCGACAGCGGAATCGTCAGCGCGATGATCAGCGTGCTGCGCCAGTTGCCCAGGAAGAGCAGCACCATCGCCGCCGTGAGCGCCGCGGCGATGATGGCTTCGGCCACCACGCCCTGCACGGCGGCCTTGACGAAGACCGACTGGTCGAAGAGCGGCGTGATCTTGATGTCCGCCGGCATGCCCTGCGCCGCGACGGGCAGCAGTGCGCGCAGGTTGGAGACGATGTCCAGCGTCGATGCGCCACCGTTCTTCAGCACCGACAACAGGACGCCGCGCACGCCGTCCTGCCGCACCACGTTGGTCTGCGGCGAAAACCCGTCGCGCACGTTCGCCACGTCGCGCAGGTAGGTGGTCGCGCCGGCGGAAGTGCGAACCGGCAAGTCGTTGAGACCGGCGATGGCTTCGGGCGAGCCGTTCATGCGCACGCTGTATTCGGTGGCGCCGAACTTGGCCGTGCCCGACGGCAGGATCAGGTTCTGCGCATTGACCGCGTTGACCACGTCGGTGGGCGACAGGCCGCGCGCCTGCATCGCCTGGGTGTCGAGGTCGACCGAGATGAGCCGGTTCTTGCCGCCGTAGGGGAAGGGCACCGCCACGCCGGGCACGGTGATGAGTTGCGGCCGCAGCTGATTGATCGCCGCGTCGAACAGCGCATTCTCCGGGCGCGTGGGACTCGACAGCGCGAGCTGGATGACCGGAATGCTCGATGCCGAATACTTGATGACCAGCGGCGGCGTGATCCCCGGCGGCAACTGGCGGACCTGCGTTTGCATCGAGGCCACCACCTGAGCGATGGCCGTCTCGATGTTCGCCGTCGGCTGAAAGAAGACCTTGATGACGGTCACGCCCGCCAGCGACTGCGACTCGATGTGCTCGATGTCGCTGACCGTCGTGGTCAGGCTGCGCTCGGTTTGACCGGCGATGCGCTGGCCCATCTCCTGGGCCGGCAGTCCGCCGTAGTTCCAGATGATGCTGATGACCGGAATATTGATTTCCGGAAAGATGTCGGTCGCCATTCGAAGCAACACGAACGGCGTGGCCAGCACGATGAGCATCGCCATCACGATGAAGGTGTACGGGCGACGCAGAGCCAGCTGAACCATGGAAACGACTTGTTACTTATCGACAACGAGGCCGCCATCATAAGGAGAGATGGCAACACAATGGAGCCTATGCAGCAGCTTTACGTTCCCGGCGGCGACAGCTTTCACTGGCTGGTGGTGATGGGCGTTTCGGGCTGCGGCAAGTCCAGCCTGGGTGCAGAACTGGCGCGCGAACTGGCGCTGCCGCTGATCGAAGGTGACGACTTCCACTCGCCGGAAAGCGTGAGCAAGATGCGCGCCGGCATTGCTCTGACCGATGCTGACCGTGCTGGCTGGCTCGCCACCTTGGGCCGGGAGCTGGCCAGCCATCCGGAGGGCGCGGTGCTCACTTGCTCGGCGCTCAAGCGCGATTACCGCGACCGGCTCCGCGCCGCCGTGCCAGGGCTGCGCTTCGTGTTCCTGGCGTTGACGCGCGAAGAGTCCGAGCGGCGGGTCGCGTCGCGGGCCGGTGCCCACATGTTCCCGGCCAGCCTGGTCGCCAACCAATTCGCGACGCTGGAGTCACCCGTGGGTGAGTCGGGTGTGCTGGAAGTCGATGCGACGGCGCTGAGGGCGGAACTCGTCGCGCAGACGCGCGCCTGGCTCGCTGGACCCGCCCCGCTGAGCTAGGCGCCGACGCGGAGCCCGAGCGCGTCGAACACCCGGATCGCCGCGTACGAGTCGTTGGCTGCGTAGCGCAGCTGCGCGTCGGTGAGCTGCCGGTTGGCCCAGTTCGACGTCGTGGCCTTGCGCGACTTGATGAATCGGCGGTTGAACACCAGTGCCACGGCGGTCTTCACGCCCACGGACTTGCGATAACCGCGGTGGCGGAATTCACTGTCGATATCGAATACGGCTTGGGGCTCCACGCCGAAGCGCTGGCGGATCAGGCCCAGATCGCTCGACAGGCCGAATCCCACTTTCGTAAGTTCGGTCGACGCGAGCAAGGCACCCAGCTCGCCGTGGAACTCCGTGCGATGCAACTGGAACAGCCAAGCCTCGTGGAGCGTCGCGAACTGGATCACATGCGGGCCACCGGACACCTCGAACTTCGCGAAGGTCGGTTTCGATTCGGTGTCGAAGCCCACCACGCCGCTCGCGAGCAGCGCCTTCGTCGCGTCTTGGGCTTCCCGAAGCGTGGTGACCACCCGGATGTCCTGCAGTCCGAGGCCTTCGAATGGTTCGAGCAGCGCGATTTGCTCGCGTCCGGGCAGCGGAGGAAGGTCTTTATTCATGAGGCGGCGGTGGCCGAAGCGGCTCGCAGGAGCTTGCTGTGATGGGCGAGGTGATCAGCGATGAAGCTCTGGATGAAGTAATAGCCGTGGTCGTAGCCCTCGTGCCGCCGCATGGTCAGCGCTTGTCCGGCTGCGAAGCATGCAGCCTCGAACAAGTGCGGATGCAATTGCTCGGCCAGGAATTTGTCGGCCAGGCCCTGGTCGACCAGGATGCCTTCCGGATAGGGCGCGACCACTTGCGATTGCATCAGCGCCGAGGCGTCGTGCGCCAGCCACGCGCTGCGGTCATTGCCGAGGTAGCCGCTGAACGCCTTCTCGCCCCACGGGCACTGAGAAGGTGCGCAGATCGGCGCGAAGGCCGACAGCGACTTGAACCGCCCCGGATGCCGCAGTGCGAGCGTCAGCGCCCCATGGCCGCCCATCGAGTGGCCGAAGATGCCGATGCGCTTCGCATCGATCGGAAAGGCTTGCGTGGCGAGCGGGAGCAGCTCATGGATCAGCCAGCTCTCCATGCGCCAGTGCTCGGCCCAGGGTTCGGCGGTCGCGTCCAGATAGAAGCCGGCGCCGATGCCGAAGTCCCAGCTCGACGTCGCGCCCTCGATGCCCTCGACCGCCTGCCCGCGGGGGCTGGTGTCCGGCGCGATCAATGCAAGACCCAGATCGGCCGCGACGCGCTGCGCGCCGGCCTTCACCATGAAGGTCTCCTCGTTGCATGTCAGACCTGCGAGGTACATCACGGCGGGCACGGGTCCATGCTCCGCTTGCGGCGGCAGGTACACCGAGAAGCGCATCGGCAGGCCGATCTCTCGCGAGGCGTGTTCGTGGAATCGCTGCACGCCGCCGAAGCAGCGGTGTTCCGAAAGAGTCTTCAGGTTGTCTGTCATGTCTTGCGTGCGGGTACGAGTTCGAGTACCGCATCGGCGAACACGCGCGGTACCTCCTGCGGCATGTTGTGGCCGACGCCGGGCACGACGCGGTGCGAACGGGGTCCGGTGAAGTGGTGCGCATGCGCGGAGGCATCGGCCACCGGCCGAACGCCATCGTCGGCGCCATCGAAGGTGATGGTCGGCACGGTGATGGACGGTTGCGCGGCCAGCCGAGCCTCGATGGCGGCATAGGCCGGGTCGCCCGGCACGAGACCGAAGCGGTGACGGTACGAGTGGATCACGATCTCGACGAAATCCGGATGGTCGAAGGCTGCTGCACTGCGCTCGAAGGTCGCATCGTCGAACTTCCAGGTCGGCGACCAGAGTCGCCAGAGCAGCCGGGCGATGCCGCGGCGATCGGCCGCGAGCCCGGCACGTCCGCGCTCGCTGTGGAAGTAGTACTGGTACCAGAGCCGGTGTTCGTTCTCCGCGACCTCCGGCTCCATCGCCCTGGCGATGTTCTGGATGTTGTAGCTGTTGAAGGACACCAGCCCCGCGCAGCGCTCGGGCCAGAGCGCCGCTACCACGCATGCGGCGCGACCGCCCCAGTCGTAGCCGGCCAGCACCGCGCGCGGGATCGCTAGCGCATCCAGCAGCGCGAGCAGGTCTGCGCCCAGCGCGGCCTGTTCGCCGGAGCGCGGCGTCGCGGCGCTCAGAAAGCGCGTGGCGCCGTAGCCTCGCAGGTACGGCACGATCACCCGGCATCCCGCATCGGCCAGCATGGGGGCGACTTCGACGTAGCTGTGGACGTCGTAGGGGAAGCCATGCATGAGCAGCACCGGCGGCCCATCTGGCGGACCAGCCTCGAAGTACGAGACGTCCAGCACGCCGGCTCGGATGGTGCGCAGTGCGTCCATACGGGTCATGGCAGTGCTAGTACAGGACCACGCCGCGGATCGACTCGCCGCGCTTCATGAGGTCGAAGCCCTTGTTGATGTCTTCCAGCGGCATGGTGTGGGTGATCAGGTCGTCGATGTTGATCTTGTTTTCCATGTACCAGTCGACGATCTTGGGCACGTCGGTGCGTCCGCGCGCGCCGCCGAAGGCCGAGCCTTCCCACTTGCGGCCGGTCACGAGCTGGAAGGGGCGCGTGCTGATCTCCGCACCCGCCTCGGCCACGCCGATGATGATGCTGCGGCCCCAGCCCTTGTGCGTGCATTCCAGCGCCTGGCGCATCACCTGCGTGTTGCCGATGCACTCGAAGCTGTAGTCCGCGCCGCCATCGGTGAGCTGGACGATGGCGTCCACCACGTTGGGCGTGTCCTTCGGGTTGATGAAGTGCGTCATGCCGAACTTGCGGGCCATCGCCTCGCGCGCGGGGTTCAGGTCGACACCGATGATCTTGTCTGCGCCCACCATCTTCGCGCCCTGGATCACGTTCAGGCCGATACCTCCGAGGCCGAACACGACCACGTTCGCGCCGGCTTCCACCTTGGCCGTGAAGATCACCGCACCGATGCCGGTGGTCACGCCGCAGCCGATGTAGCAGACCTTGTCGAAGGGCGCGTCCTCGCGGATCTTGGCCAGCGAGATCTCGGGCGCGACCGTGTAGTTGCTGAAGGTGCTGGTGCCCATGTAGTGGAAGATGGGCTTGCCGTCCAGGCTGAAGCGGCTGCTGCCGTCGGGCATCAGGCCCTTGCCCTGGGTGCCGCGGATCAGCTGGCACAGGTTGGTCTTGCGCGAGAGGCAGAACTTGCACTGACGGCATTCGGGTGTGTAGAGCGGGATGACGTGGTCGCCCTTCTTGAGCGTGGTCACGCCGGGGCCGACGTCGACCACGATGCCTGCGCCTTCATGGCCGAGGATCGCCGGGAAGATGCCTTCGGGATCGGCGCCCGACAGCGTGTAGTAGTCGGTGTGGCAGATGCCCGTGGCCTTGATCTCGACCAGCACCTCGCCGAACCGGGGGCCTTCGAGGTCGACGGTCTCGATGGTCAGGGGCGCGGCGGATTTCCAGGTGACGGCGGCTTTGGTTTTCATGGGTCCTTGGGGGTTCGATTCGGGAACCGGGCACTATAAGATGCCCGGCACAGGAGCGTCACATCATGAAGAAAATCCTTGTCCTCAACGGCCCGAACCTGAACCTGCTCGGAACGCGGGAACCTGCTCAATACGGCTATGAAACACTGGCTGACGTCGAGCGCATGTGCGCCGAGACGGGCGCCAAGCTCGGCGTGGAAATCGAGTGCCGACAGTCCAACCACGAAGGCCAACTGATCGACTGGATTCATGAGGCGGGCCGCGAGGTGGCGGCGAGTCGCATGCTCGGCGTGGTCATGAATCCCGGCGCCTACACGCACACGTCGATCGCGTTGCACGATGCGATCAAGGGCGCGAACGTGCCACTGATCGAGCTGCACATTTCCAACGTGCATGCGCGCGAGGAGTTCCGGCATCACTCGTACATTTCGCCCGCCGCGCGCGGGATCATCGTCGGCTTCGGCGTGAAGGGCTATCCGCTCGCCATCGAGGCGCTGGTGCGCGTGAGCGAGCCGAAGTGAAGATCAAGTCCGTCCAGCCCTTCATCCTGCACGTGCCGGTCACCGGCAGCCAGATCGCCGACAGCACGCACAGCATCACGCATTGGGGCGTGGTCGGCGCGCAGATCGAAACCGAAGACGGCCTGAAGGGCTACGGCTTCACCGGCACGCACGCGCATCTGCCCGGCGACCAGCTCATCACGCGCTGCATCGAGACCTGCCATGCGCCGCTGCTGGTCGGGGAGGCCGCGAACGACGTGCACCGGCTGTGGCTCAAGCTCGCGCGCAACCCCGCGCTGCAATGGATCGGCCGCGCCGGCATCACCACGCTGTCGCTCGCGGCGATCGACATCGCGCTGTGGGACCTGAAGGCCAAGGCCGCCGGCGTGCCGCTCTGGAAGCTCCTCGGTGGCCAGGTTCGACAGAAGGTCCGGGCCTACAACACCGACATCGGCTGGCTCAGCATCGCGGACGACAAGCTGGTCGAAGGCGCACGGCGTGCGGTGGAGGACGGCTTCACCGGCATCAAGATCAAGGTCGGTTCGACCGTGGACCGTGACCTGCGCCGGCTCGAGGCGGTGCGACAGGCGATCGGGCCGGAAGTCACGCTGGCGGTCGACGGCAACGGCAAGTGGAGCCTGGCGGATTGCCTGCGCTTCTGCCGCAGCGCGGAGGCGTCCGATGTGTTCTGGTTCGAAGAGCCGCTGTGGTACGACGACGTCAAGGGCCATGCGCAACTGGCGCGCGCCACGCAAATTCCGGTCGCGCTCGGCGAACAGCTCTACACGGCCGACGCGTTTTCGGAGTTCTTCGCGCAGCAGGCGATCCATTGGGTGCAGCCCGACGTGACGCGCATGGGCGGCATCACTGAAGTTCTCCAGGTGTGCGAGGCTGCACATGCGTTCCGGCTGCCGGTTGCGCCGCATGCGGGCGATATGAGCCAGGTCCATGTGCATCTGAGCTATGCACACCCAGCCTGCGAGGTGCTGGAGTACATCCCCTGGATCAAGGCCTGCTTCACCGATCCTGCTGAAGTGGTGGACGGCCATTTCGTGCTGCCGCAAGAGCCCGGCGCCGGAACCACCCCGACCTCCGATGCATGGCAGAAGTACCGCCAGGCCACCGCATGATGAGCGAACGGGCAGGCTTGTTCGAAGGCGCGGACGGCGCGTTGCGCTGTCGATGGTGCGAATCGACGCAGATCTATAGGGACTACCACGACAGCGAATGGGGCTTTCCGGTCACGGACGACCGGCGCCTTTTCGAGAAGCTGTGCCTTGAAGGCTTCCAGGCCGGCCTGAGCTGGCTGACCATCCTCAACAAGCGGGAGGCCTTCCGCCGCGGATTTGCGCAGTTCGAGGCCGAGCGGGTGTCGCGCTTCGGCGCCGATGATGTGGCCCGGCTGCTCGCTGATACCGGTATCGTGCGGCATCGCGGCAAGATCGAGTCGACCATCAACAACGCGCAGCGCGTGCTTGAACTGCGCGGGGAGTTCGGCTCGCTGGCTGCCTATGCGTGGCGATTCGAACCCGAAGCCGCCTCTCGTCCGAAGCGCATCACGCACGAGGCCTTGCGAGCGATGACGACTTCAGCCGAATCGGCGGCGATGTCCAAGGACTTGAAGAAGCGCGGATGGAGCTTTGTCGGCCCGACGACCGTCTATGCCTTCATGCAGGCCATGGGTCTGGTCAACGATCACGTCGAGGGCTGTCACGCCCGTGAGCAGGCGCTGAAAGCGCGCGCCACGCTCGAACTGCCACGCTGATCGCCCAGGCTGCTATGCAGCCTGCGGCCCCGGAACCTTGCGATGATTCACGCGGCCCTGGCTGTCGACGCTCTCCAGATGGACATCGAAGCCCCACAGCCGCGCCACATGCTTGAGCACTTCCTGTGAATCGTCGTGCAGCGGGCGGTTGTTGTGCTGCGTGTGGCGCAGCGTGAGCGAGCGGTCGCCGCGCAGGTTGACGCTCCACACCTGGATGTTGGGCTCGCGGTGGTTGAGGTCGTACTGGCGAGACAGCGATTCACGCAGTTGGCGGTAGCCGCTATCGTCGTGAATGGCCGACACCTCGAGTTCGGGCTCGCTTTCCTGGTCGCGCACCGCAAAAAAGCGGAAATCGCGCATCAGCTTGGGCGAGAGGAATTGGCCGATGAAACTCTCGTCCTTGAAATTGCGCATGGCATAGTCAAACGAGGTCAGCCAAGGGGTGCCCGCCAGATCGGGGAACCAGCGCTTGTCTTCCTCGGTCGGTTTCTCGCAAATGCGCCGGAGGTCGGTGTACATCGCGAATCCCAGGGCATAGGGATTGATGCCGCTGTACGCGCGGTGGCCGATGGGTGGCTGAAAGACCACGTTGGTGTGCGACTGCAGCCACTCCATCATGAAGCCGTCCGCCAGGAGGCCTTCGTCGTAGAGCGTGTTGAGCAGGGTGTAGTGCCAGAAGGTGGCCCAACCCTCGTTCATTACCTGCGTCTGGCGCTGCGGATAGAAGTACTGCCCGATTTTGCGCACGATACGCACCACTTCGCGTTGCCACGGGTCCAACAATGGTGCATTTTTCTCGATGAAGTACAGCAAGTTCTCCTGCGGCTCCGCGGGGAAGCGCTTGGAGGCCTCTTCCTCCTCGGCGCTGCGCCCACTGCGGCGGGGAAGGGTGCGCCACAGGTCATTGACCTGCTGCTGGAGGTGATGCTCGCGCTCCTCGCGGCGCGCCTGTTCCTGGCTGAGCGACAGCCTTTGAGGGCGGCGATAGCGATCGACGCCGTGGTTCATCAGCGCATGGCACGAGTCCAACAGGTCCTCGACGGCGGATACGCCGTGGCGTTCTTCGCACTCGGCGATGTATTTCCGCGCGTAGACCAGGTAGTCGATGATGGACGAGGCGTCCGTCCACATCTTGAAGAGGTAGTTGCCCTTGAAGAAGCTGTTGTGGCCATAGGCCGCATGGGCGATCACCAGGGCCTGCATCGCCATAGTGTTCTCTTCCATGAGGTAGGCGATGCACGGATCGGAATTGATGACAATCTCGTAGGCCAAGCCCATATGGCCGCGGCGGTAGTTCTTTTCAGTGGATATGAACTGCTTGCCGTAGGACCAGTGACGGTAGATGACCGGCATGCCGACCGACGCATAGGCGTCCATCATCTGCTCGGCCGTGATGATCTCGAGCTGGTTGGCGTACGTGTCAAGCTTGTAGCCGCTTGCCACGCGGGCGATTTCGCTGTGGTATTGCTCGATCAGCTCGAAGGTCCAATCCGACGGGCTGGGCAACGGAGTACGGGTCTTCGCGTTCACGCCGGTCCTCTCTCTTTCTTGAACAGATCGCGAAATACGGGGTAGATGTCCTGCACGTCGGCCACCTTGCGCATCGCGAAGTTTTTGTGCGAGCCGACCAGCTGGGTGTATTCCTCCCACATGTTCTGCTCGGCCTCGGCTACCTGTACATAGGCGTAGTAGCGCACCACCGGCAGCAGGTGCTCGCTCAGGAGTTCGCGGCAGCGGCCGCTGTCCTGGTGCCAGTTGTCACCGTCGCTGGCCTGTGCGCCGTAGATGTTCCATTCGCCGCTGGGGTAGCGCGCGCGGATGATGTCGTTCATCAAGGTCAAGGCGCTGGAGACCACGGTGCCGCCGGTCTCGGTGGCATGGAAGAATTCTTCCTCGGTGACTTCGGCGGCCTGCGTGTGGTGGCGGATGAAGACGAGGTCGATCTTCTCGTAGTGCCGCGTCAGGAACATGTACAGAAGCATGAAGAAGCGCTTGGACATGTCCTTGCGCGCTTCGTCCATGGAACCCGAGACGTCCATCAGGCAGAACATCACCGCCTTGGCGGAAGGCACCGGCACTTTCACGCGGTTGCGATAGCGCAGGTCGATCGGGTCGAGGTAGGGCACGCGCCGGGCCTTGGCGCGCAGCTCTTCGAGCTTGGCTTCGGTTTCGCGGATCTCGCGTTGCACCAGCGCGTCGGACGCGCGTGGACTGCGCTGCAGATGCAGCAAGTGCGCCTCGAGTTCGCGAATCTCGCGCCGCGAGTCACCGCCCAGCGCGATGCGCCGCGCCAGTGCGCCTCGCATCGAGCGCACCACGTGCAGGTTGCTCGGATTGCCATCGCTGACGAAGCCGGCGCGGTGGCTCTTCCATTCCGGCACCTCGGCCAGCTGGGTGCGGATCAGGTGGGGCAGGGCGAGGTCCTCGAAGAAGACCCGCATGAACTCTTCCTTGGTCAGGCGGAAGACGAAGTCGTCCTCACCGCCTTCGCCGTCTCCAGCCTGCGAGCCGCTGCCCGATCCGCCGCCGCCTTGCGGCCGCTCGATGCGGTCGCCCTTGACGTACTCCTTGTTGCCCGGATGCACGTACTCGCGGTCGCCGCCCTGGCCATGGCCGAACACCGGCTCGGACACATCGCGCTTGGGCAGCGTGATGTCCTCGCCCTGTTCGAGATCGCGGATGCCGCGACCGCTGACGGCACGGCGCACGGCTTCACCGATCTGCTCGCGGTAGCGCCGCAGGAAACGCTCGCGGTTGCCAATGGACTTGTTCTTGCCCGACAACCGGCGGTCGATGATCTGCTGCAGCATGGCCACGGCCGGAACTCCTTCAGCTCATCATGAGCTCTTGCGAACGCGTAAATACCACTCGCACAGCAGACGCACCTGTTTGGCGGTGTAGCCCTTCTGCACCATGCGATTGACGAAGTCCTCGTGCTTCTTGAGCTCGTCGGCGCTGCTCTTGGCATTGAAGCTGATGACGGGCAGCAACTCCTCGGTGTTGGAGAACATCTTCTTCTCGATCACCGTGCGCAGCTTTTCGTAGCTGGTCCACAGGGGGTTCTTGCCCGCGTTGCCGGCGCGTGCGCGCAGCACGAAGTTCACGATCTCGTTGCGGAAGTCCTTGGGGTTGCTGATGCCCGCGGGCTTCTCGATCTTCTCGAGCTCGGCGTTGAGCGATCCGCGGTCGAAGACTTCGCCGGTGTCCTGGTCGCGGTACTCCTGGTCCTGGATCCAGTAGTCCGCGTAGGTCACGTAGCGGTCGAAGATGTTCTGTCCGTACTCAGAGTAGCTTTCGAGGTATGCCGTCTGGATCTCCTTGCCGATGAACTCCGCATAGCGCGGCGCCATCAGCTCCTTGATGTAGGACAGGTACTTCTGCTCCGTCTCGGGCGCGAACTGCTCTCGCTCGATCTGCTGCTCGAGCACATACATGAGGTGCACCGGGTTGGCCGCGACCTCGCTGCTGTCGAAGTTGAAGACCTTGGAGATGATCTTGAAGGCAAAGCGCGTCGAGGTGCCGCTCATGCCCTCGTCGACGCCCGCGTAATCGCGGTACTCCTGGATGGACTTGGCCTTGGGGTCGGTGTCCTTCAGGTTGTCGCCGTCGTAGACCTGCATCTTGCTGAAGATGCTGGAGTTCTCGGGCTCCTTGAGACGTGTGAGCACCGAGAACTGCGCCATCATGCGCAGCGTGCCAGGCGCGCACGGCGCAGCCGCGAGCGACGAGTTACGCACGAGCTTCTCGTAGATCTTGATCTCCTCGGACACGCGCAGGCAGTACGGCACCTTGACGATGTAGATGCGGTCAAGGAAGGCTTCGTTGTTCTTGTTGTTGCGGAAGGCTTTCCATTCGCTCTCGTTGCTGTGCGCGAGCACGATGCCGTCGAAGGGGATGGCGCCAAAACCTTCGGTGCCCTTGAAGTTGCCTTCCTGGGTGGCCGTCAGCAGCGGATGCAGCACCTTGATGGGTGCCTTGAACATTTCGACGAACTCCAGCAGTCCCTGGTTGGCCAGGCAGAGGCCTCCAGAGTAGGCGTACGCATCGGGATCGTCCTGAGCGTAGTCCTCGAGCTTGCGGATGTCGATCTTGCCGACCAGCGAGGAGATGTCCTGGTTGTTTTCGTCGCCCGGCTCGGTCTTGGCAACGGCGATCTGGCGCAGTACCGAGGGGTAGCGCTTCACGACCTGGAACTTGCGGATGTCGCCGCCGAACTCTTCGAGGCGCTTCACGGCCCAGGGCGAGAGGATGCGCTGGAGGTACCGGCGAGGGATGCCGTATTCCTTCTCGAGGATCTCGCCGTCTTCCGTCGCGTCGAAGAGACCGAGCGGCGTTTCGTTGACCGGCGAACCCTTGATCGAATAGAAGGGAACGTGCTCCATCAACTGCTTCAGGCGCTCGGCGATCGAGCTCTTGCCGCCGCCCACCGGGCCGAGCAGATAGAGGATCTGCTTCTTCTCTTCCAGCCCTTGCGCGCCGTGCCGGAAGTACGACACCACCTGCTCGATGGCATCCTCCATGCCGTAGAACTCGCGGAAGGCCGGGTAGATCTTGATGACCTTGTTGGCGAAGATGCGCGACAGCCTGGAGTCGTTGCGCGTATCCACCAGTTCGGGTTCACCGATGGCTTCGAGCATACGTTCAGCCGCGGTGGCGTACGCCATGGGCTCCCGTTTGCAGATCTCAAGGTATTCCTGCAGGGACAGGACCTCTTCGCGCGTACGCTCGTAACGAGCGGCGAAGTTGCTGATGACATCCATAGACACCTCCATCGAGTCAGCGGGGCGCTGCCCGGAGTCTCCGTGCTGCACACGTTGCATCGTTCGCAGGAATGGTGCCAGGTGATGTGTGCACGCTTTGGATCGACTCCTCAAGCAGGAACTTGGTTAAAGCATAGAACAAAGAACGCCTCCAGCAAATTGCTTTTCTTGCTTTTCCGTTAAGAACAACAAGAAGGTGAAAAAGTTCATGGGAAAGGCCAGTGCTGTCGTCGAAACAATCACAAGTCCGGGCGCGTGCGCCGGACACACCGACGCCAATCTTCCTGCGTGCGCGGTGGCGAAGCTGTCGGATTTCGTCATCTGCACATGTCCGTTCCTTCCATATGACATCAAGGTCTATTTGCGATCCAACGCCCGTGCATGGCCGTCGGCGTACGCACAAACGCGCAAAGCGCGACAATTCTCGTGAACTATTTCCAAGCCAGCGGGCGCACAAAAAAAAGCGGCCGTCGGGGCCGCCTTTTTGCGCATTGGTTTTCGCACCTGTCTGGCATCGCTACTCGACCTTGCCGATCTTGCGGACCGCGTCGGTCATCGTGTTCGCATCGGCATGCCAGTACGTCTGGAACTCGGGTGCGTCGAGGTAGGCCAGGGGGCTGCCGGCGCGCTCGATCACCTGCGCCACGGCAGGGTCTGCGGCGACCTTCGCAGAGGCGGCGCGCAGCTTGCGCACGATCTCGTCCGGCGTACCGGCGGGCACGAAGAGGCCCGACCACTGTGCGAACTTCACCTTGTAGCCGGCTTGTTCGAGGCTCGGCACGTCCGGCAGCGCGGCCAGCGGCTTGTCGCCCCAATGCGCCAGCGCGCGAAGCTTGCCGGCCTTGATCTGCTGCACCACGGTCGACGGCCCGCTTGCCACCGCATCGACCTGCCCCGCGAGCAACGCGACGATGGCGGGTCCTGCGCCGGTGTAAGGGATGTGCGTCATCCGGAATCCGGCGGAGTTCTTCAGCATCTCCATCGGCACGTGCATGGTGCCGTAGTTGCCAGAACTTCCGTAGTTGTAAGTGCCGGGCTTGACCCGCGCATCGGCGATGAACTGCGACAAGGTCTTCCAGGGCGCATCAGCGCGCACGACCAGCACGGTCGGATCCGCGGTGAAGCGGGCGATCGGCTTGAACTGGTTCATCTGATAGGCGGGCTTGCGTTCGAGGATCGCATCGGCCTCGGGAAGGATCGAGATCGATGACAGGCTCAGCAGCACCGTGTAGCCGTCCGCCGGCGCGCGGGCCACGAAGCCAATGCCGACCGCGCCGCCGGCGCCGGCCTTGTTTTCCACGATCACGGTCTGTTTCAGTTCGCGCGACAAGGATTCGGCCACCGGCCGTGCCACCGTGTCGGCAACGCCACCGGGAGGGAAGGGCACGATCATCGTGATCGGCTTCTCGGGCCAGCCCCCCTGGGCAAGTGCCGCAGTGGCGGCGCAGCACGCGGCCGCCAGGAGCGCGGCGCGCAGCAGCGCGCGTCGGGGTTGATGCATGTGTTTGTCTCCGTTGTGTTTCGTGGGGTGGGTCAGACGAACCGGTTTTCCAGGGTGCCGAGCCCGTCGATCTCGATGCGGACCACGTCGCCCGCCTTCAGGTACTTCGGCGGCGTCAGCCCCATGCCGACGCCGGCCGGCGTGCCGGTCGCGATCACGTCGCCCGGATGGAGCGTGATGCCGCGCGAGCAGGTTTCGATCAGCGTCGGAATGTCGAAGATGAAGTCGGTGGTCTGTCCGTCCTGCCGCAGTTCGCCGTTGACCCAGCAACGCACCCGGGTGCGCGTCCCGTCCATCTCGTCGGCGGTCACGATCCATGGACCCATCGGGCAGAAGGTGTCGAAGGACTTGCCCAGGTCCCACTGCTGGTGGCGCATCTGCACGTCGCGCGCCGTCACGTCGTTGACGATGGTGTAGCCGAACACGTGCGACAGCGCATCCTCGCGCGAGATGTTGCGGCCGCCCTTGCCGATGACCACGGCCAGCTCGGCCTCGTAGTCGATCTGCGCCGAGATGGACTCGCCCGGCAGCCGGACCTCATCGTTCGGCCCGATCACGCACTCGGGCACCTTGGTGAACACGATGGGCCAGGTATCGACCTTGGCTGCGTTGTTCTTGAAAACCGAAGCCGAGAGTTCTTTCGCGTGTGCGTGGTAATTGCGGCCCACGCAGAAAATGTTGCGGCGCGGCATGGGCAGCGGCGCTTCCAGCCTGACGTCGCTCAGCGGGACGGGCTCGCCGGTCGGCGGGAGTTGCGTGGCGCCGGAGGCGCGTTCCTCGACGAGCGAGAGTGCGCCGCGGCGAGTTCGGGGTGGGTCGAACCGGAACGCCCTGACCGTCGCGCCATCCGGCGAAACAAGGCCCACGTGCCGGCGGCCTTGGTACTGATATGTAGCGATGCGCAAAATGATCTCCTGAATGTCGACCAAATGCTACCAATCCGATACCAAGTGCACAATAGAAGTTGCGCCGGGATCGGATTGATACGATCGGTGCACCCCACTCAACCCATCCGTTCTTGCGATCGTGCAAAGTGCCCTGACCCTCCGGGAAGCCATTCTCGAGAACCTCCAATCGCGCGCATGGCGAGCGGGCCACCGCCTGCCGACCGAGCGCGAGTTGAGCGGGCAGTTCGGACTCAGCCGGTCGGCCGTTCGCCGCGTCCTCGCGGACCTGAAGGGAAGGGGGCTCATCACACAGACGGTGGGCAGCGGCACCTACGTCAGCGAAGAAGTAGTGCAGGCGTTGGCGAACATCACCCGTGGGGGCGCGCCGCTCGCGACCAGCCCTGCGGAACTGATGAGTGCGCGTCTCGTGCTGGAGCCCGCGATCATCGCGATGGTGGTCGGCAATGCCACCCATGCCGACTTCGACCGAATGGAGAACTGCTGCGAAAGGGGCGAGGCGGCGGACACCATCGAGGAGTTCGAGTTGTGGGATGGCAAACTGCACGAGGCCATCGCCGATGCCGCGCACAACGCCTTCATCTCGGCCGTCTTCCAGCGGATGAACGAAGCGCGGGCGCAAAGCGAGTGGGGCATGCTCAAGCGCAGGAGCGCCACACCCGAGCGCCGTCTGGACTACGAGCGCGAACATCGCGAACTCGTTGCCGCCTTGAAGGACCGCGACGGCGCCCGCGCCAATGAACTCTGCATTGGCCACCTGACGCACGTGCGGCGCAATCTGCTTGGGTATTGACCCGGCACCGGCCCCTTGCGGACAAACCCGGCCCCGCATTGACCCTGGCGGCGTCGCTCGCTATATTGGTTCTCGATTGGCATATGCGGATACCAATTCATACCAATCGTTGCGATATCGGACGGCGACCCGCATCCCCCCGCCTGGAGACAACCGTGAAGACACCGTCGGCTCGAAGTCTGCGTCCGAACCATCGCTGGTGGGCCGCTGCCTTGCTGGCGGTGGCGCCGTGGGTCGCCGCGCAGGACTATCCCTCGCGGCCCGTGCGCGTCGTCGTGCCCTTCGCCGCTGGCGGACCCGCCGACGTGTATGCGCGCTTCCTCGCCACGCGCTTGCAGGAGGCGCTAGGCCAGGGATTCGTGGTCGACAACCGGCCCGGCGCCGGCTCGGTGATCGGCACCGACGCCGTGGCAAAGAGCCCGGCCGACGGCTACACGCTGCTGCTCATGTCGAACGCTCACACGGTCAACGAATCGCTGATCCCCAACAAGCCGTTCCAACTGATGCGCGACTTCGTGCCGGTCGCCGCCATCAACTACTCGGACCTGGTGCTCGTCACGCGAAGCGGGCTGCCAGTCGACAACCTGGGGCAACTGATCGCGCTCGCCAAGTCGAAGCCCGGCGCGCTGTCCTATGCATCCTCCGGTCCCGGGACGCCGTACCACATGGCCGGCGAACTCTTCAAGGCGATGGCAGGCGTCTCGATCCTGCACATTCCCTATCGGGGCAGCGCCGGTGCACGCACCGACGTCCTGGGTGGTCAAGTCGACATGATGTTCGACGCCGTGCCGACCATGACGGAGCACGTCCGCAGCGGCAAGGTCAAGGCCGTGGCGACCACTGGCCTGTCGCGTTCCGCCGTGATGCCGGACGTGCCGACCGTCAACGAAGCCGGCGTACCCAAGTACGAAGCCACGATCTGGCTCGGTTTGATGGCACCCAAGGGCACGCCCGCCGCGATCGTCGATCGGCTGAACGCCGAAGTCGTCAAGATCGTGTCCAACCCCGAGGTGGTCCGCGCCTGGAAAGCGCAGGGCGCGACGCCGCTGACCATGAACGTGGCCGATTTCACGCGCTACATGAACGAAGACATCGACAAGTGGTCGCGCATCGTGAAGATCTCCGGCGCCAAGGCGGACCAATGAACATTCTTTGCGCCGGCGCCGCTCAGGGCCTGGTCAAGGCTTTGCAGGGTGTGTTCCTGGAGTTGACAGGTGCCAAGGTCGAAGGACGCTTCGGCGCCGTTGGCGCGATGAAGGAGGCACTGCTCGCGGGAGAGCCCTGCGACGTGATGATCGTCACCGAGGCCATGATCTCCTCGTTGCAGGCCGACGGACGGCTGGCGCCGGGCTCGGAAGCCGCGCTCGGCCGCGTGCGCACCGGCATCGCGGTCCGCGCCGGCGATGCGGTGCCCGCCATGGCCTCGCCCGACGACTTGAAGGCCGCACTGCTCGCAGCGAGCTCGATCTATCTCCCGGACATGCAGCGCTCGACCGCCGGCATCCACTGCTCCGCCGTGCTGGTGGAGCTCGGGATCGCCGAGGCAGTCTCTTCGCGCCTGCGCACGTTTCCGAACGGCGGTACCGCCATGCGCGAACTCGCCGCCGACCGCCATCCCGGCGCGATCGGTTGCACGCAGGTCACCGAGATCAGGTACACGCCGGGTGTGGCGCTGGTGGGGGCGTTGCCCGAGGCGTTTGAACTGGCCACGGTCTATGCAGCCGCGGTCAGCGCCGCGACCCGCCAACCGGACCTTGCCCGGCGCTTTGTGGAACTGATCGCGGGTCCTCGATCACGCTGCCTTCGCGAGCAGGGCGGCTTCGAATTCACCGCGTCCATGCCATCGGGCGGACGCCTTCCTGGCTGATTCGACGCTCGGCGCTGGGCAAGGTCGACCTGATCCTCGTGACGCACGGTCACGGCGACCATTACCTCGAGGCAAGGACGAGACACACGTGGGCGGCGAACCCTGTGGTTTCGTCATTGAGATCCAAGGGCCGGCGAAGCCAGGCCCATTCGTGAAACACCGCGGAACCGGCTCCGCCGGGCCGCCGGTGTTGCCCCCGGCAGGGGGTAGGCGAAGCGACACGAAGTGCGCGTAGCCTGGGGGCGAGCCCTGTCTAGCTGAAAAACTCTTTGGCCTTGTCGAACCAGCCCTTGTCGGTGGGGCTGTGCTTCTCTCCGCCCTTCTTGAGCGATTCGTCGAGTTCCTTCAGCAGCTTGCGCTGGTGCTCTGTCAGCTTGACCGGCGTTTCCACGCGCACATGGCAGTACAGGTCTCCGGGGTAGGTCGAGCGAACGCCCTTGATCCCCTTGCCGCGCAGCCGGAACTGCTTGCCGCTCTGGGTGCCGTCGGGAATGTCGATCGCCGCCGCGCCCTTGAGCGTCGGCACCTTGATCTCGCCGCCCAGCGCGGCGGTCGTGATGCTGACCGGCACCACGCAGTGCAGGTCGTCGCCGTCGCGCTCGAACAAGTCGTGCTTCTTCAAGCGGATCTCTATATAGAGATCGCCGGGCGGGCCACCGTTGGTGCCGGGCTCGCCGTTGCCCGTGCTGCGGATGCGCATGCCGTCGTCGATGCCGGCGGGGATCTTCACTTCCAGCGTCTTGTTGTTCTTGATCTTTCCCTGGCCGTGGCAGGTCGCGCACGGTTCCGGAATGATCTTGCCTGTTCCATGGCAGGTCGGGCAGGTCTGCTGCACGCTGAAGAAGCCCTGGCGCATTTGCACGGCGCCTTGGCCGTGGCAGGTGGTGCAGGTGATGGGCTTGGTGCCGGGTTTGGCGCCCGTGCCTTTGCAGGTGCCGCAGTCGTCCCAGCTCGGGATGCGGATCTGCGCATCCTTGCCCTCGGCGGCTTCCTCGAGGGTGACCTCCATCGCGTAGCTCAGGTCGCTGCCGCGGAACACCTGGCGTCCGCCGCCCTGGCGGCCGCCGCGCTGGCCGAACACGTCGCCGAAGATGTCACCGAAGGCTTCCGCGAAGCCGCCAAAGCCCTCCGCGCCCGGGCCGCCGCGCATGTTGGGGTCGACGCCCGCGTGGCCGTATTGGTCGTAGGCGGCGCGCTTCTGCGGGTCCGACAGCATTTCGTAGGCTTCCTTGACCTCCTTGAATTTGGTCTCGGCGTCCTTGGAGTCCCCATGGTTGCGGTCAGGATGGTGCTTCATCGCAAGCTTGCGATAAGCCTTCTTGATTTCCTCCTCGCTTGCGTTCTTGGGAACACCGAGGGTTTCGTAGTAGTCGTGTTTGGTGGCCATGGTCGGGGTCGGGCGGAGTCGTCGTCAGAATGCCGGGTCAGGAAGCGGAAAAGGCTGGACCACCTTGCAGCGGGTCCAGCCTCGTGTCAGGGAATGAAGATCAGCCCTTCTTGACTTCCTTCACTTCGGCGTCGACCACGTTGTCGTCCGCCGGAGCGCTCGCAGCTTCCGGGCCAGCGCCTGCCGCGCCGCCCGCCGCACCGGCGGCGGCCTGCGCGTCGGCGTACATCTTTTCGCCAAGCTTCTGGCTGGCGCTCATCAGCGTGTTGGTCTTTTCGTCGATCGCGGCCTTGTCTTCACCCTTCAGGGCTTCCTCGACGTCCTTGATCGCGGCTTCGATCTTTTCCTTCTCGCCGGCATCCAGGCTGGCGCCGTGTTCGCCGAGCGACTTCTTCACGCTGTGGACCATGGCTTCGCCCTGGTTGCGGGCCTGGGCCAGTTCGACCTTCTTCTTATCCTCGGCCGCGTTGAGTTCGGCGTCCTTCACCATCTTCTGGATCTCGTCTTCCGACAGGCCCGAGTTCGCCTTGATGGTGATCTTGTTTTCCTTGCCGGTGCCCTTGTCCTTGGCGCCGACGTGCAGGATGCCGTTGGCGTCGATGTCGAAGCTCACCTCGATCTGCGGCGTGCCGCGCGAAGCCGGCGGGATGCCTTCGAGGTTGAACTCGCCGAGCAGCTTGTTGCCCGAGGCGATCTCGCGTTCGCCCTGGAACACCTTGATCGTCACGGCCGGCTGGTTGTCTTCGGCGGTCGAGAAGGTCTGTGCGAACTTGGTCGGGATCGTGGTGTTCTTCGTGATCATCTTGGTCATCACGCCACCCATCGTCTCGATGCCGAGCGACAGCGGGGTCACGTCGAGCAGCAGCACGTCCTTGCGATCGCCGGAGAGCACCTGGCCTTGAATGGCGGCGCCGACGGCCACGGCTTCATCGGGGTTGACGTCCTTGCGCGGTTCCTTGCCGAAGAACTCCTTGACCTTGTCCTGCACCTTGGGCATGCGGGTCATGCCGCCGACCAGGATCACGTCGCTGATGTCGGTCACGCTGACACCGGCATCCTTGATGGCGGTGCGGCAGGGCGCGATGGTGCGTTCGATCAACTCGTCCACCAGGCTTTCGAGCTTGGCGCGCGACAGCTTGATATTCAGGTGCTTCGGGCCCGATGCGTCGGCCGTGATGTACGGCAGGTTGATGTCGGTGGCGGCGCCGTTCGACAGCTCGATCTTGGCCTTTTCGGCCGCTTCCTTCAGGCGCTGCAGCGCGAGCACGTCTTTGCTCAGGTCGACGCCCTGGTCCTTCTTGAACTCGGAAATGATGTAGTCGATGATGCGCTGGTCGAAGTCTTCGCCGCCGAGGAAGGTGTCGCCGTTGGTCGACAGCACCTCGAACTGCTTCTCGCCGTCCACGTCCGCGATCTCAATGATCGAGATGTCGAAGGTGCCTCCGCCGAGGTCATATACGGCGATCTTGCGATCGGCCTTGTCGTGCTTGTCGAGGCCGAAGGCAAGCGCAGCCGCGGTGGGCTCGTTGATGATGCGCTTGACGTCGAGGCCCGCGATTCGGCCGGCGTCCTTCGTGGCTTGGCGCTGGCTGTCGTTGAAGTAAGCCGGCACGGTGATCACCGCTTCGGTCACGGCTTCGCCGAGATAGTCTTCGGCGGTCTTCTTCATCTTGCGCAGGATTTCGGCGCTGATCTGCTGGGGAGCGAGCTTTTTGCCGCGCACTTCGACCCATGCGTCGCCGTTGTCGGCCTTGGTGATGGTGTAGGGCATCAAGTCGATGTCCTTCTGCACTTCCTTTTCCTCGAACTTGCGGCCGATCAGGCGCTTGACCGCGTAGATCGTGTTCTTGGGATTGGTCACCGCCTGGCGCTTGGCCGAGGCGCCGACCAGCACTTCGCCGTCTTCCTGGTAGGCCACGATGGAGGGCGTCGTGCGGGCGCCTTCCGAGTTCTCGATCACACGCGTGGTGTTGCCTTCCATGATCGACACGCACGAATTGGTGGTGCCGAGGTCGATGCCGATGATTCTGGCCATGTTTTTTCTCCTGGGATCTGAAATGAGGTTGTTGTGAACTTGTGGATAACCCGGTTCGATTCAAGGGGATGAAGCGGGGATTTCCTGTGGGTTTCTTGTTGGTTGTCAGCTCGGGCTGCTGACGGTCACGAGCGCAGGGCGCAGGATCCGGTCGGCGATGGTGTAGCCCTTTTGCAGCACGCTGGCGATGGTGTTGGGCTCCTGGCCGGGCACCGGCACCACGGAGATCGCCTGGTGCAGGTGCGGATCGAATTTGCTGCCCGCCGGCGGAGCGATTTCGATGACCTTGTTGCGCTCCAGTGCACTCTTGAGTTGACGCAAGGTGGCTTCGGTGCCTTCGCGCAGATGCTCCGACGTGGCATCCTGAATCGCCAGGCCGGCCTCCAGGCTGTCCAGCACCGGCAGCAGGCTCTCGGCGAAACCTTCGATTGCGAACTTGCGGCCCTTGGAGACTTCCTCGTCCGCGCGGCGGCGGGCGTTCTGCACGTCGGCCTGCGCACGGAGGATCTGGTCGGCCAGTTCGGCGTTCTTGGCTTGCAGCGCGGCGATTTCGCCCTGGGCCGCGGCCAGCGCGTCGGCTTCGTTCGCGGCCTGTGCGGCCTCCAACTCTTCCGGGCTGGGCTCGCCCTGCAGGTTCTGTGGATTTTCTTGAAGGTTTTTCGGGTCAGTCATGCTCAAAAAGCCGGCGCCACGCCGGAAAACAGGTGAAAACGAACAATAGGCAGCCATTTGAGGCCTGCCTGGGTGTTTTCAAGCAAAAAAATGCGCCTGTGAGGGCGCATTTCGGGGGGACGGGGAATCCCGGTCTCGTCAGTGCGCGTCCAGGAGCTCGACGTCGAACTTCAGGGTGGCGTTCGGGGGAATCACGCCGCCAGCGCCGCGCGCGCCGTAGCCGAGGGACGCCGGGATGATCAGCGTGCGCTTGCCGCCGATCTTCATGCCGGCAACGCCTTCATCCCAACCCTTGATGACCTGGCCAGCGCCGAGCGAGAAGGCGAAGGGATCGTTGCGGTCGTGGCTCGAATCGAACTTGGCGCCTTGCACTCCGTCGTTGTAGAGCCAGCCGGTGTAGTGCACGTGCACGTGATGGCCGGGCTTGGCCTCGGCGCCGTCGCCGACAGTGGTGTCTTCGTATTGCAGGCCGGAGGGAGTGGTGGGCATGGAGCGCTCCTTTGGGAATGGGGAAGGAAACCGCGCAGTTTAACGAGGCCGCGTGACCGGCCCTGGCGCGAGGCGCCCCCGCTTCAGCTTGGCGCGACCGGAGGCGGCGTCTTCTTGACCTGGCTCTGCTGCCATTTGCCGGCGAAGGCCTGCAGGTCGGAAAGCCGCTTGAGCAGGTCCTGCCCGCTGAGCGTCAGGCTGTAGCCGTCGGTACCGTGATTCACGAGGCCCGCCTCGCGAAGCTCCTTGATGCGGGTGTTGAGCGTGTTGGGCGTGATGTTGCCGACGCTGTCCTGCAGCAGGCGAAAGGTCTGGGCATGTCCGTCCCGCAGGGCCCAGAGGACGCGCAGCGCGTAGCGGGCTTCCAGCAGCGCAAGCAATTGGCTGATGGCTGCGTTTTCCTTGCTACTCATCGACTTCATCTCCTCGGGACGCCGCGGCTTGTTTTTTGTGACTGGCTCATGACCACTCGAAACGGCCGGCGACTATAGCCCAGAAGAATTGCTGCTACAAGTTTTATAGCTGCGAAGGCAAGCCGGCCGTGGGCTGCAGCCGCGCACTTCAGTGCGCCGGGAAGTTGGCCATGGCTTCGCCGAGGCGTATCGGGCGGGCCGGTGCCCATGCGGGATTGAAGTCCAGCTGCGGGGCGGGAAAGAGCATCACGACCGTCGACCCGAGCAGGAAGCGGCCCATCTCGTCGCCTTTCCGGAGCACGATCTGCTGGTCGTCGTAGCGCCATTCGCGCACTTCGCTGCCGCGCGGGGGATTCACCACGCCGTGCCACACCGTCGCCATGCTGCCGACGATGGTCGCGCCGACGAGCACCAGGACGAACGGACCCGCCGCCGATTCGAACACGCACACCACCCGCTCGTTGCGCGCGAAGAGTCCGGGCACGCCTCGGGCGGTGGTCGGGTTGACGGAAAAGAGATCGCCCGGCACGTAGATCATCCGCAGCAGCCGACCGTTGCAGGGCATGTGGATGCGGTGGTAATCCTTCGGGCTCAGGTAAAGCGTGGCGAAGCTGCCATGCTCGAACTGCGCGGCGAGCGTCGCGTCGCCGCCGACCAGCGCGGTGGTCGAGTAGCGGTGGTTCTTGGCCTGGAAGATCTGGTCGCCTTCGACGGGACCGAACTGGCTGATCGCGCCGTCGACCGGCGACACCAGATCGGCCTGTGCCAGCGGACGCGCGCCGGGCTTCAGCGCGCGCGTGAAGAACTCGTTGAAGCTCGGGTAGCTCGCGATGTCGCTGTCCAGCGCCTCGTCCATGTTGACGTCGTACTTCGCGACGAAGCGCTTGATGATCCAGGTCGTGACAGCGCCGCGTTCCTTGCCCGCAACCCAGCCGGCAAAAGAAGTCAGCGCCTGCTTAGGAAACAGGTACTGCGGCAGGACGGGCAAGCGATCGGACAAGGGGTCTTCCCAGAAAAGCGGTGGGCGATTCTATCGACCACCTTCCGCGCATTCCGCAGGACGAGGCCTACTCCGCCTTGATGTTGGCGGCCTTGATCACCTGCGCCCACTTGTCGACTTCGGCCTTCTGGAAGGCTGCGATCTGGGCAGTGGTCATGTCGGCGGGCTCCATGCCGAAGCCCTTGAGCTTTTCCTGCATATCCGGCTGGGCCAGGATCGTGCGGATTTCCTTGTGCAGGCGATCGACGATGGGCGCTGGCGTGCCGGCCGGCACGAAGATCGCCTGCCATGACACCACCTCGAAATCCTTGAGGCCTGGAACGCCCGATTCGGCGACTGTCGGCACATCCGGCATCGATGCCAGCCGCTTGCTGGACGTGACGGCGATCGCGCGCAGCTTGCCGCTCTGGATGTGCGGACCTGCCACCACGGTGGTGTCGAACATCATGTCGACCTGGCCGCCGATCACGTCCTGCATCGCCGGGCCGCTGCCTTTGTAGGGAATGTGGGTGAACTTGACGCCCGACTTGTAGGCCAGCAGTTCCAGCGCCAGGTGCTGCGACGTGCCCGTTCCGGCGGAGGCCGAAGAGAGGCCGCCCGACTTGGCCTTGCTGGCCTCCAGCACGTCCTTCAGGGTCTTGTAGGGGCTTGCCTGATTGACCACGAGCACGACAGGATTGGTCCCGATCAGCGTGACCGGCGCGAAGGACTTCTGTGGGTCGTAGCCGATCTTGGGATAAAGGCTGACGTTGATTGCGTGCGAGCTGATCGTGCCGCCCAGCATCGTGTAGCCATCGGGTGCCGCGCGCGAGGCGATCTCGGAGCCGACGCTGCCGCCGGCACCGCCCTTGTTGTCGATGACGACCGTGGTGCTCAGCGCCGGGCCGAGCTTCTGGCCGATCAGCCGACCCAGCACGTCGGTGGTGCCGCCGGCTGGAAAGGGGACGAGGTAGGTGATGGCCTTGCCCGTGGGCCATTGGTTCTGTGCGAAAGCGGTCAGGGCCGAGAGGCCGCCGGCGAGCGAGGCGAGCGCGGTATGGATGAGCGTGCGGCGTTGCATGGTTGTCTCCGTTGAAAGGTGGATGCCGCGCTTCTTGTCGTTGGGTCGCGGCCCGTCGGAACTCAGGGCATGTACTGCCCGCCGTTCACTTCGATGATCTGTCCCGTCACATAACCCGAGAGCTGTGCCGAAGCGAGATAGAGGAAGGCGCCCACGCAATCGTCCGGCTCGCCGATGCGCGCCATCGGGATGGCAGCCTTGAACGATTCGAGCAGTTGCGGCGTGGAGAAGCGGTCGTGGAAGGGCGTCTGGATCACGCCGGGCGCCACGGCGTTGACGCGGATGTTGTCGGGCGCCAACTCCTTGGCAAGGCCGTGCGTTGCGGTGCTGACGAAACCCTTCGCGCCCGCGTACAGGTACGCGCCCGGGCCGCCGCCGTTGCGCGCCGCGATCGACGACACATTGATGATGCTGCCGCCGCGCCCCTGCGCGCGCATCAGCGGCACGACCTCGCGGCAGAACGCCAGCACGAACGTGCGTTGATGTGCATCACTTCGTCGAAGAGTGCATCGTCGAAATCGGCAATCGGCAGCCGCTTGACGAGGCTGCCCGCGTTGTTGACCAGCACGTCGATGCCGCCGAGCCGTTCGTCGGCTTCAGCCACGACACGCCGAATCGCCGCACTGTCGCGCACGTCCGCCTGCAGCGCAAAGGCGTCGCCGCCGGCGGCCTGGATCGTCGCGACCACCTTGTTGGCGGCATCTGCCGAGCTGTTGTAGTGCACAGCCACGCGCATGCCGCGCTGGGCATAGCCAATGGCGACGGCGGCGCCGATGCCCGTGCTTGCGCCGGTGACGAGGGCGCTGCGGCCCTTGAGGTCTTCCATATTTCGTTCTCCTTCAGGTGACGGGGGCGGGGTTGAACAGCACCAGCGCGTTGTGCAGCTTCCAGTGCTCGGCCCAGGTCTTCTTCCGCCCGCTCGCGACGTCGAGCATCAGATGGAACATCTCCCAGCCGACATCGGCAATGGTCTTCTCGCCCGTGGCGATCGTCCCGGCGTTGACGTCCATCAGGTCGTGCCAGCGGCGGGCCAGGTCGCTGCGCGTGGCGACCTTGATCACCGGCACCTCGGCCAGCCCGTAGGGCGTGCCCCGGCCGGTGGTGAAGACATGCAGGTTGATGCCCGCAGCCAGCTGCAGCGTGCCGCAGATGAAATCGCTGGCCGGCGTCGCCGCGTAGATCAGGCCCTTCTGCCTGACCTTCTCGCCGGGCGCGATCACGCCCGATATCGGTGACTTGCCCGACTTCACGATCGAGCCCATCGCTTTCTCGACGATGTTGGACAGCCCGCCCTTCTTGTTGCCGGGCGTGGTGTTGGCGCTGCGGTCGACCCGCCCCTTGTCCAGGTAGGCGTCGTACCAGGCCATCTCGCGGATCATCGCCTCGGCCACCTCGGGCGTGGTGGCGCGCGAGGTCAGCTGGTCGATGCCGTCGCGCACTTCAGTGACTTCCGAGAACATCACGGTCGCACCGGCACGCACCAGCAGGTCGGTGCAGAAGCCCACCGCCGGGTTGGCCGTGACGCCGGAGAAGGCGTCGCTGCCGCCGCACTGCACGCCGACCACGAGTTCGCTCGCGGGCACCGTCTCGCGGCGGCGGGCGTTCAGGCGCTCCAGATGCTCTTCCGCCTGCCGCATGATCGAATCGACCATCGACATGAAGCCGACGTGCGCGTCGTCCTGCAGGCACACGACGTCGAGCTGGCTCTCCGCGTTGTCGCCGACGTCGGCCACGTTGCGCTCGTCGATCAGCGGGATGGTGCCCGGCGGCATCAGGCGCTCGGGCTGGAGCTTCTCGCAGCCCAGGCTCACCACCATGACCTCGCCGCCGAAGTTGGGGTTCAGGCTGATGTTGCGCAGCGTGCGGATCGGGATGACGGCGTCCGGCGCATCGATGGCGACGCCGCAGCCGTAGCCGTGTTCGAGCGCCACGACATCGTCGACGTGGGGATACTTCGGCAGCAGCTCGGACTTGATGCGCTGGACGGCGAACTCCGTCACCCCGGCCACGCACTGCACGGTCTGCGTGATCGCCAGGATGTTGCGCGAGCCGACCGAGCCGTCCGGGTTGCGGTAGCCCTCGAAGGTGTAGCCCTCCAACGGCGGCTGCGGCTCGGGCTTGACCGTGGCGATCGGCAGGCCGGTGAGTTCGCGCGCCGCGGGCATCTTGAGCAGCCGCTCGTGCACCCAGCTGCCGGCGGCGATCGCCTTGAGCGCATAGCCGATCACGACGTTGTAGCGACGGACCTCGCCGCCTTCGGGGATGTCCACCAAGGCCACCTTGTGCGCCTGGGGAACCTTGTCCACCAGCGTCAGGCCCGAGGGGAACACGGTGCCGGCCGGCAGCCCGCCGTCATTGGCGACGATCGCGACGTTGTCGCGGTCGTGCATCGTGATGTAGAGCGGCGGCTTCGCGGTTTCCGGCATCTCGGTCCTTCAACGTGGTGTCACTTGACCACCATAAACAGGCTCGGAAGCCATGTCGAGAAGGCGGGAACAAAAGTCACGACGCCTAGCGCAAAGATCAGCGCACCGTAGAAGGGCCAGATCGTCTTCATCACCGTGCCGACCGACACACCGCCGATCGCGCAGCCGACGAATTGCGTCGTGCCCACAGGCGGCGTGTTGAGGCCCAGCGCGCAGTTGATCAGCATCACGACACCGAACTGCACCGAGGTCATGCCGTACTGCTGCGCGATGGGCAGGAAGATGGGCGTGCACAGCAGGATGGTGGCTGCCATGTCCAGGAAGGTGCCCAGCACGAACAGGATGATGTTGATCAGCAGGAAGATCATCCAGGGCGTGGTCGTGACTTGCGACAGCATCTTCCCCGTGAGCTCAGCCACGCCGTAGAGGCTGATGAGATAGCCGAAGGTACTGGAGATGCCGATCAGCAGCAGGATCACGCCGGTGGTGCGCACCGCCTTCGATGCGGCCTTGACGAAGTGTTCCCACTTCAGCGTGCGGTAGATGAAGATCGTCAGCGCCAGCGCGTACAGCACTGCGACGGCAGCCGATTCGGTCGCGGTGAACACGCCCGACAGGATCCCGCCGAGGATCAGCACCACGATGAACAGACCCGGCAATGCGGCTGCGAACGAACGGGCCACGATGTCCCAGCCGGGGAAGGTGCCGGACGGGTAGCCGCGCTTCACCGCCACCAGATAGGCCGCCGCGAGGTTGCTGATCGTCAGCACCGCGGCGGGCAGCAATGCCGCGAGGATCAGCGCCGCGATCGAGACCTTGCCGCCTGCGGCGAGCGAATAGATGATCAGGTTGTGACTGGTCGGCATCAGGGCACCGACGAGGGCCGCGTGCGTCGTCACGTTGACGGCGTAGTCGGCGTGGTAGCCCTCCTTTTTCATCATCGGGATCATCACCGCGCCCATTGCCGAGACGTCCGCCACGGGCGACCCCGAGACGCCGCCGAACAAGGTGCAGGCCACCACGTTCGACATGCCGAGGCCGCCGCGCACGTGGCCCACGAGATCCCGCGCAAAGTTGACGATGCGGTCCGCGATGCCGCCATAGAGCATCAGTTCGCCGGCGAAGATGAAGAACGGAATCGCGAGGAACGAGAAGATCCCCATGCCGGAAGTCATCTGCTGGAAGCCGACTTCCAGCGGAAGGCCTTCATAGAGCAGGGTGGACAGGGCCGACAGGCCGATGGAGAACGCGACCGGTACGCCCAGCAGCAGGAAGACCGTGAAGGAGATGCAGAGGATCAGGAGAGGAATGGTCATTGCTCAGCCCCAGGCGGGTTCGACTTCGCGGCCTTTGGCGAGCGCGATGATGTGTTCGATCGAGAACATCACGATCAGGACGCCGGACACTGCGGCCGGCACGTATTTCCAGCCTTCGGAGATCCACAGCGTGGGAAGGCGATAGCCCCAGACCGATTCCGCCAGCGAGGCGCAATTCCACGCCATCGCGGCGCCGAAGATGAGGATCAGGAAATGGATCAGGAATTCCATCTTCAGGCGCAGCCAGTCGGGCGCCAGAACGAGGAAGGATTCGAGCCCGATGTGGCCCGCATCGCGCACGCCCACGGCGACGCCGAGCATGGTGACGTAGAGCACCAGCAGCAGCGCGAGGCTTTCTGCCCAGGTAGGTGTGTTGTTCAGGACATAGCGGCCGAACACCTGCCAGCTCACGGCGGCGATCACCGCGACGAGGCCGAAGATGCCCAGCCACATGCAGGCGCGAGCCAGCGTGCGGCAGATTTTCGTGTACATGATGTGCCTTTGCCCCTCTCGCGTGCGGAGAGGGGCAGAGAGGGAGAGACCGGAGTTACTTCGTGTCCTGGACGCGCTTGACGAGATCCTTGAGCTTCGCGTCGACGATGAACTTGTCGTACACCGGCTTCATCGCCGCCTGGAACGGGGCCTTGTCGATCTCGATGATCTCGGCGCCGCCGGCCTTCACGGTCGCGAGCGACTTCACTTCACGCTCTTCCCACTGCTTGCGCATGTAGGGCACCGATTCCTTGGCGGCTTGGCGGATCCAGCCTTGCTCCTCGGGCGAGAGCTTGTCCCATGCACGCTTGGAGAACAGCAGCATCTCGGGCGCCATCGAGTGCTCGGTCTTGGTGTAGTACTTGGCGACTTCGAAGGCCCGTGCGCTTTCATAGGTTGGGTAGTTGTTCTCGGCGGCGTCGATCAGGCCGGTCTTGAGGCCGGTGTAGACCTCGCCCATCGGCATCGGCGTGGCGTTGGCGCCCATGGCTTCGAGCATCGAGACCCACAGGTCGGACTGCTGCACGCGGACCTTCAGGCCCTTCATGTCGGCGAAGCTGCGCACCGGCTTCTTGGCGGTGAACATCGAGCGCGCGCCGCTGTCGTAGTAGGCGAGGCCGATGAAGCCCTGCTTCTCGCAGGACTTGAGGATCTCTTCGCCGATCGGGCCGTCGAGCACCTTGTGCAGATGGTCCACCGAACGGAACAGGAAGGGCATGGTCGGCACCTGCGTCTCGGCGCAGATGTTGTTCATCGGCGCGATGTTGACGCGCACCATCTGGAGAGCTCCGATCTTGGCCTGCTCGATGGTGTCCTTCTCGCTGCCCAGGGCGCTGTTGTTGAACACCTTGATGGTGTCCTTGCCGCCCGAGAGCTGCTTGAGACGCTCGCTCATGAACTTGACCGCGGTGACCGTCGGGTAGTCGTCGGGATGAATGTCGGCCGACCGGAACTCCGTGGCCTGTGCGGCCATCGCGGTCATGCAGGCCGCGATGGCGACGATGAGTGCGTGTTTATGTACCTTCATTTGTCTTCCTCTGCTGGTGGTTGTCGTGAAAATGAAATCTGGATTCAGGCACCGAACATCGGTTCGGGGATGCCCTGGGTTCCCGGGCGCAGCGCGAAGACGCCACCGGCCAGGGGTTGATCGGAGAGGTCGCCGCCGGGGCGGATCGACGTGACGAACAGCGTGTCGAGCTTCGGGCCCCCGAAGGCGCACATCGCGGGCTTCTTGACGGGCACGGCGAGCGAGCGGTCGAGCTTGCCCTCGGGCGTGAAGCGGTGCACCAGGCCGGCGTCGTTGCCGCAGATCCAGTAGCAGCCGTCGGCGTCGACCGCCGCGCCGTCGGGCCGGCCGGGCAGGGAATTCATGTCGACGAACACGCGCCGGTCGGAGGGCGTTCCGGTAGCGATGTCGTAGTCGAACGCCCAGATCGTCTGCACGCTGGGATGCGAGTCGGACAGATACATGGTGCGGCCGTCGGGGCTGAAGGCGAGGCCGTTGGGGACGATGAAATCCTCCAACTGGACCGTCGGCATTGTGTCGGCCTTGTCCTGGCGATAGACGCGTCCGACGCGTGAGCCGGCCGCCATGTCCATCAGCATCGTGCCGGCCCAGAAGCGGCCCTGGCGGTCGCAGCGGCCGTCGTTGAAGCGCATGCCCGGCGCAGCGTGCGTGACGGGCGCGAGCCGCAGGGCTTCGATCCGTCCGTCGTCCAGCGCCTCGATGGAGAAGATGCCGCTCTCCATGCCGGCAATCCAGGCGCCCGGCGCGTCGGCCCGCGGCGCGATGCAGGCTGGCATTTCATTGGATGCCCACTGCGTGTGGCCGTCGGTGGACCAACGGTGGAGGGCACGGCCGGGAATGTCGACCCAGTACAGGGCCTCTTCGGCCACGGACCAGACGGGGCTTTCGCCCGTGCCGCAGCGCGCATCGACCACGAGTTCAGCGTTGGCGGACATAGCGCTCAATCGCCGAAGGGGCCCTGGGCCGTGAAGGCGCCACCCTGGTAGATGGCGTTCGGATCGGTGGGCGCGACGGGCGGTTGCGCCTCGACCTTCGCGCGGAAGACTTCGGAACTGTCCTGCGGCACGAATCCCAGGTGGGCCGCGGCATCGTTGTCCCACCAGACGTCACGGTTGGCGGACATGCCGTAGACCACCGTGTGCTTCACGTCGGGCGTGAAGAGCGATTTCTCGATGAGCTGGGTGAGGTCGCGGTAGCTGAGCCAGGTGCTCATCATCCGGCGGTTGGCCGGCTCGGGGAACGAGGAGCCGATACGGATGCTGACGGTCTCGATGCCCCAGCGGTCGAAGTAGAACTGCGCAACGTCTTCGCCGAAGGATTTCGAGAGGCCGTAGTAGCCGTCGGGACGTCGCGCGACATGGGCGTCCAGGTGTTCGCTCTGCTTGTAGAAGCCGATCACGTGGTTGGAGCTGGCAAAGACCACGCGCTTCACACCGTGGCGGCGAGCGGCTTCATAGATATGGAACACGCCCTTGATGTTGGCCTCGAGGATCTCTTCGAAGGGGCGTTCCACCGAAACGCCGCCCAGGTGCACGATGGCATCGCACCCGGCGACGAGAACGTCGACGGCCGCCTTGTCGGCGAGGTTGCAGGGCACGACTTCTTCATGCGGCCCTTCCGCCGGGGGCAGCGCTGCGATGTCAGAGACGCGCAGCACGTCGGCGTAGGGGCGCAGGCGGTCGCGCAGCACTTTGCCAAGGCCGCCGGCGGCGCCCGTCAAGAGCAGTCGGCTGACGCGCGGCGCGTTGGGAGATGTCTCGCTCATGGATGTCTGGTCTCTGGTCGTAAGTTATCTGTTGTCATACAACATCGCGGCGATTATCATCATGGCATGTCGAGCCTGTCAACGGGGTCTACCGCAACGACCGAACAACCTGCCTTCGGCGCGAATCCGCGCCGGAGGGTCCGTGGACTGGCCCATGGCCTGGTGGACGATCTGGGCGAGAAAATCCGCAGCCAGCAACTGCGCCCAGGCGACAAGTTGCCGACCGAGTCGGCCATCATGCAGGCCTATGGCGTGAGCCGCACCGTGGTGCGCGAGGCGCTGTCGAAGCTGCAGGCGGCCGGACTCGTGGAAACGCATCACGGCATCGGAACCTTCGTTCTTCCGCCGCGCGCGGCGGGCATGTTCCGCCTCGATGCCTCGGACATCGCCACCTCGGTCGACGTGCTTGCGGTGCTGGAACTGCGCATCAGCCTCGAAACCGAATCGGCCGGCCTGGCTGCGACGCGGCGCACCGAAGATCAGTTGCTCGCCATGCGCGAGGCGCTGGATGATTTCGAGCGCAACGTCGCGGTGGCGGGGGACACGGTGGCGCCCGATTTCCGCTTCCATCTCCAGATCGCGCAGGCGACAGGCAACTCGTATTTCGCGGACATCATGAGCCATCTAGGCACCACGATCATCCCGCGCACGCGCATCACCGCCATCCGTAACCATGACCGGCGTGGGGAGTACCTGACTCGCGTGAACCGCGAGCATGAAGAGATCTACGCGGCCATTGCGCGGCGGGATCCGGAGTCGGCCCGCGCGGCCATGCGCATTCACTTGACGAACAGCCGCGAGCGCCTGCGCATTGCCCAGGAGGCCGCCAAGAACGCCGCCGAGCCCGCGCCATCCGGCGACGCGGCTGGCGCGACCCCCGTCGCACCTGCGACTTGATTCGATTTTCGTGACAGGGCTGGACATCGCGCGACACTAGTTGTACGATGACTGACGACATTCAGGTGTTGCCCGGCCAGCGACGGACAACACGCAGTTCATCCATTCAATCGCATCCGGAGACACACAAATGACCTTGAATCGACGCGAACTCATGCTCGGCGCAGCGGGAGCAGCGGCGGGCCTCATGGCTGCTGGCGGCGCACAGGCAGCCGATGCCTGGCCTGCAAGGCCGATCCGCATCGTCGTGCCGTACCCGCCGGGCGGGTCGTCTGACATCATTGCCCGCTCCATCAGCCAGCCGCTGTCGGAGGCGCTCAAGCAATCAGTCATCGTCGAGAACAGGGCCGGTGCCAATGGCAACCTCGGCGCGGATCTTGTTTCGAAGGCGCCGGGCGACGGCTACACGCTGCTGTTGTGCGACGTTGGCGCGCTGGCGATCAGCCCCTCTGTCTACACCAAGCTCTCTTTCGACCCGTCCAAGGATCTGCGCGGCGTCACCATGCTGGCCTATTCGCCGCATCTGCTGGTGGTCCATCCCTCGGTGCAGGCCAACAATCTCAAGGAACTGATAGCGCTGTCGAAGAAGTCCGATCTGAACTTCGCGGTGACGGCCACCGGCAGCGCACCGCACCTCGCGGGCGTTGCGCTCGAACGCGCGAGCGGCGCGCGCTGGCAGTACGTGCCCTACAAAGGGGGCGTGCAGGCGGTGCAGGACACCGTCGCCGGCCAGACTCAGGTGCTCATGAACGGCATGCTCGCGACGCTTCCGCACGTGCAGAGCGGCAAGCTCAAGGTGCTGGGCGTGTCCAAGGGCACGCGCATGCCTCTGATCGGGGACGTGCCGACCATTGCGGAGCAGGGCGTTTCCGGCTTCGAATCCGGGACTTGGCAGGGCGTGCTGGCCCCTCGCGGCACGCCGGACGCACTGGTTCAGCGGCTGAACAAGGAGCTGGTCACGATCATCCGTTCCCCCGACATCCGCTCGCGCCTGGCCGGGCAGGGCGCCGAAGTCGTGACCATGACGCCGTCCGAGCAGGAGCAGTTCTTCGAGAAGGAACGCTCGCGCTGGGCCAAGGTCGTCAACGCTGCCCAGATCAAGCTCGACTGAACGCAGGCCCTATCGCGTCTCGCCCTGTCCGGCGCGCGGCGCCGTCTCCCGGACCTTTCTCCCCGTCCCACTGTCCCTCCACTTTCGAAATGAATCCTCAAGAACTCAAATCCATCATGGGCTCCGGCCTGCTTTCGTTCCCGCTCACCGACTTCGATGCCGACGGCACCTTCAACAAGAAGGGCTACATCGAGCGCCTCGAATGGCTGGCTCCCTACGGCGCGAGCGCGTTGTTCGCTGCGGGCGGCACGGGCGAATTCTTCTCGCTGACCGGCGATGAGTACCCAGGCATCATCCAGACCGCGGTCGACACCTGCCGCGGCAAGGTGCCGATCATCGCGGGTGCCGGTGGCCCCACGCGCTTCGCGATCCAGTGCGCGCAAGCGGCCGAAAAGGCGGGCGCGCACGGCGTGCTGCTGCTGCCGCACTACCTCACCGAAGCCGGCCAGGAAGGCCTCGCCGCGCACGTCGAAGCCGTTTGCAAGAGCGTGAAGTTCGGCGTCATCGTCTACAACCGCGGCCAGAGCAAGCTCTACCCCGCCACGCTCGAAAAGCTGGCCGAACGCTGCCCGAACCTCGTCGGCTTCAAGGACGGCATTGGCGACATCGAATTGATGAGTTCCATCCACCTGCGCATGGGCGATCGCTTCGCCTACCTCGGGGGCCTGCCGACGGCGGAGGTCTACGCAGCGGCCTACAAGGCACTGGGCACGCCGGTGTATTCATCGGCCGTGTTCAACTTCATCCCCAAAACCGCGATGGACTTCTATCATGCGGTCGCAAAGGACGACATCGCCACGCAGCACCGCCTGCTCAAGGACTTCTTCATGCCGTACCTGGATATCCGCAACAAGGGCCAGGGCTACGCGGTGAGCATCGTGAAAGCCGGTGCCAAGATCGTCGGCCACGACGCAGGGCCGGTGCGTACGCCGCTGACCGAACTCAAGTCGAACGAATACGAAGCCCTGGCGGTGCTGATCGACAAGCTCGGCCCGCAGTAAGTTCTTTTCGCCGATCCAGAATCACAACAGAAGGAGACAAGGAATGCTGAAGAAACTTATCTTGGTCGCTGCCGCAACCGCGGCTTTCGCGGGCTGCACGACCCTGCGTGCCAAGGACCCGACCGCCGAGCCGGCCGTCGCCGCGGCGGCAGAGAAGCTGCGCGTGGCGATGATCGACCCGACTCCTGCGGCGCTCGACGCCCTGGTCGCCGACGATCTGAGCTACGGCCATTCCGGCGGCAAGGTCGACACCAAGGCGAGTTTCATCAGCGACCTGATGGACGGCAAATCGGACTTCGTGAACATCACGATCACCGAGCAGATCATCAACGTGATCGACAACGTGGCGATCGTCCGGCACACGCTCACGGCCGACACCAACGACTCGGGCAAGCCCGGCAAGGTCAGCATCAAGATCCTCGGCGTCTGGCAGAAGCAGGGCGACAACTGGAAGCTGCTGGCCCGCCAGGCGGTGCGCCCACCACAGTAAGCAAGCAGCGGACGCACCCCCGCGAAAGACTCCCTCCGGGCAACGCTGGGAAGCGGTCCCGCAACCCCTGTCCGGCGGGGTGAACCGTTACCCTTTGCCATTTGCGAGCAGGGCCGCCCATGCGGCCCTGCTCATTTTCCGACCGACTCCAAGGACTCCAGCCATGCAGAACTTCGACAACCTCATCAATGGCGAATGGCTCGCCGGTGTCAGCTACAGCGCCAACACCAACCCGAGCAACCTTTCGGACGTGCTGGGCCAGTACGCCCAGGGCGACGCGAACCAGGTGAATGCCGCGGTCGCGGCCGCCACCGCGGCCTTCCCCGCCTGGTCCACCGGCGGCATCCAGGCGCGATCCGAAGCGCTCGACAAGATCGGCAATGAAATCCTTGCGCGCAAGGAAGAACTCGGCACGCTGCTCGCGCGTGAAGAAGGCAAGACCAAGGCCGAAGGCATCGGCGAGGCCACGCGCGCGGGCCAGATCTTCAAGTTCTTCGCCGGCGAATGCCTGCGGCTTTCGGGCGAAGTCATCCCCTCGGTCCGCCCCGGCATCGGCGTGGAGATCACCCGCGAACCGGTGGGCGTCGTGGGCCTCATCACGCCGTGGAACTTCCCGATCGCGATTCCCGCGTGGAAGATCGCCCCGGCGCTGGCCTTCGGCAATTGCGTGGTGCTGAAGCCCGCCGACCTCGTGCCCGGCTGCGCTTGGGCGCTGGCGGAGATCATCAGCCGCTCGGGCATTCCAGCGGGTGTGTTCAACCTCGTGATGGGCCGTGGCAGCGTCATCGGCGATGCGTTGGTCAGCCACCCAGGCATCCACGCGATCAGTTTCACCGGTTCGGTGGGCGTGGGCCGCAACATCGCGGTGCAATGCGCGACCAATCACAAGAAGGTGCAGTTGGAGATGGGCGGCAAGAACCCGCAGGTGGTGCTGGACGACGCGGACCTGAACCAGGCCGTCGAACTCAGCGTGCAGAGCGCGTTCTATTCGACCGGCCAGCGCTGCACGGCATCGAGCCGGCTGATCGTCACCCAAGGCATCTACCCCAAGTTCATCGAGGCGATGAAGGCGCGCATGGCCAAGATCAAGGTGGGCGACGCGCTTGCACAGGGCACGGACATCGGACCGGTCTCTAGCGAGAGCCAGTTGCAGCAGGACTTGAACTACATCGAGATCGGTCAGGGCGAAGGCGCCACGCTGGCCGCGGGCGGCGAGCGGCTCAAGCTCGACACCGAAGGCTTCTACATGTCGCCTGCGCTGTTCAGCGAATCCGTCGCCAGCATGCGCATCAACAAGGAAGAGATCTTCGGTCCGGTCGCCAGCGTGATCCGGGTGAAGAACTACGAAGAGGCGCTGGCCACGGCCAACGACACGGAGTTCGGACTCTCGGCAGGCATCGCGACCACCAGTCTGAAGTACTCGACGCACTTCAAGCGCCACAGCCAGGCCGGCATGGTGATGGTGAACCTGCCGACGGCGGGGGTCGACTACCACGTGCCCTTCGGCGGCCGCAAGGGATCGAGCTACGGCCCGCGCGAGCAGGGGCGCTACGCGCAGGAGTTCTTCACTGTCGTGAAGACGGCCTACACGCTGGCTTGAGTCACCGGGTGCGGATCGCGGTCTTGGGGCGGAAAGCCTTGCAGACCGCGTCGTCGGTTTCCAGGTAGGGCCCGCCGATCAGGTCGATGCAATAGGGCACTGCAGCAAAAATGCCCTGTACCGTCTGGGTGCCGTCCGCGTTCTTCAGCCCTTCGAGCGTTTCGGCGATCGACTTGGGCTGGCCCGGGAGGTTGATGATCAGGCTCTGGTTCCTGATCACGGCGACCTGCCGCGACAGAATCGCAGTGGGCACGAAGCGCAGGCTGATCTGCCGCATCTGCTCACCGAAGCCCGGCATTTCCTTGTGCGCCACGGCGAGCGTCGCCTCCGGCGTCACGTCGCGCAGCGCCGGCCCGGTGCCGCCGGTCGTCAGCACCAGCGAACAGCCTGCGTCGACCAGTTCGATCAGCGCTGCGCTGATGCCGGCCTGATCGTCAGGGATCAGGCGCGACTCGAAGGTGATCGGATTGCGCAGCGCGCGCTGAAGCCATTCCTGCAGCGCGGGCAGGCCCTTGTCCTCATAAAGGCCGCTCGATGCGCGGTCGCTGATTGACACGATCCCAATACGTACGGATTCCACCGAAGCCTCCTACGCCAGACTAAAAACACCGCGGAACCGGCTTTGCCGGGCCGCTGGTGTTGCCCCCGGTGAGGGGGTGGGCGGCCACACGAAGTGGGCAAGCCTGGGGGAGAGCCCAAGTCCAGTCATGCATCTTCCTCGCGCGACTGAGCGGCGGCTTCGGCCGCGTGGTCGTCCGCGCCATGCACGCCCAGTTGTGCGCGTACGAGCTGGAACACCTCGCGGTAGGCCTTGCCCTGGCGCGGTGCTTCTCCGGGCGGGCCGGCCTTGATGTCCTTGCGCGCCTGCCGGATCAGGGCGCGCAGTTGCTGGGCGTCGGTGCCGGGGTGGGTTTCGATCCAGCCGCCCAGCGCGTCGTCGTCAGCGATGAGGCGATCGCGCCACCGCTCGGCGTCGTGAAGCACGGCGGTTTCCTGCGCGGGGCCGCGGTTCTGCTCGTCGAGCGCCGAGCGGACCGTGTCGAGCGTGGCGGCGTCGAGGCCGCGCATCAGCTTGCCGATGAACTGCATCTGGCGGCGCTTGCCCTCGAAGTTGGTGATGCGTTTGGCTTCTTCGATCGCGTCCTTCAGCTTGTCGCCGAGGTCGAGCTTGTCGAAGAGCCCGGCGCGCAGCGCGAGCAGCGCTTCGCCGAGCGCCTGAAGTTCGGCGCTTTCGCGTTTGAGGTCGGTCTTGCTTGCCGCGTCGGTGCCTTTGAGCTCACGCTTGAGTTCAAGGTCGAGTTCGCTGCCTTCGGCGACGAACTGGCCGCGGACGAAGTAGCCTTTTTTAGGTTTGCGGGACATAGAGGCAATCGTTGGCCGCACCATCGGGAGCTGGGGGCGCAAGTATCATAGCCAACACATGACCACATCTTCCTCGCGCGCCGATTCCGGCTTCGCCTACAGCCGTTCTTTCTTCGAAAACCTGGTCGACTCGGCCTTGGCCCACGCCAGGAAGCTCGGAGCGACCGATGCCGGCGCCGAGGCGTCCGAGGGCTGCGGCCTGAGCGTCTCCGTGCGCAAGGGCGAGCTCGAGAACGTCGAGCGCAACCGCGACAAGTCGCTCGGCGTCACCGTGTACGTCGGCCACCGCCGCGGCAATGCCAGCACTTCCGACTTCTCCGAGGCGGCTGTGGCGCAGACCGTTCAGGCGGCCTACGACATTGCGCGCTTCACGGCCGAGGATCCGGTCAGCGGCCTGCCCGACGAAGCCGATATCGCCAAAGAACAGCCCGATCTGGACCTGTTCCATCCGTGGGACGTCACCAGCGAGCAGGCCGCCGCGATGGCGCTCGAATGCGAAGCGGCCGCTTTGTCGACCGACAAGCGCATCACCAACAGCGAGGGCGCGGGCGTCTCGGCGCAGCAGAGCCACTTCTTCAGCGCTCACACGCGCGGCTTCCGCGGCGGCTATGCCAGCTCACGGCATTCGATCTCGGTGGCGCCGATCGCCGGCAAGGGTGACGAGATGCAGCGTGACGCCTGGTACAGCTCCATGCGTTCGGCCGAAGAGTTGGCGAGCCCGCAAGCCGTCGGCCGCTATGCGGCTGAGCGTGCGCTGAGCCGCCTCAAGTCGCGCAAGATCAAGACGACCGAGTGCCCGGTGCTGTTCGAGTCGCCGCTGGCGGCCGGATTGCTCGGTGGCCTTGTGCAGGCCACGAGCGGTGGCGCGCTCTATCGCAAGAGCAGCTTCCTGCTCGATTCGCTGGGCAAGCCGGTGCTGCCCAAGCACATCGACGTAGTGGAGGATCCGCACGTGCTGCGCGGCAAGGGCAGCTCGCCCTTCGATGACGAAGGCGTGGTCACGCGCAAGCGCAAGGTGGTCGATGGGGGGCGGCTCGAAGGCTATTTCCTGAGCACCTATTCGGCGCGCAAGCTGGGAATGAAGACCACCGGCAATGCCGGCGGCTCGCACAACCTGACGCTGACCTCGCGGCTCACGAAGAAGGGTGACGACCTCGATGCGATGCTCGCCAAGCTCGGCACCGGCCTGCTGGTGATCGAGCTGATGGGGCAGGGCGTCAATTACGTGACGGGCGACTACTCGCGCGGCGCGAGCGGCTTCTGGGTCGAGAAGGGGCGGATCGCGTTCCCGGTGCAGGAGATCACCATCGCCGGCAACCTCAAGGACATGCTGATGGGTATCGAAGCCGTCGGCGCCGATGCGTACAACTACGGCGCAAAGACCACCGGGTCGCTGCTGATCAACCGGATGAAGGTCGCAGGGAGCTGAGCTTGGTTGCGCCGGCCGGCTGCCCGGCGCGGCAGCCGGCCCTGTTCGGGCCTGTCGCGCCACATGGAGTTCGCATCGAGGCGGTGACGCTGGTGCGCGGCAACGAGCGGGTCTTCGACGATCTGACGCTGAACCTCCAGGAGGCGCGGATCGGGCTGATCGGTGACAACGGGGCCGGCAAGAGCAGCTTGTTTCGTCTCATCAGCGGGCTTGATGCGCCACAGCAGGGACGCGTCGTCCTGTCCGCCAACGAATCGCAGGAAGACCGTCGCCGGCGGCCATCGCCGCACGTGGGGCTCATGTTCCAGAACCCCGACGACCAGATCATCTTTCCGACCGTGGCCGAGGAGTTGGCCTTCAGCCTGACGGCGCGCGGGCAAACGCGGGATGTTGCACGGCAACAAGTGCGCGAGTTCCTCGCACGGCGCGGAATGGACGCCTGGGCCGGACGTGCCATCGGCGAGCTGAGCCAAGGCCAGCGGCAGCAGGTGTGCCTTTTGGCCCTGCAGATCAGCGAACCGGCGACGCTGCTGCTCGACGAGCCGTTCGCGAGCCTCGATCTGCCGAGCCAGGCACGGCTGGCCGCGCAACTCGAAGCGACGCAGCAGCAGGTCATCCTGTCGACCCACCTGCTCGAACACGTGCACGGTTTCGAGCGCGTTTTGTGGCTGGAACGCGGCAGCGTGTGCGCCGACGGTCCGGGTCGCGAGGTCTGCGAGGCCTATGCCGAGTACGTGCGCCAGCGTGTGCGGGCCGAACAGGGCAGGCATGCGTAGCCTTTATTCGGCGCAGCGCACCTGGCTCCACGCGATCCCGGCGTGGATCAAGCTCGTGCTCCTGTCCGTGTGCGGCACGCTCCTGGTGCTGGTCGACCGGCCGATGTACCTGGTCGTCGCCTGCGTCGCGGTGCTGCTGGTCTTCGTCTCTCTCGGGCCGGCCGCATGGCGACGCCTGCGCATGCTGGGTGGCGTGGCCATCGCCGGCGGACTGATCCTCGTCTTTCACTGGGCACTGGGCACCACCTGGCTCGGCGCGGCGAGCGCCCTGCGGCTCGCCAGCGCGGCCACGCTGGCCCTGATGCTCACGTTGAGCACGCGCTTCGAGGACCTGCTGGCTGTTCTCGAGGCCATCCTGCATCCGTTGCAGCGCATCGGCGTTCCGACCGAACGGATCGCGCTCGGGCTGGGGCTGATGCTGCGCTTCGCCGAGAACTTCTATGTCCAGTGGCAGCGGCTCGACGACGCCTACCGTGCCCGCACGGGCCGCGGTGGCGGTCTGCGGCTGTTGGCGCCGCTGACGATCCGCACCCTCCAGACTGCCGAGCGCGTGGCCGATGCGCTGGCCGCGCGGCTGGGCCGATGAACCCCTGGTCTCCCGCCCCGATTCACGACTGACCTTTCCATGACCTCGAACTCAACCCTCGCTTCATCCCGATCCCTTTCCTACATCGCGCTGTTCGCGGCCTTGATGGCCGTGTTCGGCCTGATCCCGAAGGTCGACCTGCCCTTCGGCGTGCCCATCACTCTGCAGTCGCTGGGTGTGATGCTGGCGGGCTGCCTGTTAGGGCCGCGCCGCGGTTTCCTCGCCATCGCGTTGTTCCTGCTCGCGGTGGCGCTGGGCCTGCCCCTGCTGCCCGGCGGCCGCGGTGGGCTGAGTGTGTTTGTCGGGCCGACTGCGGGATTTCTGCTCGGATGGATGTTCGGCGCCTTCGCCTGCGGCCTGACGATGCGCCTGCTGGCGCATCGCCTCGACGGTGCGACCGGCGCGGGCCTGCTGGCGTCGGCCTTCCTGTCCTGTGCGGTCGGCGGAATCGTCGTGGTCTATGCCTTCGGTATCGTCGGGCTCTCGTGGGTCGCCAGCATGCCGCTGTCGAAAGCGGCGCTGGCGATGCTGGTCTTCATCCCCGGCGACTTGATCAAGTGCGGCATCTGCGCGATGGTCGTGCAGACCGTGATGCGAGGCATGCCGGGCTGGCGTCTGGGACGCGATTGACGCGACGTTGCAGACGGAGCTATGGCGCCCGGCGACGCCTGAAAACCGTCGCCGAAACGTAGTCCTTGCGCGGCCCGCGTACCGTGTGCCGGATGGTGAAGCTGCCGTCGACGAGGAAGCGGTAGGCGCTGTCATAGGTGTCGGGCGTGCACAGGTGGGTGGCCGAGCCGGCCAGTGCGTCCGCGTCGCGCACGATCCTGATGCGATGGAAGAGGCGGGGCGGCTCCTCCTCGAAGTAGACCGCGAAGCCGCCAGCGGCGCGCTCGAAGCGGTATTGGCGATGAGCGTCGAGCTCCTTGCCGTCGGCCAGCCGGATTCGGCCGTCTTCACGGTACTTCAGCATCGTGGCGTGCTGTGGTGTGAACACCGCGATACCGGCCATGGTGGCCTGCTTCTCGATGGTCCGGACCAGGTCCCAGGTGCCTTCGAGCCCATTGAAGACCTCATCGGCGCTGCCCCACGGGGAGATGCGGGGCATCAGTCCGCGAGGGCTTCCCGAACCTTGCCGATGGCCCGGACGTAGGGGTCGGCAAAGGCGTCCAGCGGGGCATCCGGATCCAGCCAGCTAAAGCTGAAGACGAGACCGTCTTCTTCGGGGCTGCCCATGGCCACATGGTCGAACGCCTCGGGCAAAGGTGCTTGGTGGTGCATCAGGAACAGGTGCCACAACTGCGGATGGCGGTACTTGTTGCCTTCGATGCCAGCCTCGCAGTAGCGATCGATGGTGCCGAGCGGCACCAGTTCTCCGGTGAAGTGGATACCCGACTCCTCCTGCAACTCGCGGCGCACCGCGTCCTCAGGTGCTTCGCCGTGCTCGATGGTGCCTTTCGGCAACTGCATGCCTTTGTCCTCGGGATGGTGGAACACCAGAAGGCGGCCGTTGGCGTCCACCAGGCAGGCACAGGCCTTGAGGACAGGGCTTGGCGTCACGCTCAGCTGCCCGAGAGCGCGGCCTTGACGGCGGCGCTGACCTGGCCCATGTCGGCCTTGCCGGCCAGGCGCGTCTTGACCACGCCCATGACCTTGCCCATGTCGCCCGGGCCCTTGGCGCCGAGCTCGGCGACGATCGCCTTGACTTCGACAGCCACTTCGTCGGAGCTCATGCGCTGCGGCAGATAGACCTCCAGCACCTTGATCTCGGCGGCTTCCTTGTCCGCCAGATCGGTGCGGCCGCCCTGAGTGAACGCGGTCACCGAGTCCTTGCGCTGCTTGACCAGCTTGTCGACGATGGCCACCACCGCGGCGTCGTCGAGCACGATGCGCTCATCGACCTCTTTCTGCTTGAGGGCGGCGAGCAGCAGGCGGATAGTGCCCAGGCGCTCCGAGTCCTTGGCGCGCATCGCGGTCTTCATGTCTTCGGTGATCTGGTCCTTGAGACTCATGGCTGGCTTTCGTAGGCGGTCAAAAAACAAAAGCCGCGGCAGGTATTCCTGGCGCGGCTCGGAAGCTGCTGAACCGGGCGTTGGCCTGAAGCCAACGCGGCAGGTGCTTAGTACAGCTTCTTGGGGAGCTGCATGCTGCGCACGCGCTTGTAGTGGCGCTTGACGGCTGCTGCCTTCTTGCGCTTGCGCTCGGCGGTCGGCTTTTCGTAGAACTCGCGGGCACGCAGGTCGGTCAGCAGGCCGAGCTTTTCGATGGTGCGCTTGAAGCGGCGCAGCGCGACGTCGAACGGCTCGTTTTCTTTTACGCGGATGGTGGTCATTTAAGAATCGGTTGGTTGAATTTGGCCTGGGGAAGATCGGGCCCCGGGCCGGGGTTCCTCAACTGAAATGGAGTAGGCCGTTGAGGGGAGGCCAAAGTTAGCCAGACATTATAGCGTCAGCTTTGGAGTCGAGCGCCAGCGCCTGGGCGCACGCATTGGCACTGGCCCAGGCCCACTGGAAGTTGTAACCGCCCAGCCAGCCGGTGACGTCCACCACCTCGCCGATGAAATACAGGCCCGGTTGGTTGGATTCCATGGTTTGCGACGACAAGTCGCGCGTGTCGACGCCGCCCGCCGTGACCTCGGCCTTCTTGTAACCCTCTGTACCGCTGGGCGTGATCTGCCAACGCGTGATGCGCTCGGCCAAAGCGGCTAGCGCGCGGTCGGCGGCCTCGTTGATCGGGCGCTGCAGGGCGGCGTCCTGTCCGACCCAGGCGTCGGCGAGCCGCGATGGCACCAGTCCCGAAAGTTCGTTGCCGATCCGCTTGCGCGAACGCTGTTTGGCCTCGCCGAGCGAGGTGGCGACATCGGTCCCGGGTGCGAAATCGATCGTGAGCGGTGCGCCCGGCCGCCAGTAGCTCGAGATTTGCAGCACGGCCGGGCCCGACAGGCCGCGGTGCGTGAAAAGCAGGTCCTCGAGGAAGCTCATTCGCTCTTTCTTGCCTCCAGTCTCGATGTGCACTGGCAGGGCCAGCCCCGCCAGCCCGGCGTACGGTTCCCAGGCCTCGCCGCCGAAAGTCAATGGCACGAGCGCCGGGCGCGGCGTGACGACGCGCAATCCGAACTGGGTGGCGATCCGGTAGCCGAAGTCGCTGGCGCCAATCTGCGGGATGGAGAGCCCTCCAGTGGCAATCACGAGGCGCGGCGCCTTGACGCTGCCGCGGCTGGTTTCCATCTGGTAGCCACCCTGCTCCGAGAACGCGATGTCGCCCACGCTGCACGGCTGCCAATGAGCGACGTGGCCCGCCGCGCATTCGGCCAGCAGCATGTCGATGATCTGCTGCGAGGGGCCGTCGCAGAACAACTGGCCCTTGTGCTTTTCGTGGAAGGCGATTCCGTGGCGCTGGACCAGTTCGATGAATTGCTGCGGCATGTAGCGCGACAGGGCCGAGCGGCAGAAGTTCGGGTTGTCGCCAATGAAATGCCGCTGCGGCGCGCGTACGTCCAGGTCGCGATTGGTGAAGTTGGCGCGCCCGCCGCCAGAAATGCGGATCTTCTCGGCGATGCGCTCGTTGTGGTCGAGCAGCAGCACCTTCAGCCCACGCTGGCCTGCGAGGGCTGCACAGTACAGGCCCGCGGCGCCCGCTCCAATGACGACGACGTCGAAGCTGCTCAACGTGCCATGTCCATCAGCCGCATCAGGTGCCGAAGCGCGTTGCCGGCACACCGGCGGCAGCCAGGCCGCGCAGCACGTCGCCCACGATGATCACCGAAGGGCTTGCCAGCCCTGCGGCAGCGATATCGCGGCGCAGTCGGGAAAGCGTGGTTGCAATGTGACGCTGTTGCGGCAGGGTCGCGTGCTGGATCACGGCCACCGGCGTGTCGCCCGGCAATCCGTGAAGCAACTGGTCCTGGATGTGCGCGACGCCGGAGACGCCCATGTAGATGACGAGCGTGAGCCGCGCGTCGCGTGCCGTTGCGGCAAGTTGTTGCCAGTCGGTCGGATGCTCCTCGGCCGAATGCCCCGTCTTGGCGTGGCCGGTGACGAACACGACGCCCTGCGCGTGGTCGCGGTGCGTGAGCGGCACGCCCAGCGCCGTGACGGCCGCCAGCCCGGCCGTGATGCCGTTGACGACGCGCGCCTCGATGCCGGCTTCGCGCAGGTGCTCGACCTCTTCGCCGCCCCGTCCGAAGATGAAGGGGTCGCCGCCCTTCAGGCGCACGACGGTCTCGCCTTCGTGCACCGCGGTGATCATCAGGCGCTCGATGAAAGCCTGCGGTGTGCTGCGGCAGCCGCCGCGCTTGCCCACGTGCACGATGCGCGCGCCGGGGCGGGCATAGGCCAGGATCTCATCGCTGACGAGGTCGTCGACGAACAGCACCGTCGCGGCCTGGATGGCCTTCACGGCCTTGATGGTGAGCAGTTCCGGGTCGCCGGGACCGGCGCCGACCAGAGTGCAGCTGCCTTGATGTGAGAGGTTGCTCATTCGGTTTCCACCTGTTGCGCTTCTTGGGCCAGTTGCGCCAATTGCAGGATCTGCGCCACCTGCTGGGCGATCGCGTCGGGCACCGGGGTCTCGCCCGCGAGCACACGCCGCGTGTAGTCGGCCGTTGTCGCGATGTCGATTTGCCTGGGCAAGCCCGGAACCTCGGTCTGGGTGCCGGGTTGCTGGGCCTGCAGTTCCACGCGCCGGCCGTTCACGAAGCCGTCGACCTGCGCGATGCGGCGGGGGTCGGCCGCGCTCTCGCCTTCGAGGCCGCGCGACAGCAGGGCAGTCATGCCCATCAACTCGAAGGTTGCAGCCATCGATTCGGCGTAGGCCGGATGCGTGTAGCTGCCGATTACCACGCAGGTGCCTGCACTTGGCAGCATCAGCTTGACGACGCTGTGCCCCGGATTGCGCAGGCCGACCACGCGGCGGACGTCCAGCAGGCGCTTGAGACCAGGGCTCAACAACTCCGTGGGTGCGAAGACGACTTCGCCGTCCTGGATGGGCCGGACGGCGGCGAGCGCCGGCACACCCAGCGCGGCAAGCACATTGGAGGCCAGCACCCGTGTCGACTCCGTGGCCGTGCCATGCACCAGCACCGGCAGCCCTTCGCGGGCGAGCAGGAACGCCAGCAGTGGCGTGAGCACCGGCAGCCGACGCGCTCCGTTGTAGCTGGGCACCACGATCAGCGGGCGAACGGTGGCGGGAAAACGGGTCAGCCGCGCATGCGTCGCATCGAGGAACCCGGCCATTTCTTCGGGCGTTTCGCCCTTGATGCGCATCGCCAGGCAGAAGGCGCCGATCTCCAGATCGGTGACGGAGCCGTCCAGCACCTGGCCGAACAGGTCGAGCGCCTGCTCGCGGTTGAGTGGCTTCGCGCCGCGCGCGCCGCGGCCGATTTCCTTGATGTACTGGCTGATTCCCATGGGTGCCTGGATTGTCCCGCATGACTTATGCCGCAAATCGGGCGTGCTTATGCCCCGAAGCGCAGGAGGGTCGGCGGTGAGAGCGTTGGACGGAGAGTTCACGGCGCCTCCGCCAGCGCCGGCGCCGCACCGGAGCGCACCATCCGCTTGAGTTCGGGCAGGCAGGAGCCGCAATTGGTGCCGCACTTGAGCGTGGCCTGGAGCTTGGCAAGGCGTTCGTCGTCGGTGCCTCGAATCAGGACGACCTGTTCGCTGATCGCCGTTTGCGTCACGCCAAAGCAGCTGCAGATCACCTTGCCGCGCGCGGCCACGCCGCTGGGAGCCGAGGCACCGGGACGCAGGAGTTGGCGACCGAAGGCCTGGGCCGGCAAGCGGTCTTGCAGCAATGCCTTGATCCAGGCCTCGGCTCGGGTGTCGCCTCCCAGCAGGAAACCTTCCAGGTGGGCATCCGCGCCGTCGCGCACCAGGCGGACGGCGCGACGTTGTCCGCGTTTGACGTCGGCATAGCGCAGGGTATCCGCGCCGTCCAGTGCGAGCAGTCCTTCGATCTGCGCGAGCAATGCGTCGTCCGCTGCCTCGTGCGCCGCCGCGCGGAAGAGGATGCCCGTGCGATCCGCGCCGCTGCCTGCCAATGCGCCGCCGGTACCGAAAGGCACGCAGCTCGCAAAGGGAAAGCTCTGCATCAGCTTGCGAAGTGCCGCCACGGTATGCAAGGCCGCTTCCTGAGGCAACCAGGCCGCGGCGAGCAGCGACCAGGGCAGCTCGGCCTTGAGGATCTTCACGGCGGCATGCTTGAGCTCGGGCTGCTTCGAGTCGGGGCAGAAGCTCGGCGTCGTCAGCGCGTTGACGCCCGCCAGCAGCGTGCCCGTGCTGGACGAGCCGCTCAGGTATTCGCCGCCCCAGTGCATCGCGATGAATGCCTGGCTCAGGCCGACCTCGCTGCTTGCCGCGACGGGCACCACGATCGAGCCGCGGCGCGATGTCACGTGCACGAGATCGCCTTCGGCGATCTGGCGGCGCGCCATGTCCTGCGGGTGCATCTGCACCGTGGGTTCAGCGGCGTGGCCGAACAGGCGGCCCAGTGTGCCGGTGCGGCTCATGCCGTGCCACTGGTCGCGCAGGCGGCCCGTGTTGAGAGAGAAGGGGTACCGCGCCTCCCGCGCCTCCGTCACCGGCTTGTAAGGCGTGTCGACGAAGCGGGCGCGGCCGTCGGGCGTCGGGAAGATTCCATCTTCGTAGAGGCGCGCGCGGCCGGTGGATTCGCCTTCGCGCAGCGGCCATTGCTGCGGCGCGGCTTCGATCATCGCGTAGCTCATGCCCGTGATGTCGAGGTCGCGGCCGCGGGTCGATTCGCGGTGCTCGTTCCAGACCGACTCGGCATCGGGGTAGGGGAAGAGGGTGTTCGTGCGGCCCAGCTCTTCTTCGAGCCGGCGCGCGAAGGCCACGCCAATCGTCCAGTCGTCGCGGGCTTCGCCGGGTGCGGGCACGGCCGGCCGCACGCGCGAGATCCGACGTTCGCTGTTGGTGACGGTGCCTTCCTTCTCGCCCCAGGTGGTGGCGGGAAGCAGCAGGTCGGCGAAGTCGCAGGTGGCGGTGGTCGAAAAGGCTTCCTGCACCACGACGAACTCGCAGCGTTGAAGCGCGCGTCGCACGGTGGCCTGGTCGGGCATCGACTGCGCCGGATTGGTGCAGGCGATCCAGAGCGCACGGATTTCGCCGTCGGCGGCGGCCTGGAACATCTCGACCGCCGTCTTGCCCGGCTGCTGTGGAACGTCCGGCACACCCCACAGCGCCGCGACTTCGGCGCGATGCTGCGGATTCGCGAGGTCGCGATGCGCCGAGAGCAGGTTGGCAAGACCGCCCACTTCGCGACCGCCCATCGCGTTCGGCTGCCCGGTGAGCGAGAAGGGCCCGGCGCCGGGTTTGCCGATCTGGGCGGTCGCCAGATGCAGGTTGATCAGCGCCGCGTTCTTGGCAGTGCCGGAAGAGGACTGGTTGAGTCCCTGGCAATAGAGGCTCAGCGTCGCGCCCGAGGTCGCGAAGAGGCGCGCTGCCTGCAACAGGTCGTCCTTCGAGATGCCGCAGACTTGCGCCACATGATCGGGCGTGCAGTCGCGCACCGTGGCCTTGAGCGCGTCGAAGCCGCTGGTGTGCTCGGCGATGTAGCGCGCATCGGTCCATCCTTCCCACAGCATCAGGTGCAGCATGCCATTGAAGAGCATCACGTCGGTGCCCGGCTGGATGGGCAGGAACAGGTCGGCGATCTCCACCGTGTCGGTGCGCCGCGGATCGGCCACGATGATCTTCATCGCCGGATTGGCCGCCTTCGCGTCCTCGATGCGCCGGAACAGGATCGGATGCGCCCAGGCCGTGTTGCTGCCCACGATGAAGAGGCACTCGGCATGCTTCAGGTCGTCGTAGCAGGCGGGCGGGGCGTCGGCGCCGAGCGTCTTCTTGTAGCCCGCGACTGCGCTGCTCATGCACAGTCGCGAGTTGGTGTCGATGTTGTTGGTGCCGACGAGGCCCTTGGCGAGCTTGTTGAAGACGTAGTAGTCCTCGGTCAGCAACTGACCGGAGACATAGAAGCCCACCGCGTCCGGGCCGTGGTCGCGGATGACCTGCGAGAACTTCTCGACAGCCACGTCCAGCGCGCCATCCCAGCTGATCGCTGCGGGTGCGGAGCCGCGCGTGGCCCGCTGCATCGGCTGCAGCAGTCGCGTCTGCATCGTGACCGCGGCGCTGGCCGTCAGATGCAGCGTCGAGCCCTTGGTGCACAGGCGGCCGAAGTTGGCGGGGTGCTCGGGATCGCCGCGCACGCCGGTGATTTGCGCGCCATCGGACTCGATGATCACGCCGCAGCCCACACCACAGTACGGGCAGGTCGAGCGTGTTTCCTTCATGGCTTTCCCTCAGGCCGCAACGGTGCGCTTCGGTCCGGCGACGGGCCGGGGGAGATCGATGGCGTGCGACGCCAGTTCGACGGCATCGAGGTGCACCACGCCATCCGCCACCTTGACCGCGAAGCGCGGCGTGCAGCCTTCATCGGGCGATTTCGCGCAGCCGTCGTCGAGGCCGATGGCCCAGTTGTGCAGCGGGCAGGCCACGCTGGTGCCGAAGACGATGCCCTGGCTCAGGGGACCGCCCTTGTGCGGGCAGCGGTCGAGTAGCGCGAAGACCTGATTCTCGGCATTGCGGAACACCGCGACATCGACGCCCGCTGGCCGGGTCACGCGGCGTGCGCCGAGCACCGGGATGTCGTCGACGCGGCAGATGACTTTCCATTCGCTCATCGCGTTTCCTTTCAAGCGACCTGCGCAGCGCTGTCGGTGACCACGGCGACAGGGGTGAACTGGCGCACGTCGACGGAGGCCTGGCTCGACTCGAACCACGGATCGGGCTCGCCATCGAGTGCGAACTGGAGACGTTCCCAGAGTGCCTTGCGGCCTTCCGCGTCTTCGAGGATCTTCTTCTTCACGTAGTCGAGGCCGACACGCCCGACGTAGTGCACCGTGCGCTCCAGATACCAGCCTTCCTCGCGGTAAAGCTGCAGGAACGCGCCCGCGTACTCCATCACTTCCTCGGAGGTCTTCAGCTTCACGAGGAACTGCGCGACCTCGGTCTTGATGCCGCCGTTGCCGCCGACATAGATTTCCCAGCCCGAGTCGACGCCGATCACGCCCACGTCCTTGATGCCGGCCTCGGCGCAGTTGCGCGGGCAGCCCGAGACGGCGAGCTTGACCTTGTGCGGCGAGTACATCGCCCACAACGCGCGCTCCAGGTCCTTGCCCATCTGCGTCGAGTCCTGCGTGCCGAAGCGGCACCACTCGCTGCCCACGCAGGTCTTCACCGTGCGCAGCGACTTGGCGTAGGCAAAGCCCGAAGGCATGCCGATGTCCTTCCAGACGCCTTCCAGGTCTTCCTTCTTCACGCCGAGCAGGTCGATGCGCTGGCCGCCCGTGACCTTGACCGTCGGGATCTTGTACTTGTCGGCCGCGTCCGCGATGCGCCGCAGCTCGTCGGGCGTGGTGTGGCCGCCCCACATGCGCGGGATCACCGAATAGGTCCCGTCCTTCTGGATGTTGGCGTGGCTGCGCTCGTTGATGAAGCGGCTCTGCGGATCGTCCTTCGCCTCCTTGGGCCAGGTCGAGATCAGGTAGTAGTTGATGGCCGGCCTGCAGGACGAACAGCCGTTGGGCGTGCGCCAGCCGAGGTTGCGGTACACCTCGTCGTGCGTGAGGTAGTGCTCCTTGCGGATCGCGTCGCGCACGTCCTTGTGGCTCACGTCGGTGCACCCGCAGACGGCCTTCTTCTTCGGCGTCGCGGAGTAGTCGCCGCCTGCCGTGAACATCAGGATCTGCTCGACCAGACCGGTGCACGAACCGCAGGACGCGCTGGCCTTGGTGTGCTTCTTGACTTCTTCGAGGGTGAACAGTCCCTTGTCCTTGATCGCCTTGCAGATGGTGCCCTTGTTGACGCCGTTACAGCCGCAGACCTCGGCATCGTCCGGCATCGACGCGGCCTTGCTATGGCCTTCGTGGCCGGTGTCGCCGATGTTCGATTCGCCGAACATCAGCTTGTCGCGGATGTCGTGCACGCTGCGGCCGTCGCGCAGCAGCTTGAAGTACCAGCTGCCGTCGACCGTGTCGCCGTAGAGGCAAGCGCCGACGAGCTTGTCGTCCTTGATCACCAGCTTCTTGTAGACCCCGCCGAAAGGGTCGCTCATCACGATCTCCTCGGTGCCTTCGCCACCCATGAATTCGCCGGCCGAAAAGAGGTCGATGCCGGTGACCTTGAGCTTGGTCGAGGTCAGGGAGCCCATGTAGCGGCCGATGCCGAACTGCGCCAGATGGTTGGCCGCCACCTTGGCCTGTTCGAAAAGCGGCGCCACGAGGCCATAGGCGATGCCGCGATGCGCCGCGCATTCGCCAACCGAATAGATGCGCGCGTCGGTCACGGTCTGCATGGTGTCGGTGACGACGATGCCGCGGTTGACGTGCAGCCGGGCCTTCTCGGCCAGTTCGGTGTTGGGCCGGATGCCGACCGCCATGACGACCAGGTCGGCCGCCACCTCGATGCCGTCCTTGAAGCGGATGGCCTTCACCCGACCGTCCTCGCCGCCGACCAGTTCCTGCGTCTGGGCCCCCAGGAGGAACTTGAGCCCGCGGTCTTCGAGTGACTTCTGCAGCAGCTTGCCGGCGACGTCGTCGAGCTGGCGCTCCATCAGCCATGGCATGACGTGCACCACGGTGACGTTCATGCCGCGCAGCATCAGGCCGTTGGCCGCTTCGAGGCCCAGCAGGCCGCCGCCGATGACCACCGCGTTCTTGTGCGTGCGGGCGGTCTCGATCATGTAGTCGGTGTCGGCGATGTCGCGGTAGGCAATCACGCCCTTCAGGTCCTTGCCCGGGACCGGCAGCATGAATGGGTTGGAGCCGGTGCACATCAGCAGGCGGTCGTACGCGGCCTCGGTGCCGTCCTCGGCACGCACGATGCGCTTGACGCGGTCGATCTCGACCACCTTCTTGCCGGCGTGCAAGGTGATGTGATTCTCGGCGTACCACTCCCAGCTGTTGAGCACGATCTCATCGATCGTCTGCTCGCCCGCGAGCACAGGCGACAGCAGGATGCGGTTGTAGTTCGGGTGCGGCTCGGCGCCGAACACGGTGATGTCGTAGAGGTCGGGCTCGATCTTGAGGAGCTCTTCGATCGTGCGCACGCCGGCCATGCCGTTGCCGACCATCACGAGTTTCATCTTCTTCATGGGGCTGGACCTTTCGTCGATTCAATCAAGCGGGCTGCCCGGGACGCGCGTGGAGAATCGCGCCATGAGCTTTGAAGTGGACATCGGCTACAGCAGCCAGCGCGGGCCGCGCGACGTCAACGAGGACTTCGCCGGTGCCGTGCACGCGCCGCGCGGCGAAGAGGCGCGCGGGCTGATCGCCGCCATTGCCGACGGTGTGTCGACCGGTGGGCGCGGCCTGGAAGCTGCGCAGACCACGGTGATGGGGCTGCTGGGCGACTACTTCGCCACGCCCGACACCTGGGAGCCCACCGCGGCGCTGGACCGCCTGATCGGCGCGCAGAACGCCTGGCTGGCCGATCACAACCGTCGACGCCAAGGCGAGGGCACTGCGCTCACCACGCTGACCGCGCTGGTGTTGCACGGGCAGAGCTACACGCTCGCGCACGTCGGAGACACCCGTGCCTGGCGCGTGCGGCAGGATGGCGAGCCCGCCGTGCCGCTGACCCATGACCATGCCTTCGAGCAGCCCGACTTTCGCAGCCGCCTGACACGCGCCATCGGCCTCGACGACCAGGTGCGGGTCGACTACGTGCAAGGTGACGTGCGCGTCGGCGACTGCTTCGTGCTCAGCTCCGACGGCGTGCACGGTGTGCTCAAGGCGCAGCAACTCGCCGCGATCGCGCTGCAAGGCACGGCGGGCGAGGCCAGCGACGCGCTGGTGAATGCGGCGCTGGGCGCAGGAACCCGCGACAACGCGACCGCGCTGGTGATCCGTGTCATCGGTCTCGATGCCCGACAACTGGACGACGAGATGGGCGATGTCCGCCGCCTGGCGCCGCCGCCCCTGTTGAAGGTCGGCGACGTGCTGGACGGTTACCTCGTCACCGCGCTGGTGGCGAACAGCGGCGTGCACCTGCTCTACCAGGCGCGCCATCCCGTGACGCGAGCGCTGGTCGCGCTCAAGACCTTGCACCCGTCCCGGGCCGGTGACCCTCAGGAGCGCGCGATGCTCGCGCACGAAGCCTGGCTGGGCCTGCGCGTCAGCGCACGACCCGACAGCGGCTTCGTGCGCGTCCATGAGCGAGCGGCCGATGCGAGCGCGCTCTACACCGTGTTCGATTGGCATGGCGGCCGGACGCTCGAGCAGATGCAGAAGTCCGGCGGGCGCGGGGCGGTCGCCGAAGTCGTGGCCGCGGCCATCGAAGTGAGCCGCGCACTGGGACGGCTGCACCGCCACGGTGTGGTGCATCGGGACATCAAGCCTGGCAACCTGCACCTCGGAGACGATGGATGCTGGCGCATCCTCGACTTGGGCGTGGCGTTGTCCGGGCGCGAGGGTGCGGCGCAACGCGAGCTGCACGCCGGCACGCCGAGCTACATCAATCCTGAGCAATGGGAAGGCGGCGTTGCCGATGCGGCGAGCGATCTTTTCGCATTGGGGGTCACGCTCTACCAGTGGCTCTCCGGGCGCTTGCCCTATGGCGAGATCGAGCCCTACCAGGCGTCGCGCTACCGGCGCGATCCGGCCGCGCTCTCGCGCATCCGGCCCGATGTGCCGATATGGCTGGACCACCTGGTGCGCAAGGCCGTCGCGCGCGACCCGCGACAACGCTTCGAGACTGCCGAGGAGTTGCTGCTGGCGCTGGAGCGCGGCGCTTCGCGTCCCGTCAGCGCTCCGAGCGCCACGCCGCTGGTTCGCCGTGACCCGGCGGCGCTGTACAAGATCGCGCTCGGCATTTCCTTGTTGCTCAACATGCTGCTGGTGTTCTGGCTGCTGTTCTTGCCCCGGACATAGGCACACCCCCAGGCTCGTAGTCTTTGCGCACACCCCCAGGCTCGCGCATTTCATGTCGCTCTCCACCCCCTTGCAGGGGGCAATACCGGCGGACCGGCTAAGCCGGGTCCGCGGTATTCCTGGAATGGGGTTGTGCGGGTTCATGCGTTGCGGGCTTTGGTGAAGTTGGCGGTGCTCTCGGGTGCTGTCGCCACGCGGGCGCGGCCGCCTTTTTCGGCCCAGGTGCGGGTCCAGCGGATCTGCATCACGCGCATGACGCCGAGCATCACGAGGGAGAGGGCGGCGAAGAAGACGAAGCCCCAGAGATAGCTGCCGAGGTATTGCTTGGAGAGGCCCATCGCGTTGGGAACGAGGCCCCCGCCGAGGGCGCCGATCTCGCCGATCATCGAACCCGCGACGGCCGTGCTTGTCGGCCAGCGCAGCGGCACGAGTTGAAATAGCGCGCCGTTGCCCGCGCCCAGTGCGGCGAAGCAGGTGATCAGCAGCAGCGTGGTGAGGGTGAGCGACGACGATGCGAACCCCACCAGCGTCAACCCGACCGCCACTACCAGCAGCACCAGCGTCAGCGTGTTGACGCCCCCCCAGCGGTCGGAGATCCAGCCTCCGATCACGCGAACGGCAGCGCCCATGAATGCGGCGAGCATGGTGAGCTGACCGGCCTGCACCTTGCTCACCCCGAACTGGTCGTAGTAGTAGGACGGCAGGAAGGTCGTCAGCCCGATGAAGCCGCCGAATGTCACGCCGTAGATCAGGCTGAACACCCACCCGTCCTTCTCGAACAGGCAGGCGATGTGCTCGCGGAAGCTGGCGTGGCTGTCGATGTCGGGAGGCTCTTTCGCGTACACGATCATCACGATCATCGGCAGCAGGATCGCCACGGCCGCGACGCCGTACACGCTCTGCCAGCCCAGCCATTGCGCGAGCGGCGGCGCCACCAGCACCGACACCGCAGTCCCGACGTTGCCCGCGCCCACCAGACCCATTGCGAGCCCCTTGTGCTGCGGCGGAAACCAGCCCGAACCGAGCGAGAGTGCCACGCCGAAGCTGGCGCCGGCGATGCCCAGCAGCACGCCCATGGCGAGCAGGTCGTTGAAGCTGTGCACCATGAAGAAGCCGAACAGCATCGCCACGGCGATCAGGCCCATCTCGACCAGCGTCGCCTTCTTGCGACCGATGTACTGCGACAGGATGCCCAGGGGAAAACGCATCAGTGCGCCCGCAATGATCGGCACCGACAGCATCAGGCCCTTTTGCGCCGGCGAGAGGTCGAAGGTTTCGCCGATGAATGGCGCCATGGCGCCGTTGAGGACCCAGATGCAGCACGAGAACGCGAAGTACAGGAAGGACGCGAACAACGTCGGGCCGTGGCCTGAGTTCAGGAAAGACTTGAAGCTGGACATGGCTTTCAGTGCGAAATGCCGCGGCGCGGCCGTTGTCGGGCCGTGTCGTCGGTCGTGTTGGGGATGCAGTGCCGGCAGCGGATGCTGGCGGCGTGACGGAGGTGCCCGGCCTGTGCGTTCCCGGGCTGCGTGCAGGAGCCTGCCGCTTCACCAATGCGGTGCTTCGTTACACCACGCGCAATGTCACGCAAGAGATATGCCAGCGAATGTGACCGTGCGTGACCTATGCTTTCGCCTCCAGCTTGAAGTCTGTCGTGAATCCACTTCTTGTCGTTCTGCCCCACGAAGCCACCGATCTTCCCGAAGTCCTGCAGCGCGCCTTCGTTGGCGCCCATGCCGCGGAGGTCGCACGTGCGAGTTGCCGCACGATGGCGACGCGGGCGCAGTCGCTCGCGCCTCGCGAAATCCTGATCTGCGTGCCGGCGGTGACACCGGATCTCGTCGATGCGCTGGAGGCGTGGTCGGGCGTGCCGCCCTGTGCGTTGAGCCTGGTCTCCGCACCATTGAATCGGGAGGCGCATGAAGAGGTCGCGGCGCTGGGCGTGCATGCGTGGGCGTCGATCGAGGGACTCGACGCGCGATCGCTCGATGCGCTGCTGGGCCGCGCGCGGGCGCGCTGGCAGCGGGAGACTTCCCTGCGCACCGAACTGGAATCCTTGCGCACCCGTCTGGACGAGCGCAAATGGGTCGGTCGCGCCAAGGGATTGCTGATGTCGGCGCGCGGCATCGGTGAAGACGAGGCCTTCGGCCTGCTTCGCGGCGCTGCGATGCATGCCAATCTGCGACTGGGCGAGGTCTCGCGCTCCGTGGTGGAGGCGTCCCGGTGGGCCGATGCGATCAATCGCGCCGGACAGTTGCGCATGCTGTCGCAGCGCTTGGTCCGGGTCGCTGCGCAGGCACTGGCTGGCATCGACGCGCGGCGTGCGCGCGTCCTGCGCACGCAATCGACCGAACGGGTGCAGGACAACCTGAATCATCTGGCAGCCTTCGAACTCGATGAATCCGGCGCGCAGGCTCTGGCCGATGTACGCCTGGCGTGGCAGAGCCTGGAGACAGCGCTCGCGACGAGGCTCGGACCGAAGGCGCTGATCGATATCGATGCGCGCGCCGACATTTTGCTGTCGGCCGCCGAAGCTCTGACAGGTGCACTGGAGGCATCGGGCGCGCGACGGGCGCTCCGCATCGTCAACATCTGCGGGCGCCAACGCATGCGTGCGCAGCGGCTGGCGAAGGACGCGCTGCTGGCGTCGACCTTGTCGGCCGATGCCTCGCGCGCACGCCTGGCGCCGACCATGGACGAGTTCGAGTCCGCATTGCTGGAACTCGAACGCGCACCCCTGAGCTCACCGGAGATTCGCACCGCGTTGGCAGGCGCACGGGACGAATGGCTGCAACTCGTGCACGGCGTGCGGGAGGCCGATAGCGCCGAAGGCCGCTCCGCGCTGGTGCGTTCCAGCGATGCGCTGGTCGACACCTTCGACCATCTCACTGCGTCGTACGAACACAGCCTGCAGGTCATCATGTCCTGACTCCGGTCGCGCGCGTCGTCGGCGCGGGTCGCCTCAGGCGGCGACTTTCTCCACGTGCGCCTGGCGCGTGTAGAGAAAGTCGATCACCGCCTTGCGCGCGTGCACGTAGACCGGATCCTCGGCGAGCTCGACGCGATTGCGCGGGCGCGGAATGTCGACCGCCAGCACCTCGCCGATCGTGGCGGCCGGGCCGTTGGTCAGCATCACGATGCGGTCCGAGAGCAGCACTGCCTCGTCCACATCGTGCGTCACCATGACGACGGTGCTGTGCGTCTTCTGCACGATGGCGAGCAGTTCGTCCTGCAGCTTGGCGCGGGTGAGCGCATCGAGGGCGCCGAAGGGCTCATCCATCAGCAACACCTTCGGTTCCATCGACAGTGCGCGTGCGATGCCCACGCGCTGCTTCATGCCGCCCGAGATCTCGCCGGGGCGCTTCTGCGCGGCGGCCGTGAGGCCGACCAATGCCAGCGCCGCGTCGGTGCGTGCCTTGAGTTGCGCCTTGCCTTCGGTCGGTGCGAACACGCGCTCGACCGCGAGGTACACGTTCTCTTGGCAGGTGAGCCAGGGCAGCAGCGAATGGTTCTGGAACACGACTGCTCGTTCCGGGCCGGGGCCCTTGATCTCGCGGTTGGCGCAGAGCAGGGCGCCTTGCGTCGGCGTGGTGAGGCCTGCGATCAGGTTCAGCAGGGTCGACTTGCCGCAGCCCGAGTGCCCGATCAGGGTGATGAACTCGCCCTTTGCCACGTTGAGGTTCACGTCACGCAGCGCGAGGAAACTGCCCTTGGCCGTCTTGAAGCGCTGCTCCACGCCCTGGATCTGGATGTACTTGCTGTCGTCGTTCATGACTTGACCTCTTCGAACGTGAATGCCGTGGCAATCCTGATCAGCGCAAACTCGAGCACGAGTCCGACGATGCCGATGACGAAGATCGCGATGATGATGTTAGCGACGTTGAGGTTGTTCCACTCGTCCCACACCCAGAAGCCGATGCCCACGCCGCCGGTCAGCATCTCGGCCGCGACGATCACGAGCCAGGCAGTGCCGACCGCGAGGCGCACGCCGGTCAGCATGTAGGGCAGCACGGCAGGAAAGAGGATCTTGGTGAAGATCTTCCATTCGCTGAGGTTCAGCACCTTGGCAACGTTCATGTAGTCGCTCGGCACGCGCTGCACGCCGACGGCGGTGTTGATGATCATCGGCCAGATCGAGCAGATGAAGATGGTCCAGATGGCTGCAGGATTCGCGCCCTTGAACACCAGCAGCCCGATCGGCAGCCAGGCCAGCGGCGATACCGGACGCAACAGGCTGATCAGCGGATTGAACATGCGCGAGAGGAACTCGAAGCGCCCGATCGCGAAGCCTGCGGGAATGCCCACCGCCGCCGCGAGCCCGAAGCCGAGCCCCACGCGCTGCAGCGACGAGAGGACGTTCCAGCCCACGCCCTGGTCGTTCGGCCCCTTGCTGTAGAACGGATCGCTGAACACGATCAGCGCCTGCTTCCATGTCGTCAGCGGTGAGGGGAAGCCGGTGGTGCTCTTCATCGCGACCAGTTCCCAGATCAGGATCAGGAGCGCAAAGCCCAGTACGGGCGGTAGCACGCGCAGCCACAGCGCGCTGAAATCACGAGGCGGGCGCGGCTCGGATTCGACCTGCCTGGCCGGAGCCACGGGCCTGGCGGCGGCAACGGTCTTCGCAGCGGCCGGCATGACCGGAGTCGCGTCGAGCGGGGAGTGAAAGACGGCACTGACCATGGTGCGCTCCTCAGACGTGGACCTTGAACGAATCGGCGTACTGCTTCGGGTTCTTGCCGTCCCAGACGACGCCGTCGAACAGCTTGCTGGTGCGCATCGCTTCCTTCGGAACGGAAGTCTTCGTGGCCGCGGCGGCCTGCTTGTAGATGTCGATCTGGTTGATCTGTGTCGCCACTTGCAGGTAGTCCGGATGCTCCTTCAGCAGGCCCCAGCGCTTGTGCTGCGTGAGAAACCACATGCCGTCCGACAGGTACGGGAAAGTGACCGCGCCGTCGTTGTAGAACTTCATGAAGTTGGGGTCGTCCCAGTTCTTGCCGAGGCCGTTGGTGTAGCGGCCGAGGATGCGCTGGTTGATTGCATCCACGCTGGTGTTGACGTAGCTCTTGTCCGCTATGGTCTCGGCCATCTTGTTCTTGTTCTGCAGGCCGGCGTCGATCCATTTGCCGGCTTCGAGGATGGCGGCGGTCACGGCGCGCGCGGTGTTGGGGTACTTCTTGACGAAGTCACCGGTGGTGCCGAGCACCTTTTCCGGGTGGTCCTTCCAGATGTCCTGCGTCGTGATGGCGGTGATGCCGATGCCATCCATGATCGCGCGCTGGCCCCAGGGTTCGCCCACGCAGTAGCCGTCCATGTTGCCGACGCGCATGTTCGCGACCATCTGCGGCGGCGGCACGGTGATGACCTTGGCGTCCTTCAGCGGATCGATCCCGTTGGCGGCCATCCAGTAGTAGAGCCACATCGCGTGGGTGCCGGTGGGGAAGGTCTGCGCGAAGGTGTATTCGGCCTTGTTGCCGGCCATCACCTTGGCCAGCGAGGCGCCATCCACCGCGCCCTTGTCGGCGAGCTTCTTCGACAACGTGATCGCCTGGCCGTTGTTGTTGAGCGTCATCAGCACGGCCATGTCCTTTTTCGGGCCGCCGATGCCGAGGTGCACGCCGTAGACCAGGCCGTAGAGCACATGGGCGAAGTCGAGTTCGCCGTTGACGAGCTTGTCGCGCACGCCGGCCCAGCTTGCTTCCTTGCTCGGCACGATCTTCACGCCGTACTTCTTGTCGATGCCCAGCACGGAGGCCATCACGACGCTGGCGCAGTCGGTGAGCGGAATGAAGCCGATCTTGACTTCCTCCTTCTCCGGCTTGTCCGAGCCCTGGGCCCAGACGGCCGCGCGCAGGGCGGGGTCGAGCCCGACAACTCCGGCCGCTGCGGCCTGCAGCACACGTCGGCGACTCAGTTTGGATGGCAGCGAATCGGTCATGGGGCGAACTCCGAAGTGGAAATAGGACAAAGCAGAAAACAAAAAAGGCGTCCTCACCGCGCAGGGCTGCTCGAAAACGAGCCCTTGCGGGTGGGGACGCCTTTGTCCGGTTGAGTGGGCTGCACCCGCCGTTGGATGCCGCCTGCCTACAGACCTTCGTTGGTCTATGGGCAGGTTGATTGCAAGCTACGTGCCAGCGATTTCGAGCGGCCGATTGCTATGAAAAACATAGCTTCAAATCGACGCCTGCATTGGGCTGGGAAGAGATTTTCTTTCGAAGCCGAACGAAGCGCGATTGTTGTGCAGCGCACCATTCCGGCTTGGCGGCGCGCTCAAGACGACGCATCCTTGGGCAGGTACTCGGCCATGGCCAGCACCGATTCGGCGACATCGATCAGCCTTCGGTTCTGGTTCATGGCGGTCTGGCGCAGCATCTTGTGCGCCTCCTGTTCGCTGATCCGGCGGTGCGCCATCAGGAGACCCTTGGCGCGCTCGACCAGCTTGCGCTCGTTGAGCGCCGCGCGCACGGTGTCGAGTTCGTCGCTCATCGCCTGAAGCCGGTGCGATTGCTCCTGGACCATGTCGAGAATCGATCGTTCAAGCTGTCGGCCGTACGGTGCGGGGTCCAGCGTTGCCGGCCCGTCGAAGTACGCGGCAGCCGTCGCATCGGGCTGGCCGCTGACCTTTGCCAGCAGTGCCTGGTGAGTCTGCAACTCCGCGCGGGCTTGCGCAGTCTTCTGCTGGCAGATCCGGTGGAGGTCGTCGGCAAGGCGTTCCTCGATGGACCGCATGGCGTCGATTCGCCGCGTGCAGCAATCGAACCATGTCTGGCTCAAGTCGGTATCGAGCACCACGCCCGCCGGTGCCGCGCAGGCGATGCGGCGAAGCCGCTCCAGTTCGGCCATCTGCGTGGTGGGCAGGCTCGCACGCCAGATATCGACGAGCTCCTGCGCCGAAAACTCGGTGAAGACCTGAAAGCACCGCTCCTGCGAATCGATGAGGTGCAGCCACTGTTGTTGCCGGTTGCTGTCGTTGCGGCCCGAGGCAAAGGCGGCGGCACCGCAGGCGCGTTCCTGCCCCGCGAACTCCTTGCCTTGCATGAAATTGAAGAGCGCCACGAGTGCGCGCGAGACCTCCGGATCCGTCGCGCCGTCAGCCGCCTCGAACACGACGGCGAGAAGGCCCGCGATCAGCTTGACGAAGGCAGCGGTCGATTCGGCCGAGTCCACCTCCAGCGCACCGATGCGACGACGCAATTCCGGCAGCGCATCCAGCCCCGGCAGCACCCAGGCAATGCGGCTGAACAGCCGCGCACCGTTGCCGATGCGGGCAGTTTCCATCTCCAACTGCTCGAAACCGAGGCGCGCCGCTTCTTCCATTCGCAGGCACTCGGCGATCTGCTCGTCACGCTGAGCGCCGAAGCGCTGGCCTCGCGACGCCAGGAGCACGTTCGAAATTCCCCGCTCGCGCTGCAAGGCATGCACCAGCCGGCTGATCGTTCCGACCAGTTGACTGGTTCGGTCGAGCTGCTCCAACCCCTCGATCTCGCATCGAAGAGCCGCAACCAAAAAGCTCAAGCCAGATTTCATCGTCGTTTTCGAGTCTCTATGCATACACCTTTGCGCATGAGCCTATCCAGCAACATCCGTGCCCCGAAATCGGGCGCAACCTACACTCGCTGGATGTTTGTACTGGGAATCGAATCGTCTTGCGACGAAACCGGGGTCGCCCTCGTCGAGGCAGGGGAGAGCGGTCTGCCGCGCCTGGCCGCGCACGCGCTGCACAGCCAGATCGCCATGCACCAGGCCTATGGCGGCGTCGTCCCCGAGCTGGCGAGCCGCGATCACATCCGCCGTGTTCTTCCGTTGGCGCAGGCCGTGTTCGCCGAAGCCGGGCGGAAGCTCGCGGATGTGGACGTCGTGGCGTACACGCGCGGGCCGGGCCTGGCGGGTGCCTTGCTGGTCGGCGCCGGTGTGGCTTGCGCGCTGGGAGCGGCGCTCGGCAAGCCCGTGCTCGGCGTGCACCACCTGGAGGGCCATCTGCTGTCGCCCTTCCTGAGCGCGGACGCGCCGGAATTTCCCTTCGTGGCCTTGCTGGTGTCAGGCGGACATACGCAACTGATGCGCGTCGACGGCGTCGGGCGCTACGAGCTACTGGGCGAAACCATCGATGACGCCGCCGGCGAAGCCTTCGACAAGAGCGCCAAGCTGATGGGCCTGCCTTATCCGGGCGGTCCCTGGCTTGCCAAGCTGGCGGAAGGCGGCGACGCGGCGGCGTTCAAATTGCCGCGCCCCCTGCTGCACAGCGGCGACCTCGACTTCTCGTTTGCCGGCCTCAAGACGGCAGTGCTCACCCAGGCCAAGAAACTGGGCAGCGAGCTGGAGGCGCGCAAGGCCGATCTCGCCGCATCGACCCAGGCTGCGATCGTGGAAGTGCTGCTGAAGAAATCGCTGGGCGCCATCGAACAGACAGGCCTGAATCGGCTGGTGGTCGCCGGCGGCGTAGGCGCCAATCGGGCGTTGCGCGAGCAACTGAACGCGGCATGTGCGAAACGCGGGGTTCGCGTGCACTATCCGGAGCTGCACCTGTGCACCGACAACGGCGCCATGATCGCCATGGCTGCCGCGATGCGTCTTCAGGCCGGCATGCAGTCGCCGACCGAGCGCTACGCCTTCGACGTCAAGCCGCGATGGCCGCTGGCGTCGTTGACCGAGGCGTCACCGCTCGCCTAGAGCCCTTCATGGTGCGCGATGGAAGCGGGAGCACATCGAGCACCTTGCGCCAGAGTTGCGACCATTGGGGCCAATCGTGCCCGCCTTCCGTGGTGAACACGCGGCCGTCCGGCAGCGCATCCGCCAGCAGTTGATGGTTGGCCGCGAAACGGTCGCTGAGCCCGAATCCCAAATACAGCGGCGGCAGGTTCTCCGCACGCTTCGGCGACGAATATTGCTGGAGCCAGGGCCAGAGCTTGCGATCGACTTCCTCGTCGGGCGGCGGTCCTTCGGGCGCCTTCCAGGCACGCAGGCCACCGGCCTTGTGGATTTCCGCGGCGATGGGGCGGCGCCCGAGATAGGGCGCCAGCGCCACGATGCCGTCGACGGCGCCTGGCTTTGCCAGTTCGTGGATCAGCGCGCCGAAGCCGCCGATGGAAATGCCGACCAGCCAGATCGACTTGTAGCCCAGGGAGCGCTGCGGCTGGATGACGTCGTCGTGCAGCCGCTCGATGAAGGTCTGGTCGTAGAAGTACGACACATCGGCATCGACGAGCAGGGCGTCCGCGGCCAGCTCGCGCTCCCTCACGGCATGGACGAAACCTTCGCGCTCGAATTCTTCAGGCTTGAGGAAGGCCCCCGGGAGGAACACCAACAGGGTGTCCGAACGGGCGTCGTCGTCTGCAAGCTTCAAGTGCGTTTTCATGGTGCTTCGTCGGGGCGCCTCGCGTCTGCTGCCACCGCAGTCCCGTTCGCTTCCAGCGCAAATTAAGAGGAAGGCATTGAAAAAATCGTCACAGAACGTGACGAAATACGCACCGATTGTGAGTCAAAAACGCATCGGGCCGGCAACTGAAAGTTACCGGCCCGTGTATTGCGTTTTTTGAGTTCGAAGCGACAGGTTGTCAGTTGATGGCGAGCTGAGCGACATTGCTGACCGGAACCAGCTTGCCCAGCTTGAGCGTCAGAACGCCGTTTTCGAGCTTGGCTTGGCTCGCGGCCACGTCGATGTCCTGTGGCAGTTCGTACGCGGCCTTGAGCTGGCGCTTGGCCTCCGCCTTGCTCTCGATGCGAACCACGGCGCCTTCGATGCCGATCGTGAGGTCATCACGCGACAGGCCGGGCACGTCCAGCGTCAAGGTCCAGGTCTTGTCGTCCTGTTCGACATTGAGCGAGCGTTGCGCTCCGGAGAATGCCTCGTTGACGAAGCGCTCCAGGCTCCGGTCGTACGAACGCGGAACGAAGCGGGCGGTGCGAACGGCGGGTGCGAAAAACATGGTGAGAACTCCTGAGCGATGAGAATGGGGACAAGAAATGTGTGTCCCGTACACTGCGCGGCGGTTTCAACAAGACAAGTGCCGCATGCCCCTCAACTAGGAGCGGCCCCAGGGACTTTCAAGCAATGAATGCAAGCTTTATTTGCCGTCGCGCCGCCTTGAAATTCGGCGCCTCGGCACTATGCGCATCGGTGTTGGGCCTGGCGCATGCGCAGCCCGCGCCTCCCATCCGTATCGCGCTCATCGAGAGCATGAGCGGCCCCTTCGCCAACACCGGCGAGGCGGTGTTCCGCAATCTGCTGTGGGCGGTGGAGCGCGTCAATGCGCGCGGTGGGGTCAAGCTGCCGGGCGGCGCTCGCTTTCTGCAGCTGGACCGCTACGACAGCAAGGGGCAGAACGAGGAGGCGCTGTCCGCCTTGCGCGCGGCGATGGACGACGGCGCGCGCATCGTGCTGCAGGGCAACTCGTCGGCCACGGCGGCCGCGCTGATCGATGCGATCGAGAAGAACAACGAGCGCGATCCGGCCCGGCGGGTGCTCTTCCTCAACTACTCGGCGGTCGATCCGGCGCTCACCAACGAGCGCTGCAGCTTCTGGCACTTCCGCTTCGATGCGCACGCCGACATGCGCGTCACCGCGCTGATGGATGTCCTGAAGGACGACAAGGCGCTCCAACGCGTCTACCTGTTCGGCCAGGACTACAGCTTCGGACAGGCGGTGTTGCGTGAGTCCAGACGGCAGCTCGGCGTGCTGCGCCCGGACGTGAAGATCGTGGGCGACGAGTTGCACCCGATGGGGCGGGTCAAGGATTTCGCGCCCTATGCGAGCAAGATCCTTGCGAGTGGCGCGCAGGCGGTCATCACCGGCAACTGGGGCAACGATCTCACCTTGCTCGTGAAGGCGGCGCGAGAAGCCGGTTTCAACGGCACCTTCTACACCTTCTACGGCAACGCCCTCGGTGCGCCGGCGGCCATCGGCGACGCCGGCATCGGGCGCGTGATCGCGGTGGCCGACTGGCTGCCGAACGTGCAGACGCCGCAGTCCGAGGCCTTCTACCGGTCTTTCCGCGAGCGCTTTCCGAAAGCCGCCGACGACTACGTCCACATGCGCATGCAACTGATGATCGAGGCGCTGGCGCAGGCGATCGAGCGCGCGGGGAGCGTTGATACCGTGGCCGTGGCGCGCGCGCTCGAGAAGGCCAACGTCACGCTGTCGGGTCAGAGCGGCCACATGCGCGCTGCTGACCATCAGTTCCAGCAGAGCCTCGTCGTCGGCGTCATGGACAAGCAGGGCGCGCCCGGCGTGAAGTTCGACGTCGAAGGCTCCGGCTACGGCTTCCGTGTCGTGAAGACGATCCCGGCCAGCCGCGCCGAAATGCCCACCAGCTGCCAGATGCAGCGCCCCTGAATCCCCAAGGAAAAATCCGATGCGCGAAGCCATCCACAACCTCGAAGCCTCCAAGATCCGTGAAGTCGCCAACGCCGGCCTGGGCCGCAGCGACGTGCTGGCCTTCTGGTTCGGCGAGAGCGACGAAGTCACGCCCGAGGTCATCCGCCAGGCGGCCATCGAGTCGCTGCAGCGTGGCGAAACCTTCTATGCGCACAACCTGGGTCTGCCCGAACTGCGCGAGGCCGTCGCTGGATACATGAGCGGCCTGCACCCGAAGATCGAGTCGTCGCGCATTGCGATCACCTCCGGCGGCGTCAGCGCGCTGATGCTGGCCGTGCAGGCGCTCGTCGATGCGGGTGACGAGGTCGTCGCCATCACCCCGGTATGGCCCAACCTCACCGCGCAACCGGCAATCCTCGGCGCAAGGGTGCGCTGCGTGCCCCTGGTTCCCACGGGAGGGCAGTGGACCCTCGACCTCGCAGCGCTGCGCGCCGCAGTGACGCCATCGACCAAGCTGCTCATCGTCAACGCGCCGAACAATCCGACCGGCTGGACGCTGACGCGGGCCGAGCAGCAGGCGATCCTCGACCATTGCCGCGCCACCGGCACCTGGATCCTCGCCGACGAGGTCTACGAGCGCCTGTATTACGAACCGACGCCCAACCGCTGCGCGCCCAGCTTCCTCGACGTCGCGTCGCCCGACGACCGCTTGGTGGTCGCCCACAGTTTCTCCAAAAGCTTCCTGATGACGGGTTGGCGACTCGGCTGGCTGGTTCTGCCCCCCGCGCTGATGGACGGTATGGGCAAGCTGATCGAGTTCAACACCTCGTGCGCCAGCGTCTTCACCCAGCGCGCCGGCGTCGCCGCACTGGCCCACACCGAGGAAATCACCCCCAAGATCGTCGCGCACCTGAAATCCTGCCGCGACACCCTGGTCCCCTTGCTGTCGGACATTCCCGGCGTCGAGGTGGCTCCCGCGCGCGGCGGCATGTACGCCTTCTTCAAGCTCGACGGCTTTGACGATTCCCTGGAAGTCGCCAAGCGCCTGGTGGCCGAAGCCGGCCTGGGCCTGGCCCCCGGCAACGCCTTCGCGCCGGAGGCGCAAGGCTGGCTCCGCTGGTGCTTCGCATCCAAGGACAAGCAGCGCCTGGTGGAGGGCGTCAATCGCCTCAAACGCTGGCTGGCCGCGCAACAAAAGACGTGAAACACCGCGGATCCGGCTCCGCCGGTCCGCAGGTGTTGCCCCCGGAAGGGGAAGGCGAAGCGGCACGAAGTGCGCGCAGCCTGGGGGCGAGCTATAATCCCAAAGCTTTGCATGCCGCAAGGCGCACGGTGCGCGCAGTTCCAGCATACACCGCAAGTCAAACATCCCGGAACTAGGAAAATCAAATGATCGCAGCCTCTATCAAGGCCGAAGTTGTCAAGGACAACGCCCGCGCCGCCAACGATACCGGCAGTCCCGAAGTGCAAGTCGCACTACTGACCGCCCGCATCAACGAACTCACCCCGCACTTCAAGACGCACGCCAAGGACCACCACGGTCGTCGCGGCCTGCTGCGCATGGTGAGCCGCCGCCGCAAGCTGCTGGACTACCTCAAGTCCAAGGACGCCGACCGCTACACCGCGCTGATCGCCAAGCTGGGTCTGCGCAAGTAAGCCGAATCGCATGCAAGAACGCCTGGGTTAGTCCGCTAGCTCAGGCGTTTTTTACTTCGGAGCCGCCAAACAGAGCGAAGCTGTGTCATTCCAACGAGGTTCCCGGCGAGCTTCTCTGGAATGGCATCGTGTTCTGGAAAGCGCTCCGGCCCCGCGGGGCCTGTGACTATCACGGGTCGAGCCGCTATCAAAAAACAGGAGCTGAACATGAGCCTCTTCAACAAAGTCACCAAGTCCTTTCAGTGGGGCGACAAGACTGTCGTCCTGGAAACCGGCGAAATCGCGCGCCAGGCCAGCGGCGCCGTCAAGGTGGACATCGAGGGCACCGTGGTCCTGGCGACCGTAGTCGCTTCCAAATCCGCCAAGCCCGGCCAGGACTTCTTCCCCCTGACCGTTGACTACATCGAGAAGACCTATGCCGCAGGCAAGATCCCCGGTAGCTTCTTCAAGCGCGAAGCCAAGCCCAGCGAACACGAAACGCTGACCAGCCGCCTGATCGACCGTCCGATCCGCCCGCTGTTCCCCGAAGGCTTCCTGAACGAAGTGCACGTGGTCATCCACACCCTGTCGCTCAACCCCGAAGTCGATGCAGACATCGCCGCCATGATCGGCACGAGCGCCGCGCTGTCGATTTCCGGCATTCCGTTCAGTGGCCCGATCGGCGCCGCCCGCGTGGGCTACATCAACGGCCAGTACGTGCTGAACCCGGGTCAGACCGCGCGCAAGGATTCGCAGATGGATCTGGTCGTGGCCGGCACCGAAGCCGCCGTGCTGATGGTCGAGTCCGAAGCCCTGCAACTGAGCGAAGAAATCATGCTCGGCGGCGTGGTGTTCGGCCATGAGCAAGCCGCCATCGCGATCAACGCGATCCATGAACTCGTCCGCGACGCCGGCAAGCCGGTGTGGGACTGGCAGCCGCCGGCCGAAGACGAAGCCTTCGTCGCCAAGGTCAAGGGCCTGGCAGAGGAAAAGCTGCGCGCCGTCTACCAGATCCGCAGCAAGCAAGCGCGCACGCAGGCCCTGCGCGAAGCCAACGCCAGCGTGATGAACGCGCTGAAGGAAAGCGGCGAGCCCTTCGATGCAGGCAAGGTCAACGACCTGCTTTTTTCGATCGAATCGAAGATCGTTCGCAGCCAGATCCTGTCGGGCGAGCCCCGCATCGACGGCCGCGACACGCGCACCGTGCGCCCGATCGAAATCCGCAACGGCGTGCTGCCGCGCACCCACGGTTCGGCCCTGTTCACGCGCGGTGAAACCCAGGCGCTGGTCGTGACCACCCTCGGCACCGAACGCGATGCGCAGCGCATCGACGCGCTGGCCGGCGAATACGAAGACCGTTTCCTGTTCCACTACAACATGCCTCCCTTCGCCACCGGCGAAGTCGGCCGCATGGGCTCCACCAAGCGCCGCGAAGTCGGTCACGGCCGCCTCGCCAAGCGCGCGCTCGTCGCTTGCCTGCCGAGCAAGGAAGAATTCCCGTACACGATTCGCGTCGTGTCGGAAATCACCGAGTCGAACGGCTCCTCGTCGATGGCTTCGGTCTGCGGCGGCTGCCTCTCGATGATGGACGCCGGCGTGCCGATGAAGGCCCACGTGGCCGGTATCGCCATGGGCCTGATCAAGGAAGACAACCGCTTCGCGGTGCTGACCGACATCCTGGGCGACGAAGATCACCTCGGTGACATGGACTTCAAGGTGGCCGGCACGACCAACGGCATTACGGCGTTGCAGATGGACATCAAGATCCAGGGCATCACCAAGGAAATCATGCAGGTCGCTCTGGCGCAGGCCAAGGAAGCCCGCATGCACATCCTCGGCAAGATGCAGGAAGCCATGGGCGAGGCCAAGGCCGAAGTCTCGAGCTTCGCGCCGCGCCTGTTCACGATGAAGATCAACCCCGAGAAGATCCGCGACGTGATCGGCAAGGGCGGCTCCGTGATCCGCGCGCTGACCGAAGAGACTGGCACGCAGATCAACATCGACGAAGACGGCACCATCACCATCGCCTCGACCGACCCGGAAAAGGCTGAAGCGGCCAAGAAGCGCATCGAGCAGATCACCGCGGAAGTGGAAATCGGCAAGGTCTACGAAGGCCCGGTCACCAAGATTCTCGATTTCGGCGCGCTCATCAACCTGCTGCCCGGCAAGGACGGCCTGCTGCACATCAGCCAGATTGCGCACGAGCGCGTCGAGAAGGTGACCGACTACCTGAGCGAAGGCCAGATCGTGAAGGTCAAGGTGCTCGAGACCGACGAAAAGGGTCGCGTCAAGCTGTCCATGAAGGCCCTGGCCGAGCGTCCGGCCGGCATGGAGTTCAACGAGCGTCCTCCGCGCGAAGACCGTGGCGATCGTGGCGATCGCCGTGAGCGCTCGGACCGTGGTGACCGTGGCGATCGTCCGCCGCGCACCGAACGTGCACCGCGCTTCGAGAACAACGAACGTGGCGGCGAGCAGGGCGAGCAAGTGGTCGAGCAATTGCCGCTGCAAGAGGCGAACCGCGGCGACCATCAGGCCTGAAGAGGAGCGGTGGCGGAGACGTCGCCGCACTTGTGGATCGAGCAATGCCCGCCTGACTGCGGGCATTGCAGCCTAGAGAAGACCATGAAAGCCATAGAGATCACATCGTTCGGCCCCCCCGAGGTGCTGCGCATGGTGGAGCGTCCCACACCCGTCGCGGGCGAGGGAGAACTGCTGATTCGCGTGGCCGCAAGCGGCGTGAATCGCCCTGACGTGCTTCAGCGGATGGGCCACTACCCGGTGCCGCCGGGAGCGTCGGACTTGCCCGGCCTTGAAGTAGCGGGCGAGATCGTGTCGGGCGACGGGAAGGCGTTGGCCGATGCCGGTTTCAAGATCGGCGACCACGTCTGCGCGCTGGTCGCGGGCGGCGGCTATGCCGAGTTGTGCGTCGCCCCCGTCGCGCAATGCCTGCCGGTGCCCAAGACGTGGAGCGACGTCGAGGCGGCCACGCTGCCCGAGACCTTCTTCACCGTCTGGAGCAACGTGTTCGAGCGCGGCCGCCTGCAGAAGGGCGAAACCTTGCTGATCCAGGGCGGTTCGAGCGGTATCGGCGTCACGGCCATCCAACTCGGCAAGGCGCTCGGCGCCACCGTGATCGTGACGGCGGGCAGCGACGAAAAGTGCGAAGCGTGCCTGAAGCTCGGTGCCGACCACGCAATCAACTACAAGACTGCCGATTTCGTCGAGGAGGCCAAACGCCTCACCGGCGGAAAGGGTGTCGACGTGGTGCTCGACATGGTGGCCGGCGCCTATGTGGCGCGTGAGATCGAATCCCTGGCCGAGGACGGCCGGCTGGTGATCATCGCGGTGCAGGGCGGCGTCAAGAGTGAAATCAATGCAGGACTGGTGCTGCGCAGGCGGCTCACCATCACCGGCTCGACGCTGCGTCCGCGGCCGGTCGCCTTCAAGGGGGCGATCGCCAAGGCATTGCGCGAGAAGGTGTGGCCGCTGCTCGAGAGCGGCGCGGTCAAGCCGGTCATTCACAGTAGCTTCGCTGCAGAGGGTGATCCGAGCGGCGCCGCGCAGGCGCACGTCCTCATGGAATCGAATCAGCACATCGGCAAGATCGTGCTGACCTGGTGAACAAGACAGACATGACGAAGAAAAAGCTGATCGCGGGTAACTGGAAGATGAACGGCAGCCTCGCCGCTAACGAGGCGCTGGTGAAGGCCCTGGTGGCAGGCGTTGGTACCCCGGCTTGCGCCATCGCGGTGTGCGTGCCCGCGCCTTATCTTGCGCAGGTGCAAACGCTGGTCGCGGGATCTCCGATCGAATTGGGTGCGCAGGATGTGTCGGCGCAGGCGCAAGGCGCTTTCACTGGCGAGCAGTCGGCGGCAATGCTGAAGGAATTCGGCGTGCACTACGCGATCGTGGGGCATTCGGAGCGGCGTCAGTATCACGGCGAGACCGACGAGGTCGTGGCCGCGAAGACGGCTGCTGCGCTGGCCAATGGCATCACGCCGATCGTCTGCGTTGGCGAAACGCTGGCTCAGCGCGAAGCAGGGCAGACGGAAGAGATCGTCAAGCGCCAACTCGCAGCGGTGATTCACGTCAATGGCCATTGCATCAGCGAGATTGTCGTGGCCTACGAACCCGTATGGGCCATCGGCACCGGCAAGACGGCAACGCCTGAGCAGGCGCAGGCCGTGCATGCGGTGCTGCGCGCGCAACTGCACCACGCCGCGAGCGACCATGCCGCCGGCATCCGGATTCTTTACGGCGGCAGCATGAACGCTGCGAATGCAGCAGAACTGCTCGCGCAAGCCGATATAGACGGCGGGTTGATCGGCGGCGCGTCCCTCAAGGCCCCCGACTTCCTGCAGATCATCGCCGCGGCCAGCTGATACAGCGCGGCTGCCAACCAATTTAGGAGTTAGAACGAATGAACGTGGTCCTCAATATTCTCGTGGGCGTGCAGATGCTCACCGCACTCGCGATGATCGGCCTGATCCTGATCCAGCACGGCAAGGGTGCCGACATGGGCGCGGCCTTCGGCAGCGGTAGCGCCGGCAGCCTGTTCGGCGCCAGCGGCAGTGCGAATTTTCTTTCGCGTACGACGGCGGTTCTCGCTGCCGTCTTCTTCGCTTGCACGCTGCTGCTGGCCTACTTCGGCCATTCGCGGCCTGCGGGCGGCGGCAGCTTGCTCGAACGCGCCGCAGTCGGCGCGCCTGCACCGGCACCGACGCCGGCACCTGCGACTTCGGGTTCGGGTTCGGGTTCGGGTTCGGCTGCGGAGATTCCGTCGGGTCCCGCGCCTGCCGCCCCTGCGTCGAATGCGCCGGCTTCGGCCCCGGCCGCGCCTGCTTCGGGCGCCGGGCAGATCCCGGCCAAGTAATCCTGCTATCTTCTCTTCAGTCGTCCAGTGAAAACGGCTGTTTTTCAGGGTAAACTCTAAAGCTGTTCCGGAAAGCCAAAACCTCTCGAGGTTCCTCATGCCATCCGGACAGAAAAAACCGCGGTCGTGGTGAAATTGGTAGACACGCTATCTTGAGGGGGTAGTGGCGAAAGCTGTGCGAGTTCGAGTCTCGCCGACCGCACCAAATCTCACCGGCAGGAATCTATGCTTCCTGCCGGTGGCAAGCGGTGATAGAACCCCCTGATGAACCTCGATTCCTACCTCCCCGTCCTGTTGTTCATCCTGGTCGGTGTCGGAGTCGGCGTCGCACCCCAGGTTCTGGGTTACATCCTCGGTCCTAACCGGCCCGACGCGCAAAAAAATTCCCCTTACGAATGCGGCTTCGAGGCCTTCGAAGACGCGCGCATGAAGTTCGACGTCCGGTACTACCTCGTCGCGATTCTCTTCATCCTGTTCGACCTCGAAATTGCTTTTCTCTTTCCGTGGGCCATCGCGCTCAAGGAAATCGGCCCCGTCGGGTTCTGGGCAATGATGATTTTTCTCGCCATCCTCGTCGTGGGCTTCGTCTACGAGTGGAAAAAAGGCGCCCTCGACTGGGAATGACAAGGAATCCGAAAAATGGCCATTGAAGGCGTCATGAAGGAAGGCTTCGTCACCACGACCTACGATTCGGTGGTGAACTGGGCCAAGACCGGATCACTGTGGCCCATGACCTTTGGGCTGGCTTGCTGCGCGGTGGAGATGATGCATGCGGGCGCGGCGCGCTACGACATCGACCGCTTCGGCATGTTGTTCCGGCCCAGCCCGCGCCAGTCCGACCTGATGATCGTCGCCGGCACCCTCTGCAACAAGATGGCTCCGGCGCTGCGCAAGGTCTACGACCAGATGCCGGAGCCTCGCTGGGTGCTCTCGATGGGCTCGTGCGCGAACGGCGGCGGCTACTACCACTACAGCTATTCGGTCGTGCGCGGATGCGATCGCATCGTGCCGGTCGATGTCTATGTTCCGGGCTGTCCGCCGACCGCCGAGGCGCTTCTGTATGGGGTGATCCAACTCCAGCAGAAGATTCGCCGTACCAACACGATTGCGCGCGCCTGAAGAGCAAGAGACGATGACCGACTTTGCCATTTCTCCCGAGGCGCTGCAGACCCAGATCACCGAAACGCTTGGCTCCAAGGCGAAGAGCGTCACGCTCGCGCTGGGCGAGGTGACGGTGGTGGTGAGTGCAACTGACTACCGGGCGGTTGCGACCTTGCTGCGCGATGCGCCGGGTTGCCGCTTCGAGCAACTCATCGACCTCTGTGGCATGGACTATTCCGGCTATCGTGAAGGCGAGTGGGAGGGCGAGCGTTTCTGCGTCGTGTCCCATCTGCTTTCCGTGAGCCTCAACCAGCGTGTCCGCCTCAAGGTGTTCGTGCCGAACGAAGACCTGCCGGTCGTCGATTCGCTGACCAGCGTCTGGAATGCCGCGGGATGGTTCGAGCGCGAAGCCTTCGATCTGTACGGTATCGTCTTCGAAGGCCATGACGACCTGCGCCGCATCCTGACCGATTACGGCTTCATCGGGCATCCGTTCCGCAAGGACTTTCCCGTGTCGGGTCACGTCGAGATGCGCTATGACCCGGACCAGAAGCGCGTGATCTATCAGCCCGTCTCCATCGAGCCGCGCGAAATCACGCCGCGGGTGATCCGCGAAGACAACTACGGCGGACTCCACTGATGGCCGAAATCAAGAACTACACGCTGAACTTCGGTCCCCAGCACCCGGCAGCGCACGGCGTGCTGCGCCTCGTGCTGGAGTTGGATGGCGAAGTCATCCAGCGCGCCGACCCGCATATCGGCCTGCTGCACCGCGCGACCGAGAAGCTCGCGGAGTCGCGCACCTACATCCAGTCGCTGCCGTACATGGACCGTCTCGACTACGTGTCGATGATGAGCAACGAGCACGCGTACTGTCTCGCCATCGAGCGGCTCATGGGCCTCGATGTGCCGATCCGCGCGCAATACATCCGGGTGATGTTCGCCGAGATCACGCGCCTGCTGAACCACCTCCTGTGGCTTGGCGCGCATGGCCTCGACTGCGGCGCGATGAACATGCTCATCTACTGCTTCCGCGAGCGTGAAGACCTGTTCGACCTGTACGAAGCGGTGTCCGGTGCGCGCATGCATGCGGCATACTTCCGTCCGGGCGGCGTCTATCGTGACCTGCCCGACGCGATGCCGCAGTACAAGGCCAGCAAGATCAAGAACGCGAAGGCGATCGAGCGGCTCAACGAAAACCGCCAGGGTTCGATGCTGGACTTCGTCGACGATTTCTGCAAGCGCTTCCCGAAGATGGTCGACGAGTACGAGACGCTGCTCACCGACAACCGGATCTGGAAGCAGCGCACGGTCGGTATCGGCGTGGTCACTCCAGAGCGCGCCCTTAACCTCGGCTTCACCGGTCCGATGCTGCGCGGTTCCGGCGTCGAATGGGATCTGCGCAAGAAGCAGCCCTACGACGTCTACGACCGCATGGACTTCGACGTACCCGTCGGCAAGACCGGTGACTGCTACGACCGTTATCTGGTCCGCGTCGAGGAAATGCGCCAGGCCAATCGCATCATCCAGCAGTGCTCGGCATGGCTGCGTGCGAATCAGGGGCCGGTCATCACCAGCAACCACAAGGTGGCCGCTCCTGCGCGCGAGTCGATGAAGACAAACATGGAGGAGTTGATCCACCATTTCAAGCTCTTCACCGAAGGTTTTCATGTGCCCGAAGGCGAAGCATATGCCGCCGTCGAGCACCCGAAGGGCGAATTCGGCATCTATCTGGTGAGCGACGGTGCCAACAAGCCCTACCGTCTGAAGATCCGCGCACCCGGCTTCCCGCATCTTGCGGCGCTCGACGAGATGGCGCGCGGGCACATGATTGCCGACGCAGTGGCCGTGATCGGCACGATGGACATCGTGTTCGGTGAGATTGACAGGTAAAGAGCCCATGAATTCCGACACCACCCACAGCCCCCAGGCGTCGCTGTCGGCCGCGACGCTGGAGCGCTTTGCGCGAGAGGTTGCCAAGTATCCGCCGGCAGGTAAGCAGTCCGCAGTGATGGCCTGCCTGACGATCGTGCAGCAGGACGAAGGCTTCGTCAGCGAGCAGCGCGAACGCGAGATCGCCGCCTACCTGGGGATGGCGCCGATCGCGGTGCATGAAGTCACGACCTTCTACAACATGTACAACCAGCGGCCGGTGGGCAAGTTCAAGCTCAACGTCTGTACCAACCTGCCGTGCCAGTTGCGCGACGGCGCCGTGGCGCTGAAACATCTCGAGAAGAAGCTGGGCATCGCAATGGGCGAGACCACGCCCGACGGCATGTTCACTCTTCAGCAGAGCGAATGCCTGGGTGCCTGCGCCGATTCGCCGGTGATGCTGGTCAACGACCGCACGATGTGCAGCTTCATGAGCAATGAAAAGCTCGATCAGCTGATCGACGGCTTGAAGGGAGCGCAATGATGTCGCCCGAGCAAGTGCTTTTGCAGTTCCAGGCGACCGGCGTCCAGACCTGCTTTCACGATCGCCACATCGAGCCGCAGATCTACGCCGGCCTGAACGGCACCAACTGGCGGCTGGCCGATTATGAGGCGCGTGGTGGCTACAAGGCGCTGCGCAAGATCCTGAGTGAAGGGCTGACGCCCGACCAGGTGATCGCCGAAGTCAAATCGTCTGGCTTGAGGGGCCGCGGCGGCGCGGGCTTTCCGACCGGTCTCAAGTGGAGCTTCATGCCCCGCCAGTTCCCGGGCCAGAAGTACCTCGTCTGCAATTCCGACGAAGGCGAGCCGGGTACATGCAAGGACCGGGACATCCTGCACTACAACCCGCACATCGTGATCGAAGGCATGGCCATCGCGGCCTACGCGATGGGCATCAGCGTGGGCTACAACTACATCCACGGCGAAATCTTCCAGACCTACGACCGCTTCGAGGCAGCGCTGGAAGAAGCGCGCGCGGCCGGTTACCTGGGCGACGGCATCCTGGGCAGCAGCTACAACTTCCAGCTTCACGCTGCACACGGCTTTGGCGCCTACATCTGCGGCGAGGAAACCGCGCTGCTCGAATCGCTCGAAGGCAAAAAGGGCCAGCCACGATTCAAGCCGCCATTTCCGGCGAGCTTCGGCCTCTATGGCAAGCCGACCACGATCAACAACACCGAGACCTTTGCCGCGGTGCCTTGGATCATCAACAACGGCGGCGTGGCCTATCTCGAGTGCGGCAAGCCGAACAATGGCGGCACCAAGATCTACTCGGTCAGCGGCGACGTCGAACTGCCGGGCAACTACGAAGTGCCGATGGGCACGCCGTTCTCGAAGCTGCTCGAACTGGCCGGCGGAGTGCGCAAGGGGCGCCAGTTGAAGGCGGTGATTCCCGGCGGCTCGTCGGCTCCAGTCCTGCCGGCATCCATCATGATGGAATGCACGATGGACTACGACTCCATCGCCAAGGCGGGATCGATGCTGGGCTCCGGCGCCGTGATCGTCATGGACGACAGCCGCTCGATGGTCGAATCGCTCAAGCGCCTCTCGTACTTCTACATGCACGAGTCGTGCGGCCAGTGCACCCCGTGCCGCGAAGGCACGGGCTGGCTGTGGCGCGTGGTGGATCGCATCCACAACGGCCATGGCAAGGCCACCGACATGGACCTGCTGAATTCTGTCGCCGACAACATCCAGGGCCGCACCATCTGCGCGCTGGGCGATGCCGCCGCGATGCCGGTCAGAGCCATGATCAAGCACTTCCGCCACGAGTTCGAGGCATTGATCCCCGGCTACGTCCCGAAGGCACCGGCCAAGGCCTGAGCGCAAGAAGAACACATATGGTTGAAATCGAACTCGACGGCAAGAAGGTCGACATCGTCGAAGGCAGCATGATCATGCATGCGGCCGATAAGGCGGGCACCTACATCCCGCACTTCTGCTATCACAAGAAGCTCAGCATCGCGGCCAACTGCCGCATGTGCCTGGTCGATGTGGAGAAGGCGCCGAAGCCGATGCCGGCCTGTGCCACGCCCGTCACCCAGGGCATGATTGTCCGCACCAAGAGCGAAAAGGCCATCAAGGCCCAGCAGTCGGTGATGGAGTTCCTGCTGATCAACCATCCGCTCGACTGCCCGATCTGCGACCAGGGTGGCGAGTGCCAGTTGCAGGATTTGGCCGTGGGCTACGGCGGTTCGTCTTCGCGCTACGAGGAAGAAAAGCGCGTCGTGTTCCACAAGGACGTCGGCCCGCTCATCAGCATGGAAGAAATGAGCCGCTGCATTCATTGCACGCGCTGCGTCCGCTTCGGCCAGGAAGTGGCCGGCGTGATGGAGCTCGGCATGTCGAACCGCGGCGAACACTCCGAGATCGAGACCTTCCTCGGCGACTCGGTCGATTCCGAACTGTCGGGCAACATGATCGACATCTGCCCGGTCGGCGCGCTGACGAGCAAGCCCTTCCGCTACAGCGCTCGCACCTGGGAACTGTCGCGCCGCAAATCGGTGAGTCCACACGACTCGACCGGTGCAAATCTGATCGTCCAGGTCAAGAACAATCGCGTGATGCGCGTGGTGCCACTCGAAAACGAAGACGTGAACGAGTGCTGGATCGCCGACCGCGACCGCTTCTCCTACGAGGCATTGAACGGCCCCGAGCGCCTGACGCAGCCGATGCTGAAGCAGGGCGGCCAGTGGCAACAAGTCGATTGGCAAACTGCGCTGGAATACGTTGCCAATGGCCTGAAGCAGATCAAGGCCGACCACGGTGCGCAAAGCATCGGCACGCTCGTCAGCCCGCACAGCACGCTCGAAGAGCTACACCTCGCCAACTTGCTGACGCATGGTCTGGGCAGCAACAACATCGACTACCGCCTGCGCAACGCCGAGTTCGCCGAGGTCGAAGGCGTCCGTTGGCTCGGCACCTCGATCGCATCGCTGTCGCAGCTGCAACGCACGTTCGTGATCGGCTCAAACCTGCGCAAGGACCATCCGCTGTTCGCGCAGCGTATTCGTCAATCGATTCGCAAGGGCGGCGTGCTCAGTGCACTGACTTCGCCGGAACTGCTGGCCGATGCCGACGCCTGGGCGATGCCCGTGGCGAACGCCGTTCGCGTTCCGGCTCAACAGTGGGTCGACTCTTTGGTCGACATCGCTGCTGCGATTGCTGAAAGCACCGGCGCCACGGCTCCTGTGACGAGGAATGCCGCTGCAAGCGACTCGGCGAAGGCAATGGCGGCATCGTTGCTCGGCGGCGAACGCAAGGCCGTCCTGCTTGGCAACGCGGCGGCGCATCATGCCGAGGCCAGCACCTTGCTGGCACTGGCCAACTGGATCGGTGCGCAAACCGGTGCCAGCGTCGGCTACCTGACCGAGGCGGCCAATACCGTCGGCGCGCAAGTCGTCGGCGCACTGCCGAAGGCCGGCGGTCTGAATGCAGGCCAGATGCTCGGCGGCGGGCTCAAGGCTGTATTGCTGCTCAACACCGAACCCGTATTCGATTCGGCAGCCGGTGCTGCTGCCGTCGAAGGACTCGCGCACGCGCAAATGGTCGTGACGCTGAGTCCGTTCAAGTCCAACCTCGAATTCAGCGACGTGCTGCTGCCTGTCGCTCCGTTCACCGAGACGCCGGGTACCTTCGTCAATGCCGAAGGCCGCGCGCAAAGTTTCCACGCCGTCGTGAGGCCGCTGGGTGAAACACGTCCGGCCTGGAAGGTTCTGCGTGTGCTGGCCAATTTGCTCGGCCTCTCGGGCTTCGCGTTCGAATCGACGGCTGACGTACTGGCCGAGATCGGCTCGCCCGGCCAGGTGCTGGCCGACCGGCTGAGCAACGCCACCGCGGCGCCCATCCAGTCTGGCAACGCCTCGGGCGCGTCGCCGGCCGTCGCGAGCATCTACCAGCTCGACTCGATCGTGCGTCGCGCACCTTCCCTGCAACTCACGGCCGACGCGCGCCTGGCGCAGCCCTCTGTGGCACAGGAGGTGCTCGCATGATCGACGCGCTGCATGGCTTCGGCCTGGGCTTGATCTCCGCGGGCTGGTGGACCAGCGTGGCCTGGCCGGTGATCTGGACGCTGATCAAGATCGTCGTGGTGGTGCTGCCGCTGATGGGCGCAGTTGCCTATCTCACGCTGTGGGAGCGCAAGGCCATCGGCTTCACGCAGATTCGCATCGGCCCCAACCGCATCGGCCCACTGGGCTTGCTGCAGCCGATCGCCGACGCGCTCAAGCTGCTGACCAAGGAAATCATCCTGCCGACCGTCGCCAACAAGGGCTTGTTCCTGTTGGGGCCGATCATGACCATCATGCCGGCGCTGGCCGCCTGGGCGGTCATTCCCTTCGGACCTGAAGTCGCGCTCGCCAACATCAATGCCGGCTTGCTGTTCGTGATGGCCATCACCTCGCTCGAGGTGTACGGCGTGATCATTGCCGGCTGGGCGTCCAACTCCAAGTACGCCTTCCTCGGTGCACTGCGCGCTTCGGCCCAGATGGTCAGCTACGAAATCGCGATGGGCTTCTGCTTCGTCGTGGTGCTGATGGTGTCCGCCAGCCTGAACATGACCGACATCGTGATGGGGCAGGGCAAGGGCCACTTCGCTTCGATGGGCATCGGGTTTCTGTCGTGGAACTGGTTGTCGCTGCTGCCGATCTTCGTCGTCTACTTCATCTCGGGCCTGGCTGAAACCAATCGCCACCCCTTCGACGTTGTGGAAGGCGAATCGGAAATCGTCGCCGGTCACATGATCGAGTACTCTGGCATGAGCTTCGCGATGTTCTTCCTGGCCGAGTACGCCAACATGTGGCTCGTCTCGATCCTGTGCGCGGTGCTGTTCCTCGGCGGCTGGTTGCCTCCGTTCGACTTCCTCGCATTCATCCCGGGCTGGATCTGGCTGGGCATCAAGACCTTCGTGGTCGTCACGATGTTCCTTTGGGTTCGTTCGACCTTCCCGCGCTTCCGCTATGACCAGATCATGCGGCTCGGCTGGAAGATCTTTATTCCGGTCACGTTGGTGTGGCTGGTGGTGGTCGGCGCCTGGATGCAGACCCCGTTCAACATCTGGAAATAACTGGAACTGCCATGACTGCGCCCTCCGCCAGCGCGCTTGCGCGCTCCTCCTCATTCGCGTCCCCGCCTTTCTCGCTCAAGGACTTCTTGCGCAGCTTCATGCTGTTCGAGTTGTTCAAGGGTCTGGCCATCACCGGCAAGTACGCGTTCAGCCGGAAGATCACCATTCAGTTCCCGGAAGAGAAGACGCCGCTGTCGCCGCGCTTCCGTGGACTGCATGCGTTGCGCCGCTATGAAAACGGCGAAGAGCGCTGCATTGCCTGCAAGCTTTGCGAGGCCGTGTGCCCGGCGCTCGCCATCACCATCGAATCCGACGTGCGCGACGACGGCTCCCGCCGTACCACGCGCTACGACATCGACCTCACCAAGTGCATCTTCTGCGGCTTTTGCGAGGAGAGCTGCCCGGTCGATTCGATCGTCGAGACGCACATCTTCGAGTACCACGGTGAGAAGCGCGGCGACCTCTACTTCACCAAGGACATGCTGCTCGCCGTCGGCGACCGCTACGAAAAAGAAATTGCCGCCAACAAGGCGGCTGACGCCAAGTACCGCTGAGCGGGAAAAAACAAATTCGATCCATGGACGTCAAGACCGGTCTGTTCTATCTGTTTTCCGCGGTGCTGCTGTTTGCAGCCTTCCGCGTGATCACCGCGCGCAACCCTGTGTATGCCGCGCTTTACCTGGTGCTGGCGTTTTTCCAGGCATCGGCCATCTGGCTGCTTCTGCGCGCCGAATTTCTGGCGATCGCACTGGTCCTCGTCTACGTGGGGGCGGTGATGGTGCTGTTCCTCTTCGTGGTGATGATGCTGGACATCGACGTCGAAGGGCTTCGCGAGGGCTTCTGGAAGCACTTCCCGCTTGCTGCCGCCGTCGGCGCGCTGATCGCGCTCGAGATGGCAGCGGTGCTGATGGGCGGTTTCCGCCTGAGCGCGCCGAAGAGCCCGCTCGCGACCGGCCCCGACACGTCCAACACGCTCGAACTCGGCAAGCTTCTCTACACCGACTATCTCTATCCGCTTGAGATCGCGGCCGTGATCCTGCTGGTCGCCATGTTTGCGGCCATCGCCCTCACGCTGCGCGCCCGCAAGGACAGCAAGTACGTGAATCCGGCAGACCAGGTCCGCGTGAAGGCGCGGGACCGTGTGCGCATCGTGCAGATGCCCGTGACGCGTGCGGCTGAACCTGCCGCTGAACAACCCTCGGCAGCAGCGGAGACCAAGGCATGACGCTCACGCTCGGACACTTTCTTTCGCTGGGCGCGATGCTGTTCGCGCTCTCGGTCATCGGCATCTTCCTGAACCGCAAAAACCTGATCGTGCTGTTGATGTGCATCGAGCTGATGCTCCTGGCCGTCAACATGAACTTCGTCGCCTTCTCGTACTTCCTTGGCGACATGCACGGACAGATCTTCGTGTTCTTCATCCTGACAGTTGCCGCGGCCGAGTCGGCGATCGGGCTGGCGCTGCTGGTCCTCTTGTTCCGCAACAAGTCGAACATCAACGTCGACGAACTCAACGCGCTCAAGGGCTGAAGGTTTTCTCATGAGCGCAACACTTTCCGCATCCACACTGCTGGCCGTACCGCTGGCTCCCTTGATCGGCGCCGTCGTGACCGGCCTGTTCGGCACGAAATTGGGCGGCAACCTCATCGGCCGCCGCGCCACGCATTCGCTGACGATCCTCGGCGTGCTGATCTCCTTCATCCTCTCGGCGATGACGCTCAACAGCGTGGTGTCGGACGGCGCCCGCTTCAATGCCACGATCTACGAGTGGATGACGGTCGGCGGCCTGAAGATGGAAATCGGCTTCCTGGTCGACGGCCTCACGGCCCTGATGATGTGCGTGGTGACCTTCGTGTCGCTGATGGTGCACATCTACACCATCGGCTACATGGAAGAAGACGAAGGCTACAACCGCTTCTTCGCCTACATCTCCCTCTTCACGTTCTCGATGCTGATGCTCGTGATGAGCAACAACATGCTCCAGCTGTTCTTCGGCTGGGAGGCGGTGGGCGTTGTGTCCTACCTGCTGATCGGCTTCTGGTACAACCGGCCGACCGCGATCTTCGCCAACCTGAAGGCCTTCCTGGTCAACCGTGTGGGCGACTTCGGTTTCATCCTGGGCATCGGCCTGGTGGCTGCCTATGCGGGCACATTGAACTACGGCGAGACCTTTGCCAAGGCCAACGAGCTGGCGAAGTTGAGCTTCCCAGGTACCGAGTGGATGCTGATCACCGTGATCTGCATCTGCCTGTTCATCGGTGCGATGGGCAAGAGCGCGCAGTTCCCATTGCACGTGTGGCTTCCGGATTCGATGGAAGGCCCGACCCCGATCTCGGCGCTGATCCATGCTGCGACCATGGTCACGGCAGGCATTTTCATGGTGGCGCGCATGTCGCCGTTGTTCGAACTGAGCGATACGGCCCTGAGCTTCGTGCTCGTGATCGGCGGGATCACTGCACTGTTCATGGGCTTCCTGGGCGTCATTCAAAATGACATCAAGCGCGTGGTCGCCTACTCCACGCTCTCGCAGCTCGGCTACATGACGGTGGCGCTCGGCGCGTCGGCATACTCAGTTGCCATCTTCCACCTGATGACGCACGCGTTCTTCAAGGCGCTGCTGTTTCTCGGCGCCGGCTCGGTCATCATCGGCATGCACCACAACCAGGACATGCGGTGGATGGGGGCCTTGCGCAAGTACATGCCGATCACCTGGATCACGTCTCTGGTGGGCTCGTTGGCGTTGATCGGCACGCCATGGTTCTCGGGTTTCTACTCCAAGGACAGCATCATCGAAGCGGTGCGCGAGAGCCATCTCTGGGGCTCGGGCTTCGCGTACTTCGCGGTGCTGGCGAGCGTGTTCGTCACGGCCCTGTATTCGTTCCGCATGTACTTCATGGTTTTCCATGGCAAGGAGCGCTACGACCAGAATCCCGATGCGCATCACGATGGTGACCACGGTCATGGTCATCATGACGACCACCACGAGCCGCATGAGTCGCCGTGGGTCGTGTGGGTGCCTCTGGTGTTGCTGGCCATCCCGTCGGTCGTCATTGGCTACATGACCATCGAGCCCTTGCTCTTCGGTGATCTCTTCAAGGGCGCGATCTTCGTCGACGAAACCAAACACGAGGCGATGAAGGAGTTGGCCGAAGCCTTTCACGGCCCGATGGCCATGGCCCTGCACGGCTTCACCGCCGCGCCGTTCTGGCTGGCGCTTGCCGGCGTCGTGACGGCCTGGTACTTGTACTTGGTGAAACCGGCGCTGCCTGCTGCGATCAAGCGCGCGTTCGGCCCGATCTACCGCCTGCTCGACAACAAGTACTACATGGACTGGTTCAACGAGAACGTGATCGCGCGCGCAACGCGTGCACTGGGCACCGGCCTGTGGAAGGGTGGTGACCAGGGGATCATCGACGGCGCGATCGTCAACGGTTCCTGGAAACTGGTCGGCCGCATTTCCGGCGTCGTGCGCTGGATGCAGTCCGGCTACATCTATCACTACGCTTTCGCGATGCTGTTGGGCATCTTCGTCCTCATGTCGTACTTCGTCTGGTTTAAACGGTAAGCGGCTCTCGCTGGAGAAAAACAAAAATGGGTTTGTTGAGCCTTGCCATCTGGATGCCGATCGTCTTCGGCGTCGTGTTGCTGGCGTTTGGTCGTGACGAGCACGCAAAGGGCGTGCGCTGGGTGGCGCTCGTCGGGTCGATCGCGAGCTTCCTGGTCACGTTGCCGCTCTACACGCGTTTCCAGACCGGAACCGCGGCGATGCAATTCGTCGAAAAGGAAAGCTGGATCGAACGCTTCAACATCAGCTATCACATCGGGCTGGACGGCATTTCGTTCTGGCTGGTGCTGCTGACGGCGTTCATTACGGTCGTCGTCGTGATCTCGGCGTGGGTAGTGATCACCGAACGCGTGAACCAGTACATGGGCGCGTTCCTGATCCTGTCGGGCCTGATGATCGGGTCGTTCTCGGCGCTCGACGGCGTGCTGTTCTACGTCTTCTTCGAGGCCACGCTGATTCCGATGTACCTCATCATCGGTATCTGGGGCGGTCCCAACAAGATCTACGCGGCCTTCAAGTTCTTCATCTATACGCTGCTCGGTTCGCTGCTGATGCTGGTCGCGCTGATCTACCTGTTCAACAGGTCGGGTGGCAGCTTCGACATCCTGACCTGGCACAAGCTGCCGTTGACCGCGAGCGAGCAGACTTTCCTGTTCTTCGCCTTCTTCGCCGCTTTCGCGGTGAAGGTTCCCATGTGGCCGGTCCACACGTGGTTGCCGGACGTGCACGTCGAGGCACCCACGGGTGGTTCTGCCGTGCTGGCGGCCATCATGCTGAAGCTCGGCGCCTACGGCTTCCTCCGATTCTCGATGCCCATCGCTCCAGATGCCTCGCACGAGTGGGCCTGGCTCATGATCGCGCTGTCGCTGATCGCGGTGATCTACGTCGGCCTGGTTGCACTGGTGCAGCAGGACATGAAGAAGCTCGTGGCTTATTCGTCGGTGGCTCACATGGGCTTCGTGACGCTCGGCTTCTTCATCTTCAATGACCTCGGCATTGCCGGCGGCATCGTGCAGATGATTGCGCACGGTTTCGTTTCGGGCGCGATGTTCCTGTGCATCGGCGTGCTGTACGACCGCGTGCATTCGCGCCAGATCGCGGACTACGGCGGCGTGGTCAACACCATGCCCAAGTTCGCGGCGTTCGCGCTGCTGTTCGCGATGGCCAACTGCGGACTTCCCGCCACCGCCGGTTTCGTCGGCGAGTGGATGGTGATCCTGGGTGCGGTCAAGGCCAACTTCTGGCTCGGCCTCGGTGCCGCCACGGCGCTGATTTTCGGCGCGGCTTACACGCTGTGGATGTACAAGCGCGTCTATCTCGGTCCCGTGGGCAACGACCACGTGAAGGAACTGAGCGACATCGACGCGCGCGAATTCCTGATGCTGGCACTGCTGGCGATCGCGGTGCTGTGGATGGGGCTCTATCCCAAGCCGTTCACCGACGTGATGAACGCATCCGTGGCCGAACTGCTGAACCACATGGCGATTTCCAAGCTGCCTTGAGTCCAGGCTGAACAAGAGAACGAGATGATTGACAAACTCAGCTGGATGACGATCTACCCCGAGGTGGTGCTGCTGGTCGCGACCTGCATCATCGCGCTGCTGGATCTGTCCACCACCAGCCCCCGCCGCACGGCCACCTACATCCTGACCCTGATGACGCTCGCCGTCGTGGCGGTGCTTTGCGGCTTCAATGCCTCCTCGGGCAAGACCATCTATGGCTTCGGCGGCATGGTGGTGAGCGATCCGATGGGCAACTGGCTCAAGTGCTTTGCCACCGTCGCACTGATGGTCACGCTGGTCTATGGCCGGCCCTACGCGGCCGACCGCGGGATGCTCCGCGGCGGCGAGATGTTCACGATCAGCATGCTCTCCTTGCTCGGCATGTTCGTGATGATCTCCGGGAGCAATTTCCTGGTGATCTACCTTGGCCTGGAATTGCTCACGCTCTCGAGCTATGCGCTGGTGGCGCTGCGCCGCGACAACGCGGTGGCGAGCGAAGCGGCGATGAAGTACTTCGTGCTCGGCGCGATGGCGAGCGGGTTCCTGCTGTACGGGCTCTCCATGATGTACGGCGCCACCGGTTCGCTCGACATCAACGAAGTGTTCAAGGCCATTGCCAGCCGCAAGGTGAACCACCAGGTGCTGGTGTTCGGCTTGGTGTTCATCGTGGCCGGTCTGGCATTCAAGGTTGGCGCGGCGCCCTTCCACATGTGGGTGCCTGACGTGTATCAGGGCGCGCCGACCGCGGTCACGCTGATGATTGGTGCGGCTCCGGAACTCGCGGCCTTTGCGATCATCATCCGCCTGCTGGTCGAAGGTCTGCTTCCGCTCGCAATCGACTGGCAGCAGATGCTCGCCTTGTTGGCGATAGCGTCCCTGCTGGTCGGCAATCTCGCCGCCATTGCGCAGACCAACCTCAAGCGGATGTTGGCCTATTCGACGATCGCGCAGATGGGCTTCATGCTGCTCGGTCTCGTGGCAGGTGTCGGCAACGACACCACCTACAACGCGCAGTTCGCGTACAGCGCCTCGATGTTCTACATCGTGACCTACGTACTGACCACGCTGGCGAGCTTCGGCATCATCCTGCTGTTGGCACGTGAAGGGTTCGAAAGCGAGGAGATCACCGACCTCGCAGGCCTCAACCAGCGCAGTCCGCTCTATGCCGCCGTGATGGCGATCGCGATGTTCTCGCTGGCCGGCGTGCCGCCCCTGGTAGGCTTCTACGCGAAGCTGGCCGTTTTGCAGGCGCTGATCTACTCGGGTCAGGCGATGTACATCGCCCTGGCGGTGTTCGCCGTCGTGATGTCGCTGATTGGCGCCTTCTACTACCTGCGCGTCGTGAAGGTCATGTACTTCGATGCGCCCGTGACGGCGACCACGGTGTCGGCGCCGATCGACGTGCGCGCGGTGCTGACGCTCAATGGCGCCCTGATCTTGATCCTCGGGATCTTGCCCGGCGGCCTCATGACGCTCTGCGCGCAGGCGATCGTGGCCACCCTGGCCACCTGATCACGCCCCGTGTCGCAAAGCGCGTCGGTCTGGATGGTGCTGCTGGTCGCCCTGGTGGCTGCCAACCTGCCATTCGTGACCGATCGCCTGCTGGGACTGGTGCCGCTGTCGCCGGGCACCAAGACGCTGGCCGTTCGACTGGGCGAGCTGGTGTTTCTCTATTTCGTCGCGGGTGGCATCGGACTGCTGTTCGAAAGCCGAGTCGGTCAGATTTCCCCTCAAGGATGGGAGTTCTATGCGGTTACCGGTGCCTTGTTCATCGTGCTCGCGTTTCCAGGATTCACCTGGCGCTACCTGCTCAAGCATCGGAGCTAGCTGAATGGATGACGCACATCTGAAGGAAGAACTCACCGCGAGCGAACTGCTCTTCAAGGGCAGCTTCCTGCAGGCGAAACGTGACACCGTCCGCCTCCCCGATGGCCACACCGCGACCCGCGAATACATCGTTCATCCTGGGGCGGTTGTGGTCGTGCCCCTGCTCGACGATGGTCGCGTGGTGCTCGAGCGCCAGTTCCGTTACCCCGTTGGCCATGTGATGACCGAGTTTCCTGCCGGCAAGCTGGATGCGGGTGAAGATCCTTTGCTGTGCGGCCAGCGCGAATTGCTCGAGGAAACGGGCTACACCGCCAACGAGTGGGCGCACGCAGGCGCGATGCACCTCGCGGTGGCGTATTCGACGGAGATCATCCATATCTACTTCGCGCGTGGCCTGTCGCTCGGCGCACGGCAGCTCGACCATGGCGAGTTTCTCGACGTGATCACCGCGACGCCGGAAGAGCTGACGGGCTGGTGCCGAGACGGAACCGTGTCCGACGCCAAGACGCTGACTTGCACGCTGTGGCTGCAAAACGTCCTGTCGGGCGCATGGACGCTCGACTGGAAGCGCGGCGCCTTGTCCGATCGCGCCGGATAATCCGTGCATGAAGGTCCTCAACCTCCAGTGCGCGCATGGCCATGGCTTTGAAGGGTGGTTCGCGTCGCACGACGCTTTCGACACCCAGCTGGCGGCCGGGCTGGTGGAGTGCCCCATTTGCGGCGACACGGCAATCACCAAGATGCTGGCCGCACCACGGCTGAATCTGGGCGGGCCGAAGCCATCCCCTGATGTCCCCGCAGCCGCACCGGAGAACAATTCGCCCGAGGCGCGCTGGTTGCGTGCCGTGCGCGAGGTGATCGCGCAGACCGAAGACGTCGGCGATCGCTTCGCCGACGAAGCCCGCAAGATGCACTACGGCGAAGCCGAGGAGCGTGGCATTCGCGGCCAGGCCACGCGTGAGCAAGCCCAGACCTTGATCGACGAAGGTATCTCGGTGTTTTCGCTGCCGCTGCCGGCGGCGCTCAAGGAAACGCTGCAGTAGTCGCGGCTTCCGGTAAGGCCGGCTCTACGGTTCTTCAGGCCGCGAATTGCAAGGCCGCCAATCGCGCGTAAACGCCGCTCTGCGCCACCAGCGCCGCATGGGTTCCCTGCTCGACGATGCCACCGTGATCCAGCACCACGATGCGATCGGCCTTCTGGACCGTGGCCAGCCGGTGAGCGATGACGATCGTCGTGCGGCCGGACATCGCGGATTCGAGCGCAGCTTGCACCATGCGCTCGCTTTCGGCGTCGAGGGCGCTCGTCGCCTCGTCGAGCAGCAACAAGGGCGGATTCTTGAGCATGGCGCGCGCAATGGCGATGCGTTGGCGCTGGCCCCCCGAAAGCCGCACGCCGCGTTCACCCAGGAAGGTGTCGTAGCCCTCCGGCAGTGCCCTCAGAAAACCGTCCGCGAACGCTGCCTTGGCGGCGGCGTGGACTTCGTCAGCGCTTGCGTCCGGACGGCCGTAGCGGATGTTCTCGAAGGCGCTGGCCGAAAAGATGACGGCATCCTGTGGCACCAGGCCAATGCGCGTGCGCAGTTCGTCGAGCGACAGCGATGCGAGTGGCGTGCCGTCGAGCCTGATGTGTCCTGATTGAGGATCGTAATAGCGCAGCAGCAGCTGAAAGACCGTACTCTTACCGGCGCCGCTCGACCCGACCAGCGCCACAGTTTCGCCCGGCGCCACCGCCAGGTTGAAGTCGCGCAGAGCAGGGATGCCGGGGCGCGAGGGATAGTGGAAGCTCACCGATTCGAAGCTGACGGCGCTCCCGGCCTCGGGAATGGGCGCCTGGGCCGGTTGGGCGGGCGACAGGATGACCGGCTTGGCGTGCAGCAGTTCCATCAGTCTCTCGGTGGCGCCCGCGGCTCGCAGCAGATCGCCATAGACCTCGCCGAGGACCGCTGCAGCGCTAGCCAGGATGATGACGTAGACGACGGTCTGGCCGAGGTGCCCGGCCGTGATGTCGCCGTGCAGCACCGCCTGCGTTCCCTGATAGAGCCCCCAGAGCAACGCCGCCGACGTCGCGATGATGATGAAGGCGACCAATACCGAGCGCGCCTTGGTGCGGCGGACGGCGGTGCGGAAAGCGCTGTCGGTCGAGGCGTCGAAGCGGGCAGCCTCGCGGCTTTCGGCGGTGTAGCTCTGCACCACCGGAATGGCGTTCAGCACCTCGGCGGCGATGGCGCTCGAATCGGCGACGCGGTCCTGGCTGGCGCGCGAGAGCTTGCGCACGCGCCGGCCGAACCACATGCTGGGCAATACCACCAGCACCAGAATGCCAAGCACCTGCACCATCACGTAAGGGTTGGTCCAGATCAGCATCGCCAGGGCGCCGACGCCCATCACCGCATTGCGCAATCCCATGCTGAGCGAGGACCCGACCACCGTCTGGACCAGCGTGGTGTCCGCCGTCAGGCGCGACAGCACCTCGCCGGTTTGCGTGGTTTCGAAGAAGACAGGGCTTTGGCGCAGGACATGTGCGTAGACGGCGTTGCGGAGGTCGGCCGTGACCCGCTCGCCCAGCCAACTCACCGTATAGAACCGCGCCGCGGAAAACACGCCCAGTGCAACAGCCACCGCAAAGAGAGCGACAAAGTGATCGCGCAGCGCCATCGTTTGTTCTCCCTTGTCGCTGGGCACCAGTCCGCCGTCGATCAGGCTGCGCAATGCGACCGGGAACACCAGCGTGGTCGCTGCCGCCAGCACGAGGAAAACGCCCGCGAGGCCAATCTGGATGCGATAGGGCCGCAGGAAAGGGGCCAATCCGGACAGTGACTTGGGAGCGCCTTTGCCGGACGAAGGGGAAGCAGGGGAAACCATAGCCCGATTCTAGCTAACGCTTGCCCGCACAAAAGTCGCCTTGACAGTAATTGTCGCGGCAACTATTATTGCGTCATGTCCGATCCAAAGACTTCCGGAACCGGCCCACCGGCTCCTTCGCCAGGCAAGCTGCCTGAGGTCAGGGCTTTCTACAAGGCCGAGAACTATCGCGCGGAGGAAAGCATTGGTTACATGATGCGCCGCATCCTGACGGCGGTCGGCCAATCCGTCGAAATTCACATGTGCGAGCCCGGCAGCCCGACCTATCCGCAGTGGGTTCCGCTGCACAAGCTGCATATCGGTCAGGCCACCACCGTCGCCGAATTGGCGCGCGAATGCCAGCTCGATACCGGCGCCATGACTCGCCTTCTCGATCGCCTGGAAGCCAAGGGCTTGTGCCGCCGGGTGCGCTCCGTGGCCGATCGGCGCGTGGTCAATATCGAGCTCACCGATGAAGGCCGCGCGGCCGCCGAAGAAGTACCTCACGTGCTCAGCCGTGTGCAAAACGAGCACCTCGCCGGATTCACGAACGAAGAGTGGCAACAGCTCAAGAGCTATCTGCGCCGCATCCTTGATAACGCACAGGCCCTGTCGGCCCGTGGAGAGAAAGATGACTCAGCTTCTTCCTGAAGGCGCCGTGCGCCATGCGACTGCAGCGGCAGCCGCGGCGCTCGCCCTGGTCCTTGCCGGCTGTGCCGACATGGGCAATATCGCTTCGCACGCGAAGCTTCGCGACGCGGAGTCGCTCGGCCTCACGGCCGCGGCCGCCACATCGGCAGTGCCTGCCGTCAGCGCCGCTGCCCCGGCGATCGATAGCCAGTGGTGGCTCGCGTTCGGCAATGCGCAACTCGATTCGCTCATCGCCCAGGCGATCGAAGGCAATCCCAGTCTGCAAGTCGCGCGCGCTCGTCTTGTACGCGCGCAGGCCTCAGTCTCGGCCACCGAGGCTGCGGACAAGCCCCAGATCAATGGCTCGCTCGACCTGACGCGCCAGAAGTTCAGCGGCAACTACATCTATCCGGCGCCGCTGGGCGGGTCTATCCAGGAAACGGGTGCCCTTCAGCTGAACGGCAGCTGGGAGCTCGACTTCTTCGGCAAGAACCGCACCGCGATCGAAGCCGCCATCGGCTCTGCAAACGCTGCCGCCGCCGAAGCCGATGCGGCTCGCATCCTGTTGGCCAGCAACGTCGCCCGGAGCTACGTGCAGTGGGCCCGCTTGCACGATCAGCTCGCAGTCGCCGAACGCACGCTGGCGCAGCGGGAAGAAGTCTTCAAGCTGGTGCGCGACCGCGTCTCCGCCGGCCTCGATACGCAACTGCAGTCAAAGCAGAGCGAAGGCGCCATTCCCCAGGCGCGCCAGCAGATCGAGTCGTTCCGCGAGCAGATCGAGATCGCGCAACATGCGCTGGACGCACTGGTGGCAAAGCCGGGTGCAACTCAGGCGCTGATTCCACCGGCGCTCGACGGCCTCAAGACGATGGCACTGCAGCCGACGATCCCCGCCGACCTGCTGGGCCGCCGCGCCGACATCGCCGCCGCCCGCTGGCGCGTCGAAGCGGCGACCAGCGACGTCGCCAACGCCAAGACCCAGTTCTATCCCAACATCAACCTCGTCGCCTTTGCCGGTTTTTCCAGCATAGGTATCGACAACCTGCTCAAGTCGGGCAGCCAGCAGTGGGGCGTCGGTCCTGCCATTCGATTGCCCATTTTCGAGGGCGGGAGGCTGCGCGCCAATCTGCGTGGCAAGGCGGCCGATCTCGACGCTGCGATCGAGAGCTACAACACCACCGTGCTCGACGCCGTGCGCGATGTGGCCGACCAGGTCACGAGTGTGCAATCGATCGCGCGCCAGCAGGTCCAGCAGCGCGAAGCGCAGGACGCCGCGGAAGCTGCCTACCAGATCGCCGTCCAGCGCTACAGCGCGGGCCTGGGCAACTTCCTCGACGTGTTGTCGGCCGAGACCACTGTGCTGCTGCAGCGCCGCGAGGGCGTAGATCTCGCCGCACGCGCGCTGGACAGCCAGGTCGCCCTCGCACGCGCGCTGGGCGGCGGCTGGCAACCTGACGGCGACAAGACCGCCGCTGCTGCATCCGCGCCCCAACACCCCTGAACATCGCTCTGAATTCGAAAGACATTGCCATGGAAAATAACAACGCCGCCCAACCCGCTGCACCCGCTGCCGAGGCGCCGGCTTCCAATAACACGCGACGTCGCGCGCTGACCGCCCTCGCATCGATCGTCGTCGTCGCCGGTGCCGGCTGGGGCGTGTACGAATGGCTGGTCGCCAGCCACTATGAATCGACCGACAACGCCTACGTGCAAGGCAACGTGATCCAGATCAACCCGCAGATCGGCGGCACGGTGATGGCGATCATGGCGGACGACACCGACCTGGTGAAGGCCGGTCAGCCGCTGGTGCAGCTCGATCCGTCCGACGCCAAGGTGGCGCTCGACCAGGCCGAGGCCGCGCTCGCGCAGGCCGTGCGCCAGGTTCGCACCCTGTACGTCAACAACGCCTCACTGGCGGCACAGGTGTCGCTGCGTCAAGCGGACATCGTCAGGGCGCAGAGCGACATCGCCCGCGCGCAGGACGACCTGAAGCGCCGCCAGGCGCTCTCCGGCAACGGCGCGGTGTCGAAGGAAGAACTCAATCACTCCGAGACGGCGCTGGCCAACGCCAAGAGCGCCCTTGCGGCCGCGCAGGCCAATGCACTCGCCGCGCGCGAACAGCTCACCAGCAACCAGTCGCTGACCGAAGGCACGAGCGTCGAGCAGCATCCGAGCGTGCAGGCCGCTGCCGCCAAAGTCCGCGAGGCCTACCTCGCCACGCAGCGCGTCGCCATGCCGGCGCCGGTCGAAGGCTATGTCGCCAAGCGCACCGTGCAACTCGGCCAGCGCGTGGCCGCGGGCACGACGATGATGTCGATCGTCCCGCTCAACCAGCTGTGGGTCGACGCCAACTTCAAGGAAGTGCAGTTGCGCAACATCCGTATCGATCAGCCCGTGAAGCTCACGGCCGACCTGTACGGCAAGAAGGTGGAGTACGACGGGCGCGTCGCCGGGCTGGGCGTCGGCACCGGTGCAGCGTTTGCGCTGCTGCCCGCCCAGAACGCGACCGGCAACTGGATCAAGGTGGTGCAGCGCGTCCCCGTGCGCATCGCGCTCGACCCCGTGCAGCTCAAGGCCAATCCGCTTCGCGTGGGTCTTTCGATGGACGCGGAGATCGATGTGAGCCAGAAGGGCGGCAAGATGCTCGCCGACGCACCGCGTGACAGCGCGCTGGTGCAGACGCAGGTCTACAGCAAGCTCGACCACGGCGCCGACGCCGAAGTCGAACGCATCATCGCCGCGAACCTGGGCCGCGAAATGACGCGCAAGGCTCCCGCCGCGACGAGCCCGAACCATCACGGTGCGCCGGCCGCTTCGCAGGCCCAACCCGGCTGATCGGTCGGGCCCGCGCGATGTCGAACGCCCCGGTTTCCCAGCCGCTCCCACCGCTCGAAGGCTCAGCCCGCGTGTGGGGGACGGTCGCGCTGTCAGCCGCGACCTTCATGAACGTGCTCGACACGTCGATCGCCAACGTCTCGCTGCCGGCCATTGCCGGTGACCTCGGCGTCAGCTCGACCCAGGGCACGTGGGTCATCACCAGTTTCGCGGTGGCCAACGCCATTGCGGTGCCGCTCACCGGGTGGCTGACACAGCGCTTCGGCCAAGTGCGCCTGTTCATGACCAGCGTTCTGCTGTTCATCATCAGTTCGTGGCTTTGCGGCCTGGCGCCCAACATGACGATGCTCATCGCGTTTCGCGCGCTGCAGGGCTTCGTTGCCGGTCCGATGATTCCGCTGTCGCAGACGCTGCTGCTGTCGAGCTATCCGCGCGCGAAAGCCGGCCTCGCGATGGCGATGTGGTCGATGACCACGCTGGTGGCGCCCGTCATGGGACCGTTGCTCGGTGGCTGGATCACCGACAACATCTCGTGGCCCTGGATCTTCTACATCAACATCCCGGTCGGCCTGCTCGCCGCAGGCATCACGTGGGGCATCTACCGCAAGCGCGAAAGCGGCACGCGCAAGGTGCCGATCGACGGCATCGGACTCGCGCTGCTCGTGCTGTGGGTCGGCTCGCTGCAGCTCATGCTCGACAAGGGCAAGGAGCTCGACTGGTTCCACTCCGCCGAAATCGTCACGCTCGCTGTTGTGGCAGGTGTCGGCTTCGCGTTCTTCCTGGTCTGGGAACTCACCGACAAGCACCCGGTGGTCGACCTGTCGCTGTTCAAGCGGCGCAATTTTTGGTCGGGTGCGTTCGCGACGGCGGTGGCCTACGGTCTCTTCTTCGGCAACGTGGTGATCCTGCCGCTGTGGCTGCAGCAGTTCATGGGCTATACGGCCACGCAGGCCGGGATGATCATGGCGCCCGTGGGCTTGCTGGCGATCTTCTTCTCGCCGATTGTCGGCCTGACGGTGGCCAAGATCGATCCGCGCCGCTATGCCACCTTCTCGTTCCTCGTGTTCGCGCTGGTGCTATGGATGCGGTCGAACTTCAATACGCAGGCCGACTTCTGGACCATCATGATCCCGACGATCATCCAGGGCGTCGCGATGGCGTTCTTCTTCATCCCGCTGGTGACGATCACTTTGTCGGGCCTCTCGCCCGACCGGATTCCGGCCGCGTCGGGCCTGTCCAACTTCCTGCGCATCACTGCAGGCGCCATCGGCACCTCGACCGCGACCACCCTGTGGGAGAACCGGGCGGCCCTGCACCATGCGCAACTGGTCGAATCGGTCACCCAGGGCAGCGGGGCGGCAAGCAGCGCCATCGCCGGCCTGGGCGGCAGCGGTTTCAGCCCCGAGCAGGTGCTCGGTCAGCTCAATCGCTTCGTTGACCAGCAAGCGTTCATGCTCGCATCGAATGACCTGTTCTACGGCTCGGCGATCCTGTTCCTCCTGCTGATCCCGCTGGTCTGGCTGGCCAAGCCCACCCGCGGCCCCGGCGCCGCCGACGCTGCGGCCGGAGCGCACTAGCTAGGCACACCCCCAGGCTTGCCCACTTCGTGTGGCCGCCCACCCCCTTGCAGGGGGCGCTGCTTGCGGCCCGGCGGAGCCGGTTCCGCAGCAGCCCACGCGTAGTGCGGGGGCAACAGATACGTCCCAGAACATCTGCGGCAAGCGAAGCGAAGCCCCTTCGTGAAACACCGTGGAACCGGCTCTGCCGGGCCACCGGTGTTGCGCCCGGCAGGGGGGAGGCGCTGCGACACGAAGTGCGCAAGCCTGGGGGCGAGCTCAGCTAGGCATTTGCCCCAGTAGGCAAGTTTTGGTGGCCCCGCAAACAATGCGGTCCGCGCAGCCATGGTGGCGCGCACAGATGGACTGCATGACTGATTCTTCCTGCCAGCACACGGGTGACCGCGCGAGATGAGCGACATCATTCTCGAAACACGCCAGCTCACCAAGGAATTCAAGGGTTTCACCGCGGTCAGCAAGGTCAATCTCTCGGTCGTTCGAGGATCGATTCATGCGCTGATCGGTCCGAATGGCGCTGGCAAGACGACCTGCTTCAACCTGCTCACGAAGTTCCTCGAGCCGACGTCCGGCACCATCTTGTTCAATGGACAGGACATCACCAGCGAACGCCCGGCGCAGATCGCACGGCGCGGCATCATCCGTTCGTTCCAGATTTCGGCGGTGTTCCCGCACCTGACCCTGCTCGAAAACGTGCGCTTGGGTCTGCAGCGTGCGCTCGGCACTTCGTATCACTTCTGGAAGAGCGAGAAGTCGCTCACGCCGCTGAACGATCGGGCGCGTGCATTGCTGGCCGAGGTCGGCCTCGAAGACCTGGCGGACGAACTGACGGTCAATCTTCCCTACGGACGCAAGCGCGCGCTCGAAATCGCGACCACGCTCGCCATGGAGCCTGAGCTGATGCTGCTGGACGAGCCCACTCAGGGCATGGGTCACGAGGACGTGCACCGCGTGGCTGAGCTCATCAAGCGCGTGTCCGCCGGCCGCACTATCCTCATGGTGGAGCACAACATGAGCGTGGTGTCGACCATCGCCGACACGATCACCGTGCTCCAGCGCGGCGCCGTCCTGGCCGAGGGGCCATACGCCGAGGTGTCGAGGAATCCGCAGGTCATGGAAGCCTACATGGGCACCACCGACGGCCAACTGCAAGGGGCCCACTGATGGCGACCCCTGCACTCGAAATCAAGGGACTGCAAGCCTGGTACGGCGAGTCGCACGTGCTGCATGGCGTCGACATGGTCGTGCAGCCCGGCGAAGTGGTCACGCTGCTGGGCCGCAACGGCGCTGGCCGCACCACGACGATGCGCGCGATCCTCGGCCTCACGGGCGCGCGAAAGGGCAGCATCAAGGTCAACGGCACCGAGACCATCGGCATGGCCACGCACCGCATCGCGCACCACGGCATCGGCTACTGCCCCGAGGAGCGCGGCATCTTCGCGAGCTTGTCGTGCGAAGAGAACCTCTTGCTGCCGCCGGTATTGAAGGGCGCGGGGCAGGGCATGTCGGTGGACGAGATCTACGCGATGTTTCCCAACCTGGCGGAGCGGCGCAACAGCCAGGGCACGCGCCTGTCGGGTGGCGAGCAACAGATGCTGGCGGTCGCGCGCATCCTGCGCACGGGCGCTCGCCTGCTGCTGCTTGACGAGATCTCCGAGGGCCTGGCGCCGGTGATCGTGCAGGCGCTCGCCCGCATGATCCAGATGCTGCGCGGCAAGGGCTACACGGTGGTGATGGTCGAGCAGAACTTCCGCTTCGCCGCGCCACTGGCCGACCGCTTCTACGTGATGGAACACGGCCGCATGGTCGAGGCCTTCAGCGCCGCCGAACTCGAGGCCAAGATGCCGGTGCTCAACGAGCTGCTCGGCGTTTGAATTTCTCAACCCTTTGATTGGATTGGAGATCCCCATGAAGAACCAGCTCACCGCTTTGACACTGGCCGTCGCAGCGCTGGCGCTCGCGTCGGGCGCAGCGCATGCGCAGGAAAAGGTGAAGATCGGCTTCGTCACCGATATGTCCAGCCTGTACGCCGACCTCGAAGGCAAGAACGGCGCGCTCGCCATTCAAATGGCGATCGACGACTTCGGCGGCAAGGTGCTGGGCCAGCCGATCGAGCTCCTCACGGCCGACCACCAGAACAAGGCCGACATCGCCGCCTCGAAGGCGCGCGAATGGATCGACACCGAAGGCGTGACGATGGTCTTCGGGGGCACCAATTCGGGCACGGCCCTGGCCACCGCGAAGGTGGCGCAGGAAAAGAAGCGCGTGTATTTCAACAACGGCGCTGCATCTTCGGCACTCACCAATGAGCAGTGCAGCCCATACACGGTGCACTACGCATATGACACCGTCGCGCTCGCCAAGGGCACAGGCGCCGCGGTGGTCGATCGGGGCGGCAAGTCGTGGTTCTTCCTGACCGCCGACTACGCCTTCGGCCATGCGCTCGAGGCCGACACCACTGCCGTGGTCAAGGCGAAGGGTGGTACGGTGGTCGGCGCGGTGCGCCATCCGCTCAACGCTTCGGATTTCTCGTCCTTCCTGTTGCAGGCGCAGAACTCCAAGGCCCAGATCCTCGGCCTCGCCAATGCGGGCGGAGACACCATCAATTCGATCAAGGCATCGAAGGAGTTCGGCATCGGCAAGACCATGAAGACCGCGGGCCTGCTGATCTTCCTGAGCGACGTGCACAGCCTGGGCCTCAAGAACACCGAAGGCCTGCTGCACACCACGAGCTGGTACTGGGACCTAAACGACGACACGCGCAAGTTCGCCAAGCGGTTCTTCGACAAGACCAAGCGCATGCCGACCGACATCCAGGCGGCCGACTACTCCGCCACCACGACCTACCTGAAGGCCGTGCAGGCAGCCAAGACCACCGATTCGGACAAGGTGATGGCGCAACTCAAGAGCATGAAGATCGACGACTTCTACGCCAAGGGCCAGATCCGTCCCGATGGCCGCATGGTGCACGACATGTACCTGGTCGAGGTGAAGTCGCCCGCCGAATCCAAGCAGCCCTGGGACTACCTCAAGGTGAACGCCAAGCTGCCGGGTGAGCAGGTCTTCACCGCGAAGGCCGACTCCAAGTGCGCCCTCTGGAAATAACCGCATCTCTGCTATCAACCAACCTGAACCTGCCCTGAACATGAAAAAGACCATTGCACTCACCGCCGTTTCCCTTGCCGTTGCGTTTGCCACCGGCGCCGTGCAGGCCCAGGAGAAGGTCAAGATCGGTTTCATCACCGACATGTCGAGCCTCTACGCCGACGTCGAAGGCAAGAACGGCGCGACCGCGATCCAGATGGCCATCGACGACTTCGGTGGCAAGGTCAATGGCCTGCCGATCGAACTCGTCACGGCCGACCACCAGAACAAGGCCGACATCGCGGCATCGAAGGCGCGCGAGTGGATCGATACCGACAACCTGACGATGCTGTTCGGCGGAACCAATTCCGGCACCGGCCTCGCCATGGCGAAGGTCGCGCAGGAGAAAAAGCGCGTCTTCATCGTCAATGGCGCGGGCACTTCGGCGCTCACCAACGAGCAATGCAGCCCCTACACCGTTCACTACGCCTACGACACCGTGGCTTTGGCCAAGGGCACGGGCGGCGCAGTGGTCGAGAACGGTGGCAAGAACTGGTTCTTCCTGACGGCGGACTATGCGTTCGGCGCGGCGCTCGAAGGCGACACGGCCAAGGTCGTCAAGGAAAAGGGCGGCACGGTGGTCGGCGGCGTCAAGCATCCGCTCAATGCATCCGACTTCTCGTCCTTCCTGCTGCAGGCTCAGAACTCCAAGGCGCAAATCCTCGGCTTGGCCAACGCCGGCGGCGACACCATCAATGCGATCAAGGCTGCCAAGGAATTCGGCATCACGAAGAGCATGAAGATGGCGGGCTTGCTCGTGTTCATCACCGACATCCACAGCCTCGGCTTGAAGAACACCGAAGGCCTCCTGCTCACCACGAGCTGGGACTGGAACCTCAACGAGCAGACGCGCGCCTTCGGCAAGAGGTTCTTCGACAAGACCAAGCGCATGCCCACCGACATCCAGGCCGCCGACTATTCCGCCACCACGACCTACCTGAAGGCCGTTCAGGCAGCCAAGAGCACCGACGCCGACAAGGTGATGGTGGAGCTCAAGAAGATGCCGATCAACGACTTCTACGCCAAGGGCAACATCCGTCCTGACGGCCGCTTCGTGCACGACATGTACCTGATGCAGGTCAAGTCGCCGGCCGAATCGACGCAGCCGTGGGACTACTACAAGGTGGTCGCCAAGCTGCCCGGCGAGCAAGTTTTCACGACCAAAGCCGAGAGCAAATGCGCCGTTTGGAAGTAAAGCTCGCCTCCAGGCTTCGCGCTCTGCGTGTCGCTGCGCCTACTCCCTGCCGGGGGCGGGCCGGCCGCTACGGGCGGCCGGGCGCGGCGGCCCCTGGTGAAGAGGGCCGCTCCCGGTTGTTAAGACGTCTATGAACATCTCTCTCCCTGCCTTGTTGAGCCAGCTCCTGTTGGGGCTGGTCAACGGGTCGTTCTACGCCATTCTGAGCCTCGGGCTCGCGGTGATCTTCGGGCTGCTCAACGTCATCAACTTCGCGCACGGCGCGCTGTTCATGCTGGGGGCGGTGTTCACCTGGATGGCGATGAACTATTTCAACGTCAACTACTGGGTGATGCTGGTGGTGGCGCCGGTCATCGTGGGGCTTTTCGGCGTGCTCATCGAGCGGCTGCTGCTGCGCTGGATCTACAAGCTGGACCATCTCTATGGCTTGCTGCTCACCCTCGGCCTGACGCTGCTGATCGAGGGGGTGTTCCGTTCCATCTATGGGGTCTCGGGCCTTGCCTATGACACGCCGGACGCGCTTGCGAGCGCTACCGATCTCGGCTTCATGATCCTGCCCAACTACCGGGCCTGGGTGGTCGTCGCGTCGCTCGTCGTGTGCTTCGCGACCTGGTTCGTCATCGAGAAGACGCGACTTGGCGCCTACCTGCGCGCCGGCACGGAGAACCCGCGGCTGGTGGAGGCCTTCGGCGTCAACGTGCCGTTGATGATCACGCTCACCTATGGCTTCGGCGTCGCGCTCGCAGCCTTTGCCGGCGTGCTTGCAGCGCCGGTGATCCAGGTGTCGCCGCTGATGGGGCAGAACCTCATCATCGTGGTGTTCGCCGTGGTCGTGATCGGTGGCATGGGCTCGATCATGGGCGCCATCCTCACCGGGCTCGGGCTCGGCGTGATCGAGGGGCTGACCAAGGTCTTCTATCCGGAGGCTTCCTCCACCGTGGTGTTCGTGATCATGGTCATCGTGCTGCTCATTCGCCCCGCCGGCCTGTTCGGCAAAGAAAAATAAGACGACAGCTGCATGAAAAAGCTTTCCACTGTCATTTATCTGCTGCTGCTCGTCGCACTGGTCGCCGCGCCGTTCGCCGGCGCCTACCCCGTGTTCGTGATGAAGCTCATGTGCTTCGCGCTCTTTGCATCGGCTTTCAATCTGCTGCTGGGCTATACGGGGCTGCTGTCCTTCGGCCACGCGGCTTTCCTCGGCGGTTCCGCCTACGTGGCGGGCCATGCGATGAAGGTGTGGGGCCTGACGCCTGAACTGGGGCTCATCGCCGGCACGATCACAGGCGCGCTGCTGGGCTGGCTCTTCGGCGTGCTGGCGATTCGCCGGCAAGGCATCTACTTCGCGATGATCACGCTGGCGCTCGCGCAGATGGTGTTCTTCGTCGCATTGCAGGCGAAGTTCACCGGCGGCGAGGACGGTCTGCAGGGTGTGCCGCGCGGCAAGCTCTTCGGCGTGCTCGATCTGCAGAACGACCTCACCATGTACTACGTCACGCTCGTGATCGTCGTCGCCGCGTTCCTGCTGATCGTGCGCACCATCCACTCGCCCTTCGGGCAGGTGCTGAAGGGCATCAAGGAAAACGAGCCGCGTGCACTCTCGCTGGGCTACGACGTAAGCCGCTTCAAGCTGCTGGCCTTCGTGATCTCGGCGGCGCTGTCGGGCCTCGCGGGTTCGCTCAAGACGCTGGTGCTGGGCTTTGCCACGCTGTCTGACGTGCACTGGAGCGCTTCGGGACAGGTCATCCTGATGACGCTGGTCGGCGGCCTGGGCACGCTCTCGGGTCCGCTGGTCGGCTCGGCCGTGGTGGTGCTGCTCGAGAACAAGATCGGCGAGTTCGGCCACTTGCTGGCCCGCATCACGACCATCGACTGGTTCAACACGCTGGGCGAATCGGTCACCATGGTCACGGGCCTGATCTTCGTGATCTGCGTTCTCGCCTTCCGGCGCGGGATCATGGGCGAGATCATTGCCTTCATCGATCGTCGGCGTGGGGCAGCCAAGGGCTGAGCGCCAGCTCGAAGGTGTTCAGAGCCGCAGCGGCTGCGCGTAACCCGTGAGTTCGAGGTAGCCGCGGCCAACGGATTTTCCGCTCGCATCCAGCAAGTCGCTCAGGCCTTCCCAGTACACGGTGCCGGTCGAGCCATGGCCGTCAAGCTCCTGATCGTCCAGCAGGGCGCGTACCGCGAAGGCGCCGGCAGGCGTCTGGATTCGCCACCTTGTCGGGTAGACCGCTCTCGTGCGTGGGCTCGTCCAGGTACCCTCTGCATCGAAGTGCAGTTCGTCCGGGCCGAACACCCGCTGGTGCCCGTCGGCGGTGCGCAGCGAGCCGCCCGCCCAGATCGCCGAGCCGTCACGGCCCCGGATGCGGAAAGCCATCAACGCGCCGCCATCGAAGAGATTCATGCCGATCCAGTCCCAGCCTGCCGCGTCCGGGTGCAGGTAGGCCTCGCTCCATTCGCGATCAAGCCATGCGGTGCCCTGCACATCGAAGCGCCTGCCTTGCAGGCTCAGGCTGCCCTTCGCCGCGAGCTGTGGCTCGCTGTAGTAGTAGCTGGCCTGCTCGGCGTCCGGGCCCTTGCGCGAGAGGCCCGCGCTGCCTTGCAGCATCACCGGCTGGGTAGGGTTGAAGCGCAAGTCGATCGCAAAGCCGTTGGCGGGAAGGCGTGCCACATAGCCATTGGCGTCGCGCCGGAGCGTCCAGTCACGCAAGCGGACGTCGGTGTCGGTTTCGGAGGCATAGGCCACGCCGAAGCCCGCGCGTGCGATGCGCTGGTCGTGCCACAGCTTGCGGCCTTCGAGATCGGTGATGGCCGCGTGCGCAAAGATCAACTGCCGAGCAGCGAAGGCGGATCGCATCGACTGCGTCGCTTCGACGCGCGAGCGAAAGAAGGTGAGCTGGAATCCGAATTCACGCGCACCGGATTTCGCATGCCCCGTGATGTACCACCACTCGGTGCGCAAGTCCGGATGGCTGCCGAAATCGCGCGGAAACTGCATGGCACGCGGCGGCAATGCCCATGCCGCAGGCACCGCGAGCGCGGACAGCAACACAGCGCGACGTGACAGACCCTGCGAGGACGCATTCATTCACACATTTTCGGCCATTCGATTAAGAATGCGGGCGCTGGAGAGTCCCCATGCAAAAGACCGCGCCCGCTTCAAGTCCCGACGCCTATGTGCTGGCGCTCGATGGCTGGCGGCGCGAGTGCGTCGATGGGTTGCGAGCCGCGGTGCGTTCCGCGTCAACGATGGAGGAGGTCGTGAAGTGGCGCCACCTCGTCTATCTGGCGAACGGGCCGGTGCTGCTCATTCGCGCGGAGGACAGCCGTGTCCTGTTCGGCTTCTGGCGAGGGCAGCGCCTGCGTGACATCGAACCGGGTCTCAAACCCGGAGGCAAGTACGAGATGGCCACATTGGAGTTGCACGAAGGAATGGCCGTCGATACCGCCACGGTGCGGCGCCTGACGCGAGAGGCTGTCGAACTCAATCGAACCTTGGGCGATCCGACGCTCGCTGCGAAGTGAGACAGGGTCAACGGACCGCCGTTCCTGGAGCATTGAACATGCAGATCCTCAGCCCGTTCTTTCGCGAAGCCGGCGCCGGTCCCGGCGTGGTGTGCCTGCATTCGAACGCGAGCAGTTCGAGCCAATGGCGCGGCCTCATGGACCGCCTGGCACCGCAGTTTCACGTGCTAGCGGCCGACTCTTTCGGAGCGGGCAAGAGTCCCACGTGGCCGACCGACCGGAAGGTTGCGCTCCGCGACGAGGTCGCGCTGCTCGAGCCCGTTCTCGCGCTTGCCGGAGATCCCATGGTGCTGGTCGGCCATTCGTATGGCGCTGCCATTGCGCTCGTCGCAGCGATCGTTCATCCGCAGCGCGTGCGCGCCCTGGCGCTGTACGAGCCGACCTTGTTCGCAGTGCTGGATGCCGAGACGCCACCGCCCAATGCGGCCGATGGCATTCGCTCGGCCGTGGCGGGCGCCGGCGCCGCGCTCGACCAAGGCAATCCGTCCGAGGCAGCCAGATGCTTCATCGACTACTGGATGGGCGCAGGCGCCTGGAAACACACGCCCGACGCTCGCAAAGGCCCGATAGAAGGCTCGATGGTCAACGTCCGCAACTGGGCACGTGCGTTGCTGACTGAACCGACTCCCCTCGCTGCCTTTGCCGCAATGCGTGTTCCAGTGCTCTACATGACCGGGAAGAAGTCGCCGGACTCTTCCCTCGGCGTCGCCAGGTTGCTGAAGCGCACATTGCCCGACGTCCAGGTCGTCGAGTTCGATTCGCTCGGTCATATGGGCCCCGTGACGCATCCGGAAATCGTCAATGATGCAATCTGCCGCTTCCTGAAGTCTCTTTCCTGAGCCGGCTTCAGTTCACCAGTCTTCCTTTACCGCCATCACCGCATCGTGTCCCGCCGCCGCGCGGCCGGCCAGCCAAGCCGTGATGGTGCCGGCAGCCAGCACGGCCGCGCACAGCGCGAGGAGGCGCGTCCAAGGCACCAGCAGATCCATGGTCCAGTGGAAGCTTTGCGGGTTGACCACGTGCACCAGCACCACCGACACCGCCAGCCCGAGCACCAGCCCTGCGACCGCGCCGATGGCGGTCCATGCAGCGCCTTCACCGGCGACGATGGCGAGCACCTGTGTGCGCGTGAAGCCCAGGTGTGCGAGCAACCCGAACTCCTTGCGACGCGCCAGCACCTGCGCGCTGAAACTGGCGGCGATGCCGAACAGCCCAATGCCGATCGCGACGGCCTGCAGCCAGTAGGTCACGGCAAAGCTGCGGTCGAAGATGCGCAGCGAGGTCGCGCGGATCTGGCCCACCGAGGCGATTTCAATGGGTTCGCTCGTGCCGAGTTCGCGCGCCGCAAACTCGCGCACTGCCTGCTCGGCCGTGCCGGCATGGGTTCCCGGCGCGAGCCAGAGCGCGATGTCGCTCACGTTGCGCTCGCCGCTGAGCCGCTCGAAGTCCCGCGCGTCCATGGTGATCGCGCCGAACTGGCGGATGTAGTCCCGCCACACGCCGGCAACGAAGAAGACCGGTGGCACCGCCCGTTCGCCGGCCGCGCCCGTGGCCCAGGCGCGTGCCAGCGGCTCGAAGACCGTGCCCGGCTTCGCGTCATAGAGTTCGACCATGGCCTCGCTCACGTAGATGCCGACCTGTCCCGCGGGCACCGGCAAGGCCGCACCCAGCAAGGGAAGCGACCGACCGGCATCTTCTTCGAGGCTGCGCGAAATCAGCGTGACGGAGGGCCGCGAAGGATCGAGCAGCAAGGCCCGTGTTCGCAGCGTGCCGGTGCGCACAACGCCCGGCAAGTGCGCGAGGGACTGCACGAAGGTCGGCGAGAAGGCCGCCTGCTCGCTGATCGAACTTCCGCCGGCTGCGCTGCGCACGTAGAGATCGGCCGGCAAGACCACATCCAGCCAGCGCGTGACCGACTCGCGAAAGCTCGCGACCATGACGGTCAGCGCGACGGCGAGGCTGAGGCTCGCGACCACGCCGCTGACCGCCACTGCCGCTGTCCCCCGCATGCGTCGCGCGCGCTCGATGGCCAGCAGCGGCAGCACGCGTCGCGCGAACAGGGGTGCGAGGCGGTCATACAGCAGGGCGATGAGCCACGGCAGCGCCGCGATGCCGCCGACCAGCAGGAAGCCGACGGAGAGATAGGCCGCGATCGGGATGCCGTACACCGCCGGCGCCATCGCCAGGGCCACGCCGGCCGCGATCAACAGCAGAGCAATGCCATGCGCGCTGCCGCGCGCGGGCGCGGCACCCAGGCCTTTCAGCGTCTGGGCTTCCGGCAGGGCTTGGGCCGCCCGGGCGGGCCACCAGCCGCCGACGCCTGCAGCGAGCACGCCCAGCGCGCCATAAAGCACTGCCGCGCCCGTGCTCCATCGCAAGGTCGGCGCCACGCCTTCGAAGTAGCCGCCGCCGAGATCGCCGCCCAGCACCTGCAGCGCGAACTGCGCCAGCGCAGTGCCCAGCGCGATGCCAGCCATGCTGCCGATCAGTCCGAGTGCGATGGATTCGGCCAGCACCAGCCGCAGCCGCTCGCGCGGGGTGACACCAAGCACGCCCAGCAGCGCGAACTGCTGCGCGCGCTTGGCCACGCTCAGAGCCAGCACGGAGAACACCAGGAAGGCCCCCGTGAACAGGGCCACCAGCGCGAGAACCGTCAGGTTGACCCGGTAGGCTCGCGACAGGTTGCTCACCCGCTGCGCAGCGTCGCCCGGCTCGGCGATCTGGATGCCCGCCGGCCAGCCGGGCGATTGCCGCAGCGATTGGATGAAGGCCGCGCGATCGGCACCTGGCGCGAGGCGCAGGTCGATGCGCGTGAGCCGGCCGCCACGCTCGAACAGGTCCTGCGCCGCGCCGATGTCCATCACGGCGAGCCCGGCACCGCCGGCCGCGACCTGGCCGGCGACGCTGAGCGTTTGCCATTGCGTGCCGACGCGCAACTGCATGGTGGTCGCGGAATCGCCCAGCGCCTTGCGTGCGGCGGCGTTGAGAAACACGTGGCCCGGCGCCAGCAGTGCCAGCCGGTCGCCGCCCTCGGCGGGCCGAGGCATCAGCGCCGGCGCGATCGAAGGGAGCACCAGCGCATCGACGCCGACCACGCGCAGCGGCAAGCGGCGCTCGCCCGCGATCGTCAGGCTCTGCACTTCCAGCACCGGGCTCGCCAGCGTCACTTGCGGATGCTGCGCCACTTGAGCGAACACCGCCTCGTCGAAGCTCCCTTGCGCGGCGCGCAGCTCAAGATCGGGCTGGCCGTTGACCGAACGCACCGCACTGGAGAACTCGTCGAGCGCCGAGGCATTGATGAGCTGCACCGAAAAAGCCAACGCCACGCCCAGCATCACGGCGACGACCGCCGCCGCGTTGCGCCACGGATGGTGGCGCAGCTCTTGCCAGGAAAAGGTTGAAAGCAGCGAGCGCATGCTGCCTCATTCTGCGCGATGCGCACGCCGGTCAAAGCCGGCTGGATGCCAAGGCGAGATAGGCGCGCACGGCCGGGCTGGTGCTGAGGCCCGCTGCGCGAGCGTAGGCCTGCCGGGCAGCGACAGGGTCGCCGGTGCGACCTAGCAGGTAGGCACGCGCGGCCCAATAGGGCTGGTAGTTGGCGATTTCGTCCGGCGCGAAGGTGTCGAGCGCACGCAGGCCTTCGGTCGGCCCGTCGGCCGTTGCGAGCGCGCAGGCGCGGCCCACTCTTGCACCGGTGCTCGGGCGCAGTGAGATCAATCCGTCGTAGAGCGCGAGCACCGCGTGCGGAGGTACTTGCGCACCGAGGCGCCGCGCACAGTGGGCCGACTGGATGGCTGCTTCCATCTGATAGGCGCCGGCGGCATTCATGTCCGCGGCATGCTGCAGCGCCCGCTCGGCCTGTTCGCGCAGGGGTGTGTCCCAACGCAGGACGTCTTGTTCATCGAGCGGCACGTAGGCCCCTGTGTCGCTGCGCCGCGCCGCTGCACGGCTCTCACAGAAGAACATCAGCGCGAGCAGGCCCAGCGGCTCGGGTTCGTCCGGCATCAGGCTGCACAGGATGCGACACAGGTCGATGGCCTCCGCGGTGAGGCCGCGCTGGGTGGCATCGGCGCCGTCGACCTCGTCCCAGCCGGTGCCATAGGCGGCGTAGATGCCGTCCAGCACGTCCTGCAGCCGTTGCGGCAGATCGCCGGCGCGCGGAAATTCAAAAGGGATGCCCGCCGCGCGGATGCGCGCCTTGGCCCGGACCAGCCGCTGCCCGAGCGTGGCCGGCGCAATGAGGAAGGCGCCGGCCATGCGGGCGGCGTCCAGCCCCAACACCGTCTGCAGCATCAGCGGTGCGCGCGCCGCCGCATCGATGGCAGGGTGCGCGCAGACGAAGAGCAGGCGCAGTCGTTCGTCCGGTACGGCATCGCCGCCGGTGGCATCGGCGCCGACTTCCTCGGCCAGGAGCAGCAGGGTCTGGGCAGCCTCGTCCTGCACGCGGCTGTGGCGCCAGGCGTCCAGGGTGCGGTTTCGCGCGACGCTCAGCAGCCACGCTTCGGGCCGCTCGGGCACGCCGTCGGCCGGCCATCGCTCGAGCGCGCGGGCGAAGGCATCGGCGAGCGCATCTTCCGATGCCGCGATGTCGCGCGTGCGCGCCGAGAGAATGGCCACCAGCCGCCCATACGACTGGCGCGCGGCCTTCTCCGCGGCCGCGCGTGCCTCCTGAACCGCCGGGCCGGTCACATGTCGGGCGTGCTGAAGACCGGCCGGACTTCCACGCCCCCCGTGCTGGCGCAGGGCGCGCGGGCCGCCCATTCGAGGGCGGTGTCGAGGTCCGTCACGTCGATGACGAAGTAGCCGCCGAGTTGCTCCTTGGTGTCGGCAAAGGGGCCGTCCTGCACCTGGCGCTTGTCGCCGCGCACGCGCAGCGTGGTGCCGGTCATCGGCGGGTGCAGGCCATGGCCGTTCTGCACGATGCCGGACTGGCGCGCCGCACTGACGTACGCCATCCAGCCCGCCCGGTAGGCCTGCGCGGCCGCTTCGTCCCGCTGGTCGAATTCGGACTGGGGCTGGTAGAACATCAACATGTATTGCATGGAACCTCCGCGAAGAGAGAAGAACATCGAGCAGGATCGCTCACAGCAATGACGGTATGCAAGCGGACATTTCGACAAGGCGTTCCAAATTTTTTGGGGTGCGGGGTAAGCTCCCCGTCATGCAGACACTTCCCACCTACGACGACGTGATCGCCGCGGCCGCGCGGCTCGAAGGCCATGCCCACCGTACACCGGTGCTGCGCTCGCGAACCGCGGACGCCCGCTGGGGTGCGCAGTTCTTCTTCAAGTGCGAGAACTTCCAGCGCATGGGCGCCTTCAAGTTTCGCGGTGCGTTCAATGCGCTGTCGAAATTCGATGCGGCGCAGCGCAAGGCCGGCGTGATCGCCTTTTCATCGGGCAACCATGCGCAGGCCATCGCGCTCGCGGCCGGCATCCTCGGCATGCCGGCGGTGATCGTGATGCCCAACGACGCGCCTGCGGCCAAGCTCGCCGCCACGCGGGGTTACGGCGCCGAGGTCGTGCAGTACGACCGTTTCACCGAAGACCGCGAAGCGCTGACGCGCCGTTTGGCCGGCGAGCGCGGCATGACGCTGATCCCGCCCTACGACCATCCCGACGTGATCGCGGGGCAGGGCACGGCGGTGAAGGAACTGATCGAGGACGTCGGCGCGCTCGACGTGCTCTACGTCTGCCTCGGCGGAGGTGGCTTGACGAGCGGTTCGGCACTGTCGGCCCGCGCCCTGTCGCCCGACTGCCGGATCTACGGTGTCGAGCCCGAAGCCGGCAACGACGGCCTGCAGTCGCTGCGCGCGGGCCGCATCGTCCACATCGATACGCCGAAGACCATTGCCGACGGCGCGCAGACCCAGCACCTGGGCGAATACACCTTCGGCATCATCCGGCGCGACGTGAACGACATCGTGACCGTGAGCGATGCGCAACTCGTCGATGCGATGCGCTTCTTCGCCGAGCGCATGAAGATGGTGGTCGAGCCCACGGGGTGCCTCGCGTTCGCGGCTGCCTGCGCCGCAGGCGATGCAATTCGCGGGGCGCGCGTGGGCGTGATCATCAGCGGCGGCAACGTCGACCTGGGGCGCTTTGCTGCGCTCCTCGCGGGATCTGCCTAGGCGCTGATTCCGTCGGCGCTCAAGTGCAGCACCCGGTCGGCACGCGCCGCGGCCGCTTCCGAATGCGTGACCAGCACCAGCGAGGCGCCATGTTCGCGCGTCTGCGCGATCAGCACATCCATGACGCGGGCGGCGGTGGTCGGGTCGAGGTTGCCGGTCGGCTCGTCGGCCAGCAGCAGTGACGGGCGGTGCACCAGGGCGCGCGCAATGGCCACGCGCTGCAACTGGCCTCCGCTGAGTTCCTGCGGAAGGCGCTCGCCCAATCCGGCAAGGCCGACAGCGTCGAGCATCTGCGTCACGCGCGTATCGCTGGCCGGACCACGCTGGCCCAGCAGCATCAAGGGCAGCCCGACGTTCTGCGCGACATCCAGATGCGGCAGCACATGAAAAGCCTGGAACACGAAGCCCACGTGCTCGCGGCGCCAAAGCGCTCGTGCCTCGGCGTCGAGCGCACCGATATCGACGCCGTCGTGAATGACGGTGCCGGAATTCCAGCTGTCGAGCCCGGCCATGCAGTTGAGCAGCGTCGATTTGCCCACGCCCGATTCACCGACGATCGCGACGAATTCGCCGGTCGCGACGTCGAGCGACACGTGTTCGAACACCGGCACCTCGCCGTAGTGCTTGCCCAGATCCGTGATGCGCAGCGTCATGCGATGTCGACGACCTGCCGCACGACCTGCTCGATGGCGTCGGGGGCCTCCGCTGCGATCACCTTGCGCTGCGGCATGCTGCGCAGCCACGTGATCTGGCGTTTCGCGAGTTGGCGCGTGGCCGCGATGCCGCGCTCGCGCAACTCGGCAATGGGCCATTCGCCGTCGAGCGCTTCCCAGGTCTGGCGGTAGCCGACGCAGCGCATCGACGGCAAATCCGCGACCAGGTCGCCTCGTGCGCGCAGGGCCTGCACCTCGGCGATGAAGCCGGACGACAGCATCGCGTCGAAGCGCGCGGCGATGCGTTCATGCAGCCATGCCCGGTCGGTGGGTTCCAGGGACAGGAGCGCGGTGGCCTGCCAGCCACCGTCGGCGGAGCCCGCCGCGTGAAAGCTCGAAAGCGGCTGTCCGCTGCTGTGCCAGACTTCGAGTGCGCGCTGGATACGCTGGCTGTCGTTGGGCGCCAGGCGCAAGGCGGTGACGGCATCGACTTCCGCGAGGCGTGCGTGCATCGCGGGCCAGCCCAGTGCGGCGGCGTCGGCTTCGAGTTGCCTGCGCACTTCGGGGTCGGCTGCCGGCATGGCGTCGATGCCGTCGGCCAGCGCCTTGAAATAGAGCATCGTGCCGCCCACCAGCAGCGGCAGCCGGCCGCGCGCGCTGATCTCGCCGATCAGCCGCTTGGCGTCCTGTACGAATGCGGCGGCGCTGTAGGCCTCGCGCGGATCGCGGATGTCGATGAGGTGATGCGGGACTTCGGCGAGTTCGTCAGGCGTGGGCTTGGCGGTGCCGATGTTCATGCCGCGGTAGACCAGCGCCGAATCGACGCTGACGATCTCGATGGGCCGCGCGCGGGCGATGGCCAGTGCGGCAGCGGTCTTGCCGGATGCTGTGGGTCCGGCCAGTGCGACGTAGCGCGGCGAAGGCTGTGCCGCCGACGTGCCTGAAGCACGCGGCACGGTTTGCGAAAGGGCCGGTACGACAGAGGGCGGCATGCGCCCGAGGTTAACAAAGCCGGTGAACGGACCGCCCGCGGCGCGTCAGATCGCCTGTCCGGACAGGCGGGCTTGACGGTGCGAGGTGATGTCGGGCAGCGCGGGTGGTGCAGTTGCTGCAGCCGTTTCGGCGCCAGCGGCCATCTCGGTGGGCGGCTCCTTCATGCGAAAAAGCTGCGAGAGGGCTGCGCGGTACTGCGCCTGGCCGATCGAATTGGTGTTGTGATGCGATCCGCCTTCGACGAGCACGAACAGCTTGGGCACGGTCGCCGCGTCATACAGCTTGCGGCCCAGCGTCGGGTTGATCAGGCTGTCCGCCGCGCCATGCACCACGAGCAGCGGCGCGCCGATGTCCTTGACCTTGCTAATGGCTTCGAAGCGTTGCGTGATGAAGGGGCTGAAGGGCAGCCAGCCCCACTTGAAGCTGCCCACCACGTCGGCGATCGAGGTGAAGGTGCTTTCGACGATGGTGCCGCTCTCGTCGTTCACGCGGGATGCCAGGTCGATCCCGATAGCGCCGCCGAGCGAATGGCCGAAGATGTAGCGCGGTTGCTGGGGGTGCTTCGCTGCCAGCCAGGTCCATGCGGCATACGCATCCTCTCGGGCCGAGTCTTCAGAGGGCAATCCCTTGGAGCTCTTGCCGAAGCCGCGGTAGTCGATCGCCAGCACCGCGAAGCCCAATTCGTGCATCCGGCGCATTCTGGGTGCGGAGCCGGCCACGTTGTACCGTGCACCATGCAGGTAAAGCAGAACAGGCGTATCGGGTGATTCGGGTGCGCCGCCGAGCCACAGGCCGTGCAGCCGCGCGGGCTCTCCCGTGAGCGGTGACTTGAAATCGATCCAGACGTCGTCCATTCCCTGGCTCATGGCTTCCGAATTGCCCCAGCTTCGGTCGCTGGGTTGGAAGATCCACTCGCGCTGACGCTCGTCGAGGGTGGAACAACCACCCGCCAGCAGGGCGACCAGGGCGGTGGCGGATGCGAAGAGGGTCCAGGATTTCATGAAGGCTGAAGGACAGGCGAGAGGCCGGAAAGTTCAACGAAAGACCTCATGCAACGCGCGTGCCCGGTCGCTCGATGACCCATGAAAACCCTCGGTTTGGGCCTCAAGCACCGTCAAATGCGCGGAATTTCGCAGCCGGCAAGCCTAAAAAGCGTCCTGGCCGACAGTTTGTAAGCGAAGGAAAAGTAGCGGCCTAACGCCCGCGCATGAACAGCGAGTCCAGCTCGCGCACCGAAAGCTGGCGCCATGTCGGACGGCCATGATTGCACTGGTCGGAGCGCTCGGTCGCCTCCATCTGGCGCAGCAACGCGTTCATTTCGTCGAGCGTGAGCTTGCGGTTGGCTCGCACCGCGCCATGGCAGGCCATGGTGGAGAGCAGTTCGTTCTGGGCGCGCTGCACGACGGTACTGGCGTCGTGATGGGCAAGTTCGGCGAGCACGCTGCGCGCGAGCTCGACCGGGTCGCCGTCAGCCAGAGTGCCTGGCACGGCGCGCACCGCCAGGGTGCGTGGCGAGAAGGGCGTGATCTCGAGGCCGAGCGATGGCAGCACCGCCGCGCAGGCCTCGGCAGTCGCCACTTCCTGCGGCGTGGCGGCAAAGGTGGCGGGGATCAGCAGTGGCTGACTGGCGATCGAGGCGCCGTCCAGCTGGGTCTTGAGGCGCTCGTACACGATGCGTTCGTGCGCCGCGTGCATGTCCACGATCACCAGACCCTGGTTGTTCTCGGCCAGGATGTAGATGCCCTGCAACTGGGCCAGTGCGCGGCCGAGAGGCCAGGCTTCGGATTCGGTGGGCGGGGCGGCTTCCTGTCGTGCAGCCGGCGCCGCAGGTGCGACCCAGGAGGTGCTTGCGACCGCTGGGGTGTCCGCAGGCTTTTCCTGCCGGTAGGCGGGCCACATGGCAGCGGCATCGCCGAGGCCACGCTCCGCGGCGAATGGCATCGCGGGTTGCGTCCACGACGCCGATGCCGGAAGCATGCGCGGCTTGAAGAAAGGCTCGGCCGGCGCGGCGGTGGCGTCGCCGGCGCGGGGCGCGGCGAGTGCATCCTCGATGGCGTGGCGTACCGCCTGGTGCACTTCACGCCCGTCGCGGAATCGCACTTCGATCTTGGTCGGATGCACGTTGACGTCGACACGCGCGGGATCGATCTCCAAATACAGCGCGTAGACCGGCTGGCGCTGGCCGTGCAGAACGTCCTCGTAAGCGCTGCGAACGGCGTGTGCGAGTACCTTGTCGCGCACGAAACGGCCATTGACGTAGAAGAACTGCTGGTCGGCCCGCGAACGCGCCGCATCGGGAATGCCGGCGCGGCCCGTGACGCGCACCGGGCCGGCGACGTGCTCGACCGCAACGCTGTGCGTCACGAAGTCGTCGCCGAGCGTGTCGCCAAGCCGTTGATCGCGTGCGGCCGCAGCGCGCCACTGTTCGACCAGCTTGCCTTCATGCCAGATCGAAAAGCCGACTTCGGGCCGCGCGAGGGCATGACGGCGCACCGACTCGATGCAATGCGCCAACTCGGTTGCGTCGGTCTTGAGGAACTTGCGGCGCGCAGGCGTCGCAAAAAAGAGTTCGCGCACTTCGACGGTCGTTCCGATCGCGCGGGCCACGGGGCGCAACTCGCCGGTGCGGCCATCGAGCATGAAGGCGTTGTCGGCGCCGGCGAAGCGCGAGAGGATGCTCAGCTCCGCAATGGCATTGATGGCTGCGAGTGCTTCGCCTCGAAAACCCATCGTGCCGACCGTCTCGAGGTCGTTGAGACTGGCGATCTTGCTGGTGGCATGGCGGCGCAGGGCCAGCGGCAGTTCGTCGCGCGGCAGGCCTTGTCCATCGTCCTCGACAGAGATCAGGCGCACACCGCCGGCAGAAAGCCGCACCGTGATCTGGCGCGCACCGGCGTCGAGCGCGTTGTCGAGCAACTCGCGCACCACGGACGCGGGCCGTTCCACCACCTCGCCGGCCGCGATCTGGCTGATGAGCTCGTCAGGAAGTTCGCGGATGGGGCGGCGTGCGGCCGGATCGATGGAAGAGGGAAGGGCGCTCACGCGAACATTCTAGAAGGGGGCTTCCGCCCCTGTCGCGATAATGCGCGCCATGGAAATCATCAGCTTTCTCATCGACTTCGTCCTGCATATCGACAAGCACCTCGAAGCCTTCGTCATTGCCTATGGGCCATGGGTGTACGGGCTGCTGTTCCTGATCGTGTTCGTCGAGACCGGGCTGGTCGTCATGCCTTTCCTGCCGGGCGATTCGTTGCTGTTCATCGTCGGCGCGCTGTGCGGCGCGGGGCTGATGAGCTTCGGACTGGCGGTGCCGATCCTGCTGGTGGCTGCGGTACTGGGCGATCAGTGCAACTTCAGCATCGGCCGCTATTTCGGCCCCAAGGTCTTCCAGTGGGAGAACTCGCGATTCTTCAACCGCAAGGCCTTCGACCAGGCCCATGCGTTCTATGAGCGCTTCGGTGGCGTCACCATCATCCTGGCGCGCTTCATGCCGTTCATCCGCACCTTCGCGCCCTTCGTGGCGGGCGTGGCCGAGATGAACCGGGGCAAATTCACTCTTTTCAACGTCGTGGGTGCGTTGATATGGGTGGTGGGCCTTTGCACCGTCGGCTACTTCTTCGGCAACCTTCCGCTCGTGAAGGAGCACCTCGAGAAGATCATCTGGGCGCTGATCCTGGTGCCGGGCCTGATCGCGATCTACGGCGCCTGGCGCGCCCGCGGCGCGTCGTCGGCGCACTGAGTCGCCACACTACGGCCGCTGCCGGGGCGGCACGCGCACCGTCAGCGGTTGCGGAACATAGGTGGGATCGAAATGGCACCCGCCTCCGAAGCGCGCTTCGATGTCTTTGCAGCGGGCAGCGATGCCTTCCGTTGTCGGCTTGCGGCCGTTGTCGATCCAGTCGAGCAGAGCGGCGAACAGCGTCGGGTATTCGGCATCGCTCAGGTAGCTGTGTTCGGATTCGCGGCTGAAGGTCTGCACCAGCAAGTCCGCCGTGCCCGCGCGCTCCCGCACATCGCGGTAGACCGATTCGAGCTCGACGAAGGCAGTCGGATCGTCGATGGCGTGAAGCCCGAGCGTCGGGATGTTCACGCGGCCGGTCGGATTGCTATCAGCGGCCAGCTTGCTCACTGCGGCAAGGTCGGCAGGGTAACGCAGCACACCGGCATTGAGTGCAGCGTCGTCGCGCGAGCCGCTGTACTTCACGCCGATGTTGCCGAAGGGGTTGCCGCCATCGAGTCGCTCCTGCACCACGTCGCGGAACAGAAAGGTCGCCCAATTCATGTTGCCTACGAGTGAACGTTCGGGGATGCGGACGGTGTCGAGGAGCGTGGCGAGATTTGCGCGCTGTTGCGCCGTCCGATCTTCTGCGGACATGCGCACGCCGGTGCAGGCGTCGATGCGGCGCAGCAGTTCCGCGGACGTGAGTTTCGATTCACGCGGAAGCCCTTGCCACAGCGGGTACGCAGGCTCGCTGGGCAAGGGATGGTTGTTGCAGACGAATTGGTAGACCACACGCAAGTCCAGCCGGTAGTCGTAGGCTTGCGTGCCGCCGCCGAGTACGCCGCTGGTAAGTAGCAATCCGTCGTACGGGCCCTTGCGCCCGTCGACCGTCGCGTACAGCTCGGCCGCTTTCGCGGCGACGCCCGCCCCGTAGCTTTGTCCGTGCAGCAAGGTGCGCCGCGGTGCGCCGAAGGTCTGGACGAACAAGGCACGCAGTCGCTCGGTGTCTTCGGCAGCCATCGTGACGCCATAGCCGCCGCGCCGGTACGTCGATCCTGCCCACGCGAAGCCTGCCTTCAGGGTGACGGCCCATCGTTGCAAGTCTTCGGTGGCGCGTGCCATGGAGGGAGCACCCAACTCGGGGCCGCCATGTGCGTGCATCACGAGCACCCGGTTCCACTCGGCAGGAATGGCGATCCAGTAGAAGGCGCCTGCGCCGTCCTGGCCGCTGTAGCACCGCGTGTCGGCGGGGACGCCCTTGGGGCATGGCGACGTGATGGGCGAAGCGCTTGCAACTTGCGGGGACGGCTTGTCGGGGATTGCGCTGCATGCACTCAGCACGATGACCCAAGTGGCGATGAAGGATCGAAGAATGTCTTGTCTCATGCCGCGTTTATACGATCACGCACTCGCCATGAAAAAGCGCGCCCGAAGGCGCGCCCTTTGTGTTCTCCAACCAGCGGTTCGTGCTTGCTCGCTGCTCAGTAGCGCGGACCGTTGTTCGGGTAGTAGCTATTGCTCGGGTAGTAGTTGCGCTGATTGCGCTCGTCGACGCTACGGCCCACTTGGTTGCCGATCAGACCACCAACAGCCGCGCCACCGACTGTACTGGCCGTGTTGCCGCCGATGGCGTTGCCGATCAGCGCGCCGCCCACCGCCCCACCCGCGGTCCCGAGGTTCTGGTTGGGGCCGCTTGCGCAGCCGGCCAAAGTAAGAACGCAAGCAGCAGCCGCTGCCGATATCCAAAGTCTTGTCTTCATGATGTCCACCTTTCAGTGATTGGTGGATTCATTCTGTGGAGAACGCTGCGCCGGAATGTAGGAGACGGCCCCGGTGTATTGCCCGAAAGGGCGGTCGCCCCGTGCGCGACTGCAGCGACCCGCAGTGCACGACCACGGCTTGCGCTAATCGAGATGCCTCCGCGAAAGATGAATGCCCGCGATCATGCAGCGCACCGATCCGCCGGCCATCTCGATCGTCGGCACCGCGAGCGGAACCAGCCGCGCCGACCGTTCGATGACCGCTTTCTGCTGTGCCGTGAGGCTGTCGAACGCGCGCTGCGAGAGTGCGAGGATGCGACCGTCGCGACCGGACAACTCGATCGCATTGCCCGCGAAGTTGGCGATCTGATGCGGGCTCAATGCGATGACATCGCGTCCCGATTCTTCGAGCCGTGCGCGCACTTCATTCGCGCGGCGGGCATCGGAGACGAGGTCGAGGCCCACCATCGCGAATTCGGTCGCGACGCACATCAGCACGTTGGTGTGATAGACCGGCCGCCCGCTCGGATCGGCCGAGTCGAACGCCATCGGCTCGAAATTGAAATGCGTGCTGAAGCGCTCCAGCGCGACGGGGTCTGCACGATGGGAGCGCGCGACATAGGCGACGCGCGCCATATGGTCGAACACCATCGCGCCGGTGCCTTCGAGGAAGAGGCCGTCATGCTCCAGGCCGGAGTAGTCGATGACTTCCTGCACGCGGTACTCGGACTTGAGCATCTCGATGACGTCCGGACGGCGCTCGCGGCGGCGGTTCTCGCAGTACATCGGGTAGAGCGCGACGTGGCCGCCCGGGTGCGTGGAGAACCAGTTGTTTGGGAAGACCGAATCCGGTGTGTCGCGCTCGCCGCGATCCTCGAAAAGATGCACCCGCACCCCTTCGGCTTCCAGGCGCTCGGCCGCAGCAGTCACCTCGCGGTAAGCAGAGCGGGCGACGGCTTGCGCGGACTCCTGTTCGGCCCGGCTCTGGAATGCGTTGTCGGCGGCGGTCTCCGGGTTGGGCGTGAAGCCGTGCGGCCGGATCATGACGATTGCGGAAGGGGCCTGGATCGAGAGGAAACGCGACATCGTGTGGGTTCTCCTGAGGGCTGCACCGCTGACTGCGGCATGGGTTCATTGTTCCAGCCGGAGGTGCCAAGATGAACCATTCACCTTGTCAAAAATGACGTTGATGTTTACATTGTGTCGACTGGATATGGCAAATTGACAGATGGACGACACCGACCGCCAACTCATCGCCCTGCTGCGCGACGACGCCCGCATGTCCGTGGTGGCCCTGGCCCAGAAGCTCCGTGTGGCGCGCGCCACCGTTCAGAACCGGATCAGCAAGCTGGAGAGCGACGGAACCATCGTCGGCTACACCGTGCGACTTCGACCGGACGCGGAGCCCCATCGCATCCGGGCCATGATGAGCATCGAGGTCGATGGGCCGCACGGCGCGGAGGTTCGACGCGCGCTGCGAGGTCACGCCAATGTCGTGACGCTCCACACCACGAACGGGCGTTGGGACCTGATCGCCGAACTGCGCGCCGATTCGCTCGAGGCCTTCGACCGGGTGCTGACCGCGATCCGCTTGATCCCCGGCATATCGAACAGCGAGACGAGCATCTTGCTGTCGACCTACAAGCTGTGATCAATCCAGCTGAAGCGCGCCCAGCCGGGCAATGATCAGGTCGTGAAGCGTTTGTGCGGCCACCGAGAGGCTGCCTTCGCGACGGCGCACGAGGTACACCGTGCGCTTCAGCGCCGGCAGCGGCAACGGTCGGGTCACCAGCGTCTCGCGGCGAAAGTGAAACAGCGTCAGCGCCGGCACCGCGCTGATGCCCAGGCCCGCTTCGACCAGCCCCATGACCGTGGCGAGATGCTCCACCTCGAAAGTCGCGTTGAGCCTCAGCGGGTGCAACGCGGCGTCGAGCGACTGGCGCACGCTGCTGTTGCGCGCCATCTGGATGAAGGGCCACGGCGCGAGCTTTTTCATCGTCAGGCGCGGTTCCGTTGCCAGCGGATGGTCCGCGCGGCAGACCAGGTGAAACCGGTCGCTGCACAGCTTCCGTGCGAGCAGGTCGCTGGCCGATGCGGTTCCAGCCTCCGATGAAGCCAGCGCGAAATCCGCCTGTCCACCGCGCAGCTGCGCGATGCAGGCGTCCGACAGCGCATCGTGCAACTCGAGGGTGATTCCGGGCCATGCGCGCTGGAATTCCGCGAGGATCGTCGGCAGCCAACCGGCCGCGAGCGACGGCAGGGCGGCGACTCGCACACGGCCCTTGCGCCGCTCGACGTGGTCGGCGAGGTCCCTGATCGCGCCGCCCATGTCGTCCAGCAGGCGACGTGCCGAGCCTTCGAACAAGCGGCCCTCGGGTGTCAGCTGCACGCTGCGGGTGTCGCGGTCGAACAGCCGCGTGCCCAGCGCGTCCTCGAGGCCGCGTATCACCGCGCTGAACGCGGGTTGGGAGAGATGGCAGCTCTGCGCTGCCCGCGTGAAGTTGCACTGGTCGGCCAGCGCCAGGAACGCGCGCAACTGCCGCGTCGAAAGATCGGGAGTCTTCAATGCATTGATCCGAAATATGGATTAATCGATCCGAACTTTCGATTTTACGGATGAAGGCGCCGGGTCTAGAGTGCACCCATGAACTCCATCGACCGCCCCGCGCTCCTCATCGGCTGCGCCGCCGGCTTTTCCGGTGACCGCACGGACGCAGCCGGTCCGGTGGTCGATACGCTCATCGCCCGGCTGCAGAACGGCCCCGCAGCCCAACGCGCATTCCTGATCTTCGAAACCCTGGCCGAGCGCACGCTGGCGCTCGCGCAACTACGCCGCCGCGCCGACCCTGAAGCGGGCTACGAGCCCCTCCTCGATGCGATGCTGCGACCGGTGCTGGCGCGCTGCCTGGCGCACGGCATCCGGATCGTCAGCAACTTCGGCGCTGCCAATCCGCGCGCCGCCGCGCGGCATATCGGGCGCATGGCGCGCGAACTGGGCGCGGCGGCGCCGCACATCGCGGTGGTGGAGGGCGACGACCTTTCCGCGCCGGCGCAACTTGCGCTGCTGCGGAAGCAGCTCGGCGCGGAGATGGACAACATCCGCGTTGTCAGTGCCAACGCCTACATCGGCGCCGAGCCGATCGCCGCGGCGCTCGATGCGGGTGCGCAGATCGTGGTCTGCGGGCGCGTGGCCGATCCCTCGCTCACTGTCGGTCCGGCCATGTCGCATTTCGGCTGGCGCAGCGACGACTGGGAACGGCTCGGCCGCGCGACCATGGCAGGCCATCTTCTCGAATGCGGCGCGCAGGTCTGTGGCGGCTACTTTGCCGACCCCGGCTACAAGGAGGTGCCGGGTCTGGAGGCGGTCGGCTTTCCGATTGCGGAGATCGATGCCGACGGCTGCTGCACCATCGGCAAGGCGGACGGCACGGGCGGCCTCGTGACGGAGGCGACAGTCAAGGAGCAACTGCTCTATGAAGTGCACGATCCGGCCGCCTATCTGACGCCTGATGTGGTCGCCGACATCTCCGATGCGGAAGTCCACGGACTCGGCGCGGACCGTGTGGCGGTGTCGGGTGTGCGTGGGCATGCGCGGCCGACGCACTACAAGGTCAACGTCTGCCATGAGGGGGGCTGGCTGGCCGAAGGCGAGATCTCCTATGCCGGGCCGCGGGCCGAAGCGCGTGCGAGGCTGGCCGCCGATGTGCTGAAGAAGCGCCTGGTCGACCTGGCGCTGCGCGTCGATCTCATTGGTGCCGTCAGCGTGCTGGGAGACGACGCGGGCCGCACGCTCGCGGCGACGCCCGATGCGGGCTTGCGCGACATCCGGCTGCGGGTTGCAGCGACGCACGAGGACCGCGCGCAGGCCGAACGCCTCGCGCGCGAAGTCATGGCGCTTTACACCTGTGGCCCGGCGGGAGGCGGCGGCGTGCGGACCGCGCTCACGCCGCGGCTCAACACGATCTCTTGCCTGCTGCCGCGCGAAGCCGTGCCCGTGAGCTTCGCAAGGATCGACGAGGAGACGCCCGCATGAACACGACCATCGACATCCCGCTCTACCGCGCCGCGCATGGCCGCACGGGCGACAAGGGCGATCGCTCCAACATCAGCGTCATCGCATGGCATCCGGCGCTCTATCCGATGCTGGTGGAGCAGGTCGCGCCCGAGGCGGTGGCTGCCCAGTTTCGACATCGCGCACCTGCTGGCGTGCAGCGCTATCTGCTGCCCAGGCTGCACGCGATGAACTTCGTGCTCGACGGCGTGCTCGACGGCGGCGTGAACGATGCGCTGAACCTCGATGCGCATGGCAAAGCGTTGTCCTTTCTTCTGCTCGATCTGCGGATCCGCGTTCCGCATGAATTGGTTTCGCTGCTTGCCGGCAGTGATGAATATTGAGTTCGTATTTCCCAACCTTTCCGGAGACAAACAATGAAACGCTTTCCCTTCACGGTGCTCGCCGCTGCACTGGCCATCGTCCCGCTGCTTTCCCAGGCACAAGCCTTCCCCGACAAACCCATCACGTTCGTGGTGCCCTTTGCCGCAGGCACGGCAACCGACCAGATCGCCCGCGCGCTCGGCAACGGCGTGACAGCTGAGACGAAGCAGCCGGTGGTGATCGACAACAAGGCCGGCGCCAGCGGCTTCATCGCCTCGCAGCAGGTGGCCAAGGCGCCGGCCGACGGCTACACCGTGCTGATCACCACCAACACCACGCACGCGGCCAACGAGCACCTCTTCAAGAAGCTGCCCTACGACCCGGTGAAGGATTACGCGCCGATCGCCGCGCTGGGCAAGGGCGGCCAGATCATGGTGGTCAACCCCTCTTTCCCCGCCAAGACAGTTGCGGAATTCGTAGCGCTCGCGAAGAAAGAGCCGGGCAAGTACAGCTTCGGAAGCGGCAGTTCGTCGAGCCGCATGGCGGGCGAGCTGCTGCAGCAGATGGCCGACATCAAGCTGCTGCACGTGCCCTACAAGAGCAACACGCTCGCGGTGACGGACCTGCTCGGCGGCCAGATCAACATGATGATCACTGACACCGCGACCGGCCTGCCGCAAGTCAAGTCCGGCAAGCTGCGTGCGCTGGGTGTTTCAAGTGCCACGCGCTCGCCGCTGGCGCCCGATGTGCCGACGATCTCGGAGGCCGGCGTCAAAGGCTACGAGATGGGCTACTGGTTCGCCGCGTACGCACCGGCAAAGACGCCGCCCGCGGTCGTCAAGCGTCTGAACGAGTTGCTGGTCAAGGCAGCCAAGAGCGAGGCGGCCAAGGCTGCGTTTTACGAGCCGACCGGGACCGAGGTATTCACGACCTCGCCGGAAGAACTCGCGAAGTTCCAGGCCGGCGAATCGCAGAAGTGGGGGCGCATCGTGAAAGCCGCGGGAATCGAGGCCGAGTAGGTCCGCTACGCAAGGAGTGCGGCCGCGAGAGAACCCTTTGCCAGGCGCGGCGCGCGTGGAGCAAGATGGTTCCCGCCATTTCCAAAGAGGCCGCTCATGAATGTGCTGGAGCATCGGATTCCCCCTCCGCTTGTCGCGCTGGCCGCCGCCTTGTTGATGTGGCTGGTATCGCTGCTACCGCCGGATGTGGAGGCCCCTTTCGCGTGGCGCGCCACTTTCGCCATCGTGGTCGCCGCGGCGGGTGTGGCCTTCAGCGTGGCTGGGATGCGGGCTTTTCACCAGTCGAGAACCACGATGAACCCGTTCACGCCCGACATGGCATCCGCCCTTGTCACCCGCGGGGTCTACCGCTTGACGCGCAACCCGATGTACCTCGGGCTGCTGCTGGACTTGCTGGCGTGGGCGGTCTTCCTCTGGGATCTTCTCGCGCTGGCCGTGTTGCCCCTGTTCGCTCTCTACATCCAACGGTTCCAGATTGCCAGCGAGGAGCGCGCGCTGTCCTTGCTGTTCGGGGCGGAGTACGCCGCCTACCAGCAGCGCGTGCGGCGCTGGCTGTGAGAGGGGGAGAGGTTCGCGCCGAGACTACCGGACAGACTTACAGCTGCCGGCTGCGCGCCAGCGGCGGATTCTGCGCAAAGTAGCGTTGAATCCCCCGCATCAATGCATCCGCCAGATCTTCCTGGTAGGCCGTGCTGCGCAGCTTGGCCTCTTCCTCGGGGTTGCTGATGAAGGCCGTCTCGACCAGCACGCTCGGGATATCCGGCGCCTTGAGCACCGCGAAGCCGGCCTGTTCGACCTGCGCCTTGTGCAGGCGTGCGCCGATGCCGCGGATCTCGCCCAGCATCGCGCCGCCCAGCTTGAGGCTGTCGTTGATCTGCGCAGTGGTGCTCATGTCGAGCAGTGCGCGCTGCACCTGCGCCTCGTGATTGCCCACGTTCACGCCGCCGACCTTGTCGGCCTGGTTTTCCTTGTTGGCGAGCCAGCGCGCGGCACTGCTCGATGCGCCACCCTGGCTCAGCGCAAACACGCTGGCGCCTTTCGCCTCGGGGGTGGTGAAGGCGTCGGCGTGGATGCTCACGAACAGGTCGGCCTGCACGCGGCGCGCCTTCTGCACGCGCACGCCGAGCGGCACGAAGAAGTCTGCGTCGCGTGTGAGAAAGGCGCGCATCGGGTTGCCGTTGACGCTGCTCGCGTTGATGCGTTCGCGCAGCCGATGGGCGATCTGCAGGACGATGTCCTTCTCGCGCGTGCCGTTCGGGCCCATGGCGCCGGGGTCCTCGCCGCCGTGGCCCGGATCCAGCGCGACGATGATGATGCGGTCGGTCTGGCTCGCCGTGGCGACGCCGCGCCCGGAAGTGGCCGGTGGGGGAGGCGCGCTGACGGCCGGCGGCGGCATGGGAATCGGCAGTGGGCCGACGGGTGCCGACGGGCGATTGGCCTGCGTGACTGAAACCGGCGGTGCCGCACGGGTGGACTGCTGCGCCATCAGGTCGCCGAGCGGGTCAGCGGCCTCGGCGCCGGGTCGCGAGGGCGCAGGTGTGTCGCCGGAAGAGGGGGCGGCGCCGGCCACCGCGGTTTTCGGCGCGTCGCGCAGGCGCTCGGCGATCAGTGACTCCAGCGGATCGGCTGCCTGCTGCGGATAGAGGTCCAGCACGAGCCTGTCCTTGTAGGCCGCGACCGGCGCCAGCGAGAACACCTGCGGCGCCACCGCCTGCTTGAGGTCGAAGACGATGCGCACGACGCCCGGCGCGAACTGCCCGACACGCAGGCCGTTGATGTACGGGTCGTCAGGCTTGATCTTGCCGACCAGCTCGCGCAGCGCGGGATTGAGGTCGATGCCGTTGATGTCCACCGCCAGCCGCGGTGGACTGCCGACCACCAGCTGCTGCGAGTTCAGCCGGCCATCGGATTCGATGGTCACGCGTGTGTAGTCGGATGCGGGCCAGACGCGGACCGCGACGATGGTCGCGCCCTGGGCGATCTCGTGGATGCCCAGCAGCAAGGCAATGCTGCCGCCTTGCAGCAGCGCACGTCGCTTCAGTCCGCTCGCCCTCATGCGGCGTCGGCAAGCAACCGGCTGCCGCGCTGCGTGTGCGCGCGAAGGGTCACTGTGCGGGTGTCGTCGGTCATTGCTTCGATTTTAATAGCGAGGTCCGCAAGCGGAATGCGCCCCGCGGCGTTTTCGGGCCATTCCGCCAACTTGACCCCTGGTCCGGCAAAGATGTCACGGAAGCCGGCATCCTCCCATTCGCGTGGATCGCTGAAGCGATAGAAGTCGAAATGGAAGATGGCGAGCCCGTCGGGCGCCTCGTGCGGCTCCACGACCGCGTAGGTCGGGCTCTTGATGCGGCCCGTGATGCCGAGTGCGCGCAGCAGGTGGCGCACGAAGGTCGTCTTGCCCGCGCCCAGGTCGCCTTGCAGCGAGATGAAGGCGTCGCGCAGCGCCGGCGACTGCGCGAGGGCGCATGCCAACGCGTCCGTGTCGTCTTCGGTGCGCCAGACCAAGGTGGCGCTGTGCGTTTCTACAATCGGCAGGTGATCGGCAGACATCAACTCGTGATTCGGATTCGGGCTTTGGCCCGGGAACTCGGATTCTCCCAAATCGGGGTCGCGGGTGTCGACCTCTCGAGTGCCGAGCCGGGGCTGATGCAGTGGCTGGCCGAGGGATTCCATGGTGACATGCATTACATGGCCGCCCACGGCACGCGGCGCGCGCGGCCGGCGGAACTGGTGCCCGGCACCGTGTCGGTGATCACGGCCCGCATGGACTACCTTCCACGGGCCACGCCCGACGATTGGCAGGCGATCGAGTTCTCACGCCTTCGGCGGCCGGACGAGGGCATCGTGTCGCTCTACGCGCGTGGCCGGGACTATCACAAGGTCCTTCGCTCGCGCCTCTCCAAACTGGCGGATCGCATTGCCGGCGAGGTCGGACCCTTCGGTCACCGCGCCTTCACCGACTCCGCGCCCGTGCTGGAGGCCGAACTCGCGTCGCGCAGCGGCCAAGGCTGGCGCGGCAAACACACGCTGGTGCTGGACCGCGAAGCCGGCTCGATGTTCTTCCTCGGCGAGATCTACGTCGACATGGCGTTGCCGCCGAGCCAACCGGTCACGCCCCATTGCGGCAGTTGCAGTGCCTGCATCGACGTGTGCCCGACACAGGCCATCATCGCGCCGTACCGCCTTGACGCGCGACGCTGCATTTCGTACCTGACGATCGAACATGCGGGGGCGATCCCCGTCGAACTGCGGTCGCTGATGGCCAACCGCATCTATGGGTGCGACGACTGCCAGTTGATCTGTCCCTGGAACAAGTTCGCCAAGAAAAGCGCGCTGCCCGACTTCGATGCGCGCGACGGCCTTACCGGGCGTCAGTTGAGCGAACTCTTCGCCTGGAGCGAGGAAGACTTTCTGCGCTACACCGAGGGCAGTCCGATCCGGCGCATCGGTCACGAGCGATGGCTGCGCAACGTGGCCGTCGCGCTCGGCAATGCGCTGCGCGCCGGGGATGACAGCGCGCGCGCGGCCCTGGCCTCCCGCCGCGAGCACCCGAGCGCGCTGGTGCGCGAGCACGTCGAGTGGGCGCTGGCCTTCAGTGCCGGATGATGGCTGAGATCTGGGCCGTCCCCGAGTCCAGCGAGCGCATCGAGCTCAGGCGAAGCGAGGCGTATTTCAATGTGGGGTTGTTGATCAGCTTGCCGCTGAAGTGGCCGTTGAAGCGTGTGTCCTTGCAGCCGCTCACGGTGAGCTCGAGCGAGGCATTCGCGGGCGACACGTAGTCCATGCTCGACCCCATCAGGCTGCAGGTGGCTTCAGGGACACTGCCATTCACCCGGCCGTCGAAGTCGATCTGCAGCACGCCCGAATAGACCTCCGGTGGTCCTTGCGCGCCCGTGTCCTGCTGCACCACGTAGAACAGGAAGGGGCCGTTCCAGCCACCCTGGTAGCGGGTGTATTCTTGCGCGTGCGCCACGCCCGCCAGCGATGATGCTGCGACAACGGCCAGGAGGTAGCGGCGCATCGGGAGATGGTAGCCGCGAAGGTGGCCCACTAGCGTGTCAGCGCGAGGGCAAAGGGCAGGCTCAGGACGCCCAGCAGCGTCGACAGTGTCACAAGCCCCGCCACATAGGCGCCGTTGTAACCCATGCGCGCCGCCAGCACGTAGGCGCTCGACGCGGTGGGCACGGCAGAAAAGGTCATCAGCACCGCCGCCTGGGCCGGGTCCAGCTTCAGCACGATCGCGAGCCCCCAGCCGATCAGCGGCAGCACCAGATGCCGTATGGCCAGGACCGATACCGCCAGCACCTTGCCTTGCGCGAGCGTCGCGAACTGCATGCCCGCGCCGGCCGCCATCAGCCCCAGCGCGAGCGATGCCGCGCCGATGCGGGTGAGCGTCGGTTCGAGCCAGGTGGGCACGCCGAGGCCCAGCACGTTGGCGATCAGGCCGGTCACGGTGGCGATGATCAGCGGGTTGCGCGCGAGCTGCCGCACGAAGCCGGTCTGCGCGTGCCGGGTCATCGGCCAGACGGCCGCGATGTTGAACATCGGCACGCACACCCCGATGAGCACCGCGATCATGAGCAGGCCCTCCGGCCCCGCCACGCGGTCGGCAAGGGCGAGGCAGATGAACGAATTGAAGCGAAAGGCGATCTGCGCGCTGGCCGCGTGGTCGCGACGATCGATGTGCGCGCCGATTGCCGGCAGAAAGGGCAGGGCGTAGGCCAGCGCGATGCCGCTGAGCCCGACGCCCACGCCCGCGGTCAGCAGGTTGGACGTAGCCCCGAAGTCGAGCGGGCTGCGCACGATCGAATGGAACAGGAGCACCGGAAAGAGAAAGTAGTAGACCAGGCTTTCGACCTGGTTCCACACGCGGCGGTCAAGTGCCGTATAGCGGCATAGAAGCCAGCCGCAGGCGATGAGGGAGAAGTCGGGGAAGAGCAACTGCGCATAGTTCACCGTTCGAGGATATCCGCCGCGCGGCATGGGTAATCCACGACGTAGACGGACGAGCGACCCGTTAGCATCCGGGCTTTCGTTTATTGGCCCAAGGAGGGCTATCCAAATGCAACGTCGTCAATGGAATGCGTTTGCCAGCGCAGCCGCGCTGTTCGCGCTCGCAGGGTCCAGCTGGGCGCAGGGTTACCCGAACAAGCCCATCGAACTTTCGGTGCCGTTCGCACCGGGCGGCACCACCGACATCGTGGCGCGCGTGATCGCCGAACCGCTGGGCAAGACGCTGGGCCAGCCCGTGGTGGTCATCAACAGGGCGGGCGGCGGTGGCATCGTCGGCGCGGCCGAAACGGCCCGGGCCACGCCGGACGGCTACAAGCTGGGCGTCGCGACAGTGTCGAGCACGGCAGCCAATCCGGCGATCAACCCGAAGACGCCGTACGACCCGATCAACGATTTCACGCCGATCGTCAACATCGCCGCCACGCCCAACATCATCGCGGTGCACCCGAGTTTCCCGGCCAAGAACTACGCCGAATTCATCGCCGAGCTGAAGAAAAACCCGGGCAAATATTCGTACGCGACCTCGGGCACGGGCGGCATCGGGCATCTGCTGATGGAGCTCTACAAGAGCCTCACCAACACGTTCGTCACCCACATTCCGTATCGCGGTGCAGGCCCCGCGCTGAACGACGTCGTGGCTGGACAGGTGCCGATCATGTTCGACAACATCCCGTCGGCGCTGCCCTTCATCCAGACCGGCAAGCTGGTGCCGATCGTGGTGTCGGCGCCCCAGCGCCTCGCCGCGCTGCCCAACGTGCCGACCTTCAAGGAAGTCGGCCTGGAACCGGTGAACCGCATGGCCTACTACGGCATCCTCGGCCCGAAGGGGCTGCCGAAGGAAGTGGTCGACAAGATCAACGCTGGCGTCAAGAAGTCCGTCGAGGACCCGGCCGTGCGCAAGCGCATCGAGGACACTGGCTCGCTCGTCGTGGCGAACACGCCCGAGCAGTTCGCGGCGCAGATCAAGGCCGAGTACGAGGTCTACAAGCAGGTCGTGGCCAAGCAGAAGCTCAAGCTCGACTGATCACGGCACTCCCGCTCGAAGCCGCCCCTCCTGGGCGGCTTTTTCTTTTTGTTATCTTGCATCGCATGACCGCGGCCACCGAAACGCCCACCGAAACGCCCGAAATCGACGACTTCATCGACGCCCTGTGGCTCGAGGACGGTCTGTCGAAGAACACGCTGGCCGCCTATCGCCGCGATCTCGAACTGTTCGCCCATTGGATGAAAGCCGAGCGCGGCAAGGTGCTCGACGCCGCCCAGGAGAACGACCTGCAGGCCTACATGGGCGTGCGTCTTTCCGACAAGGGCAAGGCGACCTCGGCCAACCGGCGGCTCACCGTTTTCAAGCGCTACTACCGATGGGCTCTGCGCGAACAGCGCATCGCCGCCGACCCGAGCCTGCGGCTGGCGCCGGCCCGGCAGATGCCGCGAGCGATCAAGACCCTGTCGGAGAAGCAGGTCGACGACCTGCTCGCCGCGCCGGATGTCGATACGCCGCTGGGCCTGCGCGACCGCGCCATGCTCGAGCTGATGTACGCGAGCGGGCTTCGCGTCAGCGAACTGGTCGAACTCAAGGTGTTCGAGATGAGCCTGAACGATGGCGTGCTGCGCGTGCTCGGCAAGGGGAGCAAGGAGCGCCTGGTGCCTTTCGGAGGCGAGGCTCGGCGCTGGATCGACCGCTACTTGCACGAGTCGCGTCCCGTGATCCTGGATGGTCAGCAGACCGCCGACCTCTTCGTCACGAATCGCGGCGCGGGGATGACGCGCGCGATGTTCTGGGTCATCGTGAAGAAGAACGCGCTGGCGGCCAGCATTCATGTGCCGCTGTCGCCGCACACGCTCCGCCATGCGTTCGCGACGCACCTGCTCAACCATGGCGCGGACTTGCGCGCGGTGCAACTGCTGCTGGGCCACGCGGACATTTCCACCACCACCATCTACACGCACGTCGCGCGCGAGCGGCTGAAGCAGCTGCATGCGCAGCACCATCCGCGCGGCTGACAAGAAAGGAGTTGCATCGATGTCTTTCAATTTTCCCGTGCACCGCATTGCGCTTGCGCTGGGTCTTGCACTGTCCGCCGGCGTCTCACAGGCGCAGGTCATACCGAAAACGATTCGCCTCGTCGTGGCCTATCCCGCGGGCGGCGTCAGTGACGTGATTGCCCGCGCACTGGCCGACAAACTCTCTGCCCAGCTGGGCAGCACGGTCGGGGTCGAGAACAAGGCGGGCGCGAGCGGGACGATCGGCATGGACGCCGTCGCCAAGGCCACGCCCGACGGCGCGACGCTGGGCTTCTCCGCCATCAGTCCGTTGGTGCTGAATCCCCATCTCGGCAAGTCGCCTTTCGATCCGCTGAAGGACATCGCTCCAGTGGTCAGCGTCATGTATTCGCCGGTGTTGCTGCTGGCAACGCCGGCGACCGGGACTCGCGATTTCCAGTCATTGCTCGACGACGCGAGGGCAAGGCCGGGTGCAGTGCGTTGGGCGACATCGGGCCAGGCCTCGCTGGGCCACGTGGTGCTCGAACAACTTCGCGCAACCGCAAAGGTGGACATCACGCACATCCCCTACAAGGGGGGAGGCCAGCAGCTCAACGACGCGATCGGCGGGCAGTTCGAGATTCTCTCGACCAATGCAGGGCCAACTGTCGCCGCGCAGATCACGGCCGGGAAGCTGCGTCCTCTGGCAGTCGGCGCGCCGAAGCGGCTCGACAACCTGCCGAAGGTGGCGACGCTGTCGGAGTTGGGCTATCCCGCGGCCAACGTTTCATCTCTCTTCGGCGTGTTCGCTCCGGCCGGGACGCCGTCGATCCTGATCGAGAAGTACAACGTCGAGATCAACAAGGCCCTGGCCAGCCCCGATCTGCGAGCGAAGTTGCAGTCGACCGACAACGTGCCCACCGGTGGTCGCGCCGAAGAATTCGCGAACGAGATCGCGAGCGAATACGAAAGCAACGGCCGCATCGTGCGAGCCGCAGGCATCAAGGGTGACTGACAGGGCCGAGGAGATCGACATGACAGAACCAGGGACCTTCCAGCCAAACCTCTATCTCGAAGACCTAGAGCCCGGCGATCGCTTCGTCAGCGAATCGCACGCGCTCGATGAGGCACAGATCATCGAGTTCGCGCAGCGCTTCGATCCGCAGCCTTTCCATCTGGATCCGGAAGCCGCCAAGAACACTTTCTTCCAGGGTCTGGCGGCGAGCGGCTGGCATACGGCGGCGATCACGATGCGGCTGCTCGTGACCAGTGGCATGCCGCTGGCCGATGGCGTGATCGGCTCGGGCGGCGAGATCCACTGGCCCAAGCCGACCCGGCCGGGAGACGTGCTGCGCGTCGAGAGCGAAGTGGTGGAGGTGATCCCGTCGCGCTCGAAGCCGGAGCGCGGGATGGTCGTGATGCGTTGCGAGACGAAGAACCAGCACGGTGATGTGCTGCAGCGTTTCTCGCCGAAGATGGTGGTGTCGCGGCGTCAGTTTTCCCCGCGGGAATGAGCCGTTAAGGCCTGCAACTCTTCGTTCGTGAAGCCGGCCCGCGCACGGGCCTCCAGATTGAATGGAGCCTTCAGGCGCGGCGCCTCGTGCCGCCGGTACAGCACGCGGTAGTGTGCGATCGGGTCGAGGCCCTGGCGCTCGCACAGCCAGCGGTACCAGCGGTTGCCGATAGCCACATGTCCGACTTCGTCGCGCAGGATGATGTCGAGGATCGCGCAAGCGGCCAGCGCGTCCGGCGTGTTCACGCGGCGCAGCTTGGCCTGGATCAGCGGCGTCGCGTCCAGACCGCGCGCTTCGAGGGTGCGAGGCACCAAGGCCATGCGGGCGACCACGTCGTCCTTGGTCTTCTCGCACATGTTCCACAGGCCGTCATGGCCGGTGAAATCGCCGTAGCTCCAGCCCATGCCACGAAGATGGTCGTGCAGCAGCATGAAGTGCTGGGCCTCCTCGTCGGCCACGCGCAGCCAGTCGCGGTAGTAGGCCTCGGGCATGCCGTCGAAGCGCCAGGCCGCGTCCAGGGCGAGGTTGATCGCATTGAACTCGATATGGCAGATCGAATGGATCAGCGCGGCGCGGCCTTCCGTCGTGAACGGCGAGCGCTTCTCGACTTCGGTGGCGGAGACGCGCAGCGGACGCTCGGGGCGGCCAGGGACGCCGGCTTCGTCGCCTTCCGTGCGGATGGGCTCCGTGGGCATCGGGTGCAGGATGGATTGCGCGACCGTGGCGTGCGTCGCGGCCACCTTGAGGTCGGGATCGGTGAGGCGCAGTGCGGCCAGGGCGCCAAGGCGGGGGTGCATCCCTACAATTCTAGTTTTCGACCTCTGGAGACATCGCGATGGCCCTTTACGAACTCGACGGCGTGGCACCCCAACTCGGCGAAGGCGCATGGGTCGCCGATAGCGCTCAGGTCATGGGCAACGTGGTGCTCGCCGAGAACGCGAGCGTCTGGTTCGGCGCGGTGCTGCGGGGCGACAACGAGGCGATGCGCCTCGGGCGCAACAGCAACGTGCAGGATCTGTCGATGCTCCATTCCGACCCCGGCTGCCCGCTGACCATCGGCGACAACGTGACGATCGGCCATCAGGTCATGCTGCACGGCTGCACGATCGGTGACAACTCGCTCATCGGCATCCAGGCGGTGATCTTGAATAACGCGAAGATCGGCCGCAATTCCATCGTTGGCGCCGGCAGCGTCGTGACCGAGGGCAAGGAGTTTCCTGACAACTCGCTCATCATCGGATCGCCGGCGAAGGTGGTGCGCACGCTCGACGATGCCGCCGCCGCGAAGCTGCGGCATGGCGCCGAGCACTATGTGGAAAACGGCCGTCGCTTCGCGAAAGGCCTCAAGAAAATCGCCTGAAGGGGCGGGAGAGAGAGTCTCAATTGAGCGAGTTGCACAAGTTCCTGTTCGACGGCCTGCCTGTGCGCGGCATGATCGTGCGACTGACCGATGCCTGGCAGGAAATCCTGGCGCGCCGTGCGTCCAATACAGGCACCGGCGCCTATCCGGCCCCGGTGGCAGAGTTGCTGGGCGAGATGACGGCCGCGGCCACGCTGATGCAGGCCAACATCAAGTTCAACGGCGCGCTCATCCTTCAGATCTTTGGCGACGGCCCGGTCAAGATCGCGGTCGCCGAAGTGAAGCCCGATCTGAGCCTGCGCGCCACCGCCAAGGTGGTGGGTGAGCTCGCCGCCGATGCGCGTCTGCCCGACATGGTCAACGTCAAGAACAAGGGCCGCTGCGCGATCACGCTCGACCCCAAGGACAAGCTCCCGGGCCAGCAGCCGTACCAGGGCGTGGTGCCGCTGTTCGGCGACCGCGGCGAAAAGCTCGACAAGCTCAGCGACGTGTTGCAGCACTACATGCTGCAAAGCGAGCAGCTCGATACGACGCTGGTCCTTGCGGCCGACGACAAGGTGGCTGCAGGCCTCCTGATCCAGCGCCTGCCGGTCAAGGGTGAAGCCAACCTCGAAGGCACATCCCGCAGCGATCATGACCAGTCCAACGAGGACGAGATCGGCCGCAACGAGGACTACAACCGCATTTCCATTCTTGCCTCGAGCCTGACGCGCGACGAACTCCTGACACTGGATGTGGACACCATCCTGCGTCGTCTTTTCTGGGAAGAGAAACTGCTGCGCTTCGAGCCGCAGGCCGGCTTGCTGGGACCGCATTTCGCATGCACCTGCGGGCGCACGCGGGTCGCGAACATGATCCGTGGGCTTGGCGTGGAAGAAGCGGAGAGCATCCTTGCCGAGCGTGGCGACATCGAGGTCGGTTGCGACTTCTGCGGCAAGCAGTACCGCTTCGATGCGGTCGATGCCGCGCAGATATTTACCGCGCCGGGGGATCAGATGCCGGGTACGGCGGTGGTGCAGTAGGGCGGTTCAACCTTCATGGCTGGGGCGCGGAGCGTCTCGTCCCGGCCTCGAAGGCGCTGAACCGGATGTCCGGTGCGCTGGTGTTGTGGCGCGAAGGCACTGTGCGGCCGAAGCGGACCTGTGCCGCCTCGAGCGTGGAGACCGAAGGCAGCTCCCGCGTCTGCAGAGCCGAAGTGGGTGTCGCCCGCCAGCTCACCGCGCTCATGTCCGCGTTGTCGGCGGTCACGTACATCGAGCGCAGCATCGCGAAGGGCTGGTCGCCGCGCGTCGGCGGCTTCAGGGACACATCGAGCGCAGTGCGTTTCTCGCTGATCTCCGCGACCTTCACGTCGGCACGGCCGCCGCCGACGAAGCGAACGTGGAAGGCGAGTGGCCTCGTACTGACGTCGATCGATGCGATGTTGACCACCGGCCGGCCGTCCGTCTCGACCCGCCCCATCAGGAAGGACGAGCCGTAGACGCCGTCACCGAAGCGCGCCGGCGGGAGCGGTTTGAGGCGCCAGTAGCCGTCGGCCGGATACATCACCAGCGCTTCGAGCGGCTTGGCACCGGGCTTCTTCGCATAGACCTGCAGCAGATGGATGTCATCCTCCACTCGCTTGCCGACACGCACCGGCACCCGGTGCGGCCGCCAGAAGCTGGGCAGCGTGATGCCGACGATCATCCAATCCTTGCCGTCGTGGAATACGACGCGGCGCGGCTTGAAGGGGTAGCTCGGGTCCGTGGGATGCGCGCCGCCGTCGAAGTTGCAGTTGGAAAAGTCGGGCGCGGTGATGTCGGCCTTGATGTCGGCCAGGTAGATTGGTTGCAGTGCTTCGACCCGGAAGCGGGCAATATTCCGGCCGCTGAGGGTCATGGACACGTTGTCCTCCTCGGCGCAAGCGGTGGGGCGCGTCTGGTTCTCGACGGTCACGGTGGCCGGTGCGGCTCGTGCCGACGCGCATACGAAGCATGTCACGGCCAGGAAAGCCGCTATCTGGACTTTGAGTTTGAGTAGCGATGGACTTGCCATGGGGTCTTGTGGTGTCTTATGCACTAAGGGCGCCGGGCCACCAAGTCGCTGAACAGCCTGTGCTCGCACGCGGGATCGGAACATTTGTCGCATGGCCAGAACCAGGGCCGTTGGTCGCCGCCGATGCGGCCCCTGCTCGACGCATTTCCCGCGGCTTCCGCGCTCGCGTTGATGGCGTTCCATGCACTGGCGAGTCGCTCCGAGCCACGTCCATGGATCACGGAGTAGGGCGTTCCCGAGCGGGCGAAGGCTGCGCGCAACGATGCGTCTACCCGGTCGCGTTGCTCCTCCTCGATGCTGCTCGGCAGGTCGAGCGCCATGAGCAGCGTGATCGCATAGCCGCGGTGTGCCGTCAGTGCATTCGCATACAGCGCGTCGTCGTTGAAGAGGATGTCGTTGTGAACCGCTGGCGTCAGGGCCGTCGTGTCGGCCACGACCACCCCCTGTTCGGCCGCGGATGCGATGAGTCGGGTCTGTTCGCGGGCGATAGCCGCCAGTTCGACGGCGTTCGGACTGCGCCGCTCGCGCACTCGCCATTCGTGCGAGACGTCCGCCACCAGGGTGGCCACGATGCCGCGCTGCAAGATCCGCGCTGCGAGCGCGTTCGCGAGTTCGGTCTTTCCGGTGCCGTGGGCGCCGAGCAGCGCGATGACGCAGCCAGCGGGGAGATCGGGCGTCATGGGGCCGCCGAGATCGAAGTCATTCAGCGCGTGATCTGCACGAAGACTTCGTTGGGCTTGACCATGCCGAGCTCCTGCCGGGCACGTTCCTCGACCATCTCCAGACCCTCTTTGAGGTCGTTGACCTCGTTGGCGAGACGTTCGTTGTTCAAGGCGGCGCGGGAATTGGCTTCCTTCTGGTCCGCCAGCTTCTCCTGCAGCTGTGCGACCTCGCGCACGCTGCCGCGCCCGGTCCAGAGCTGCCACTGAAGGATCAGCAGCAGGAGGACCAGGATGATCGGGACGATGCGTGATCGCATGGCGCCTGATCCGGGGAGATCAGCGCAGGTTGTAGAAAGCGGCGCGACCCGGGTACGACGCGACGTCGCCGAGGTCTTCCTCGATGCGCAGGAGTTGGTTGTACTTGGCGATGCGGTCCGAGCGCGACAGCGAGCCGGTCTTGATCTGACCGGCGTTGGTGCCCACGGCGATGTCGGCGATGGTGCTGTCCTCGGTCTCGCCCGAACGGTGGCTGATCACGGCGGTGTATCCCGCGCGCTTGGCCATCTCGATGGCGGCGAAAGTCTCGGTCAGTGTGCCGATCTGGTTGATCTTGATCAGGATCGAATTGGCGATGCCCTTGTCGATGCCTTCCTGCAGGATCTTCGTGTTGGTCACGAACAGGTCGTCGCCGACCAACTGCACGCGCTTGCCGAGGCGCTCGGTCAGGTGCTTCCAGCCGTCCCAGTCGCCTTCGTGCATGCCATCCTCGATGCTGATGATCGGGTACTTGTCGACCCAGGTCGCGAGCATGTCGGTCCAGCTTTCGGCGGTGAGGCTGAGGTTCTCGCCGGAAAGCACGTACTTGCCGTCCTTGTAGAACTCGCTCGCGGCGCAGTCCAGGCCCAGGGCGATCTGTTCGCCGGCGGTGTAGCCGGCCTTGTCGATGGCTTCGAGGATCAACTGGATCGCGGCTTCGTGGCTCTCGACGCTCGGTGCGAAGCCGCCTTCGTCGCCCACGGCGGTGCTGATGCCGCGGTCGCCCAGGATCTTCTTGAGCGCGTGAAACACTTCGGCGCCATAGCGCACGGCCTCGCGGAAGCTCTTCGCGCCCACGGGGATGATCATGAATTCCTGCAGGTCCAGGCTGTTGTTGGCGTGTGCGCCGCCATTGATGACATTCATCATCGGCACCGGCAGCTGCATGCCGCCCATGCCGCCGAAGTAGCGGTACAGCGGCAGGCCCGATTCCTCGGCAGCAGCGCGAGCCACGGCCATCGACACGGCCAGGGTAGCGTTGGCGCCCAGGCGTGCCTTGTTGTCCGTGCCGTCGAGGTCGAGCAGCGTGCGGTCGAGGAACGCCTGCTCGCTGGCGTCGAGACCCAGCACGGCCTCGGAGATCTCGGTGTTGATGTTCTCGACGGCCTTGAGGACGCCCTTGCCGAGATAGCGGCTCTTGTCGCCGTCGCGCAGTTCGATCGCTTCGCGCGAGCCGGTCGATGCGCCCGAGGGAACGGCCGCGCGGCCCATGGTGCCCGATTCGAGCAGCACGTCGCACTCGACGGTGGGGTTGCCGCGGCTGTCGAGGATTTCACGCCCGACGATGTCAACGATTGCACTCATTGTTCTCTTGCTCCGAAAAAAACCTGGTAATCACTCAATATCCAAATCATGCCACTCCCATTCGCGAGATACCGCAGAACCGGCTCCGCCGGGCTGTTGGTTGGGGGGGAGCCTGCTAGACACCTTCGACCACGATCATGCGCATGATCGCTGCGCCCTGGCGTGACGCGCGGGCCTTGCCGTATTCGGGGGAGTCGTTGAATTTCTTCGCGGCCTCGACGGTCGGGAACTTGAGGATCACGAGACGCTGGGGATTCCAGTCGCCTTCGAGCACTTCGACCTTGCCGCCGCGCACGCAGACTTCGGCGCCGTGCGCCTTCATGGCCTCGGTGGACCACTTCTTGTATTCCTCATACTGCGTCGGATTCGTGACTTCGACGTTGGCGATGATGTAGGCACTGGTCATTGCTGAAAAATGTCCTCTAGGAATGCGTTTTTCTTGGTGACGCTGTCGAGCGCGAGCAGCGTCTCGAGCAGCGCCTTCATGTGCTTGAGCGGCACGGCGTTGGGGCCGTCGCTGAGCGCCTTGGCCGGGTCAGGGTGGGTTTCCATGAACAGGCCGGCCACACCCACCGCGACGGCGGCACGCGACAGCACGGGCACCATCTCGCGCTGGCCGCCGGAACTCGTGCCCTGGCCGCCGGGCAGCTGCACCGAGTGCGTGGCGTCGAAGACCACCGGCGCGCCCGTCTCGCGCATGATCGCGAGCGAGCGCATGTCGGAAACGAGGTTGTTGTAGCCGAAGCTCGCGCCGCGTTCACAGGCCATGAAGCTGTCTTCCGGCAGACCCTTTTCTTTGGCCGCCGCACGCGCCTTGTCGATCACGTTCTTCATGTCGTGCGGCGCGAGGAACTGACCCTTCTTGATGTTGACCGGCTTGCCCGACTGCGCCACCGCGCGGATGAAATCGGTCTGCCGGCAGAGGAAGGCCGGCGTTTGCAGCACGTCGACCACCTGGGCGGCTGCCGTGATGTCGTCCTCGGTGTGCACATCGGTAAGCACCGGCAGGCCCAACTCGCGCTTGACCTTGGCAAGGATGTCCAGGCCCTTGTCACGGCCGGGGCCGCGAAAGCTGGTGCCCGACGAGCGGTTGGCCTTGTCGAAGCTGCTCTTGAAGATGAAGGGGATGCCGAGCGAGGAGGTGATTTCCTTCAGCGTGCCGGCCGTGTCCATCTGCAACTGCTCGGACTCGACCACGCAGGGACCCGCGATCAGGAAGAAGGGCTTGTCCAGCCCGATATCGAATCCGCACAGCTTCATGCCACCACCTTCAAAGCCTTCTTGTCCGTGTCCGCATTCTGATGCTCGAGCGCCGCCTTGATGAACGCGTTGAACAACGGATGGCCGCTCCAGGGCGTCGACTTGAACTCAGGGTGGAACTGCACACCCATGAACCACGGGTGCACGCTCTGCGGCAGTTCGACGATTTCCGTCAGGTGCTCGCGCTGGGTGAGTGCCGAAATCACCAGGCCCGCGCGGCGCAGTTCGTCGAGGTAGTTGACATTGGCCTCGTAGCGATGGCGGTGCCGTTCGGTCACGACGTCGCCGTAGATGCTGTGGGCCAGGGTGCCTGGCGCCACGTCGGAGCTTTGCGCACCGAGGCGCATCGTGCCGCCGAGGTCGGACTTCTCGTCGCGGACCTTGACCGTGCCGTCGCTGTCCTTCCACTCGGTGATCAGCGCGATCACGGGGCAGGGCGTCTGTGGGTCGAACTCGGTGCTGTTGGCATTCTTCAGGCCGGCCACATTGCGGGCGTACTCGATGGTTGCGACTTGCATGCCGAGGCAAATGCCCAGGTACGGCACCTTGGTTTCGCGGGCGAAACGTGCCGCCGAGATCTTGCCTTCGACGCCGCGCTGCCCGAAGCCGCCCGGAACGAGGATCGCGTCGTACTTGCCCAGCCGGGCGACGTCTTCGCGCGTGATGGTTTCGGAGTCGATGTACTCGATCTTCACGCGGGCGTGGTTCTTCATGCCGGCGTGCCGCAGTGCCTCGTTCAGCGACTTGTAGCTGTCGGACAGGTCGACGTACTTGCCGACCATCGCGATGCTCACTTCCTTCTGCGGATGTTCGACCTCGTAGACCAGGTCGTCCCAGCGAGTGAGCTTGGCCGGCGGCGTGTTGATGCGCAGCTTGTCGCAGATCAGGCCGTCGAGGCCTTGCTCGTGCAGCATGCGCGGCACCTTGTAGATGGTGTCGACGTCCCACATCGAGATCACGCCCCACTCGGGCACGTTGGAGAAGAGCGAGATCTTGGCGCGCTCGTCGTCGGGGATGGGCCGGTCGGCGCGGCACAGCAGGGCGTCGGCCTGGATGCCGATCTCGCGCAGCTTCTGCGCCGTGTGCTGTGTCGGCTTGGTCTTGAGTTCTCCGGCCGCGGCGATCCACGGCACGTAGCTCAGATGCACAAAGGCCGAATTGTTGGGGCCCATGCGCAAGCTCATCTGGCGCACGGCTTCGAGGAAGGGCAGCGACTCGATGTCGCCGACCGTGCCGCCGATCTCGACGATCGCCACGTCGACTTCGTGCGACGTGCCGATGCCGGCGCCGCGCTTGACGTATTCCTGGATCTCGTTGGTGATGTGCGGGATCACCTGCACCGTCTTGCCGAGGTAGTCGCCGCGGCGCTCCTTTTCGAGCACGGACTTGTAGATCTGGCCGGTCGTGAAGTTGTTGGCGCGCCGCATGCGCGTCGTGATGAAGCGCTCGTAGTGGCCGAGATCGAGGTCGGTTTCGGCGCCGTCGTCGGTGACGAAGACTTCGCCGTGCTGGAAGGGGGACATCGTGCCGGGGTCGACGTTGATGTAGGGGTCCAGCTTGATGAGGGTGACTTTGAGGCCGCGCGACTCAAGGATGGCGGCGAGCGAGGCGGAGGCGATTCCCTTACCCAGGGAAGACACCACACCACCGGTGACGAAGACGAATTTGGTCATGCCAGTTCCGAACGTGCAGGTCCGGGAAGTGGGAAATAGGGATTATAGGTGGGGGCACTTGCCCCTTTACACTGCCGGCCATGCAAGAACTTGGCGGCAAACACATCGTTTTGGGGCTCACGGGGGGCATCGCCTGCTACAAGTCGGCGGAGTTCTGCCGGCTGCTGGTCAAGGCCGGCGCTACCGTACAGGTCGTGATGACCGAGGCGGCCATGCAGTTCATCACGCCGGTGACGATGCAGGCGCTGTCCGGGCGTCCGGTCTACACCTCGCAATGGGACTTGCGCGAGGTCAACAACATGCCCCACATCAACCTGAGCCGCGAAGCCGATGCGATCGTGCTTGCGCCTGCCAGCGCCGATTTCATCGCGCGGCTCGTGCAGGGGCGCTCCGACGAACTCCTGAGCCTGATGTGCCTGGCGCGGCCGGTGGACCGTGTGCCTTTGCTCATCGCCCCGGCCATGAACCGCGAGATGTGGAGTCATCCGGCGACGCAGCGGAACCTGCGGCAGGTCGATGCCGACGGCGCCCGGGTGCTGGGCGTGGGCAATGGCTGGCAGGCCTGCGGCGAGACGGGCGACGGCCGCATGCTCGAAGCCGATCAGCTGCTGGACGAAGTCATTGCCCAGTTCCAGCCCAAGGTGCTGGCGGGCCAGCACGTGGTCGTGACGGCGGGGCCGACCTTCGAGGCGCTCGATCCGATCCGCGGCATCACCAACCACTCGTCCGGCAAGATGGGCTTTGCCGTTGCACGCGCCGCACGCGATGCCGGCGCCGAAGTCACGCTGGTGGCCGGACCCGTGCACCTGCCGACGCCGCGAGGCGTGCGCCGTGTCGACGTGCTGTCGGCGCAGCAGATGCTCGAAGCGACGCTGCATTCGGTCCAGAGCGCATCGATCTTCATCGCGACGGCTGCCGTTGCCGACTGGCGCCCGGCCGCGCACAGCGAGCAGAAGATCAAGAAGGACGGCACCGGCAAGCCGCCGGCGCTGCAGTTCGTCGAAAACGAGGACATCCTGCTGACCGTCGCCCAGGGCCCGCGTGCCAAGGGCGGTCAGTTGTTCTGCGTGGGCTTCGCAGCCGAAAGCGAAAACCTCGCGGAACATGCCAAGGCCAAGCGCGAGCGCAAGGGCATTCCGCTCCTGGTCGGCAACATCGGGCCTCTCACCTTCGGGCAGGACCACAACAGCCTGTTGCTGGTCGATGCCAAGGGCGTGCGGGAGCTGCCGCGCGCCCCCAAGCTCACGCTGGCGCGCGAGCTGGTCGCGGAGATCGCGGCCCGTTTGCCGGCCGGGCTCCACCCATGAATCAACAGCCATCGCAATACCAAAGGCGCAATCAGTGAAAGTCGACGTTCGAATCCTCGATCCCCGCATGCAGGACCAACTGCCGGCCTATGCAACCCCCGGCAGTGCCGGACTGGACCTGAGGGCCTGTCTCGATGCGCCCATCACGCTGGAACCGAATGCATGGCAACTGGTGGGAACGGGCATCGCTATCCATCTGGCCGATCCCGGCTTTGCGGCCATGATCCTGCCGCGCTCGGGGCTGGGCCATAAGCACGGCATCGTTCTCGGCAACCTGGTCGGCCTGATCGACAGCGACTACCAGGGCGAGCTCAAGGTCAGCGCGTGGAACCGCAGCGACGCGCCTTTCGTGCTGCAGCCAATGGAGCGGCTGGCCCAACTGGTGATCGTTCCGGTCGTTCAGGCGCAATTCAATGTCGTGGCCGAGTTCCCGCCCAGCGAGCGCGGCGAGGGCGGCTACGGTTCGACCGGCAAGCACTGAAAGGCCTTGGTGAAGGCGCCGCTGTAGGCCCGGTCCTTCATCGGCGCACAAGGCGTGCCCACGCGTAAAGAATGGAACCACAGACGCGGTTGCGCGTCGAAGGTTTCAACATGTGTTCAAGGTCATCGCGCGCGCCTGCGCTGCGTTGATCCACATGCAGGGCGCGCATCGGCCGTGCCGTTTCGAGGAACTACATCATGAAAATCTCCATTCGTTCGCTTTCCGTCACCGCTTCGCTTCTGGCCCTCGCCACGTTGACCGCCTGCGTGGCGCCAGCACCGGTCTATCAGACGACCCACTATCCATACCAGCCGGTGCAGCCGGTCGCGCAGGGGCCCTACGTCGAATACGGTCGCGTGGCCAACATCGAGGTCATCCGCAGCCAGACCGCGGGCACCCCCACGACGGGCGGCGGTGCAATCGCCGGCGGCTTGCTCGGCGGTGTGCTGGGCAACCAGATCGGCAGCGGCAACGGCCGCACGGCGGCCACCGCGCTGGGCGTGGTCGGCGGTGCCTTGCTGGGCAACAGCGTCGAGGCCAATCGCAGCGGCCCGCGCGCCTATGAAAGCTTCCGCGTCTCCATCCAGACGGACAACGGCGGCTATCGCGCATTCGACGTGCCGACCCCCGGCGACCTGCGCATTGGCGATCGCGTCCGCATAGACAACGGACAGATTTCGCGCTTCTGATCGCGACGCAGCAATGGTGAAAAAGCCGGGCAATGCCCGGCTTTTTCATGCGAGGTTGGAGGGATTCAGTGCAGCAGGTCGTTGCCGGGCGCCGTGGGCGGCACCTTGAAAAAGCCCGTGCCTGCCGTGCCGCGCCCGATCTCTTCTTCAGTCGCCTCGCGCACCGACTTCACGGTCATGTCCAGCCGGATCGCGATGCCAGCCAGCGGGTGGTTGCCGTCCAGCACCAGATGATCCGGATAGATTTCACTCACCGTGTAGAGCACATCCTTGGGCATATCCGGGTTCACGCCTTGCGGCAACGCGGCGCCGTCGAAAGTCATGCCTTCCTCCGTGCCTTCGGGGAAGAGGGTGCGGGGCTCGAGAAAGAGCAACTGGTCGTTGAAGTCGCCGAAAGCCTGCTCGGGTTCGAGTTGAAGTTGCACCCGGGCGCCGGGGCCATGGCCCATGAGGGCGGCCTCGATGGCCTCGAAGAGATCGTCGCCGCCGACCAGAAATTCCACGGGATCGTCGAGCACGTCCAGGACTTCGCCCAGCGTGTCTTTCAGCGTCCAGGTCAGGCCGACCACGCATTGTTCAGAGATTTCCATTGCAGAATTCTCCCATGGAGATTGATCAACCCTTGACCTTGCTCGGTGGACTGAGCGCGCAACAGTTCATGCGCCGCCACTGGCAAAAGAAGCCACTGCTGGTTCGCCAGGCCGTGCCCGCGATGGTGCCACCGATTGCGCGACCAGAACTGTTCGACTTGGCGGCGCGTGAGGAGGTCGAATCTCGCCTCATCCGGCATGGCAAGTCGGGCTGGACGCTCAAGCACGGCCCGTTCGCGCGCCGCGCGCTGCCGTCTCTCAAGCAACCCGGCTGGACGCTGCTGGTTCAGGGGGTCGACCTGCATCACCAAGGCGTGCACGAATTGTTGCAGCAGTTCCGATTTGTTCCCGATGCCCGACTCGACGACGTGATGATCAGCTACGCCAGCGACACCGGCGGCGTCGGCGCGCATTTCGACAGTTACGACGTGTTCCTGCTGCAGGCGCAGGGGCGACGACGCTGGTCGATCGGCAAGCAGCGCGATCTGCGCCTCCAGCCCCATGTCCCGCTCAAGATCCTCGCGCAGTTCGAGCCCGAGCAAAGCTTTGTGCTCGAAGCCGGGGACATGCTCTATCTGCCGCCGCGCTACGCGCACGATGGAGTGGCAGAGGGCGATGACTGCATGACCTATTCCATCGGCCTTCGCTCCCCGGCCGCTGCGCCGCTCGGCGCGGACCTGCTCGCACGTATCGCAGAGGCCCAGGCCGAAGCCGTGGAGGACGCGGCAGCACAAGCCGCCGTGCACTATCGCGATCCGGCGCAGCCGGCGCTCGACACGCCCGCGGCGATGCCGTCTGCCTTGCAGGCCTTTGCCCGCGAGGCCGTGCTGTCCGCCATGCGCGACGGCGACATCATCGACCGTGCGCTCGGCGAATCGATGACCGAGCCCAAGCCGACGGTCTGGTTCGACCAGGGCGAAGCGCCATCCCAACTGAACGCCGTCGCCCTCGACCGCCGCACGCGCATGCTCTACGACGAGCGGCATCTCTACATCAACGGCGAGAGCTTTCGTGCCTCTGGTCGCGACGCCAAGCTCATGCGACGTCTCGCGGATCAGCGAGGGCTCGGGCCACGCGATCTTGCGCGCGCGAGCGATGACGCGCTGGCGCTCCTGAGCGATTGGTGTGAAGCGGGGTGGGTACATGCCGAATGACTTTCCCGCTGCCGAATTGCCCGACGGTCCATTCGATGGACGCCATGCGTTTCGCGCGCATCTGCAGACGGCGCTTTCGGCCGCTGCGCGGCAGAACTGGCGAGAAATCGTCCTGAGCGACCCTGAATTCGACGACTGGCCGTTGGGCGAACGTGCCATCGTCGATGCGCTTCAGGCCTGGTCGGCGGCGGGGCGCCGCTTCGTGTTGCTGGCGCAGCGATTCGGTGTCTTCGAGCGCGAACATGCACGCTTTGTTCACTGGCGGCGCATGTGGAGCCACATTGTCGAATGCCGCGCCTGCGACGGACCCGGCCTGCCGGAGGTGCCGAGCGCGATCTGGACACCGTCATGGTTCCTGCATCGCATCGACGTCGATCATGGTCGCGGAGTCTGTGGAAGCGAGCCCGAGGGCCGGCGCGCGTTGCGGGAACGCCTCGATGAATGCCTGCGGCATGCTCGGCCGGCCTTTCCGGCATCGACCCTGGGCTTGTAAGCCAATGCCGCGAATCGCACCGCAATACATATTCTGCGGAGGGTGCAGGTCTAGAATTTTTTCTTTGAGACCTTCATCCAAAGGAGCCCTGTAATGAAGAAGTCTGTATTGATTGCTTCGCTGATTGCCGCTGCCGCGCTGACCGCATGCGGCAAGAAGGAAGAGCCGCCGGCCGTGGTCGCACCCCCGCCCGTCGTAGTCACCCCGCCTGCGGCGCCAGCACCCGCGCCGGCAGCGCCTGCTTCCGCAACGCCTTCCCCGGGCGCACAGTCTGCACTCGACGCGGCCAATGCCGCGACCGAAGCGGCCAAGAAGCAGGCAGAGACACCTCCGGCCAAGCCTTGAGCTTCGGGTACCACCAATACGGGCCGCCTTCAGGCGGCCTTTTTCATGGTGCGCCCAGCATGGGCGCCATCCCGGAGGTGCAAGTCCTCCCGCGAGCTGGCCACAGCAAGCGAAGCGAAGCGCAACTGCGTGAGGGCGACCGAGCGTGGG